>CACFIL010000001.1 GCA_902566315.1 uncultured Pelagibacteraceae bacterium
TAATGATAAACATGGTTGAAAATCTAATTAAGAAAAACGTAGCATATGAAAGTAACAAACACATTTATTTTGAAGTTAGTAAGTTTCAAGATTATGGAAAATTGTCAAATAAAAAACAAGAAGGATTAATTGCAGGTTCAAGAGTTGAAGAGTCTAAGAATAAAAAAAAACAAGAAGACTTTGTTCTATGGAAACCATCCAAAGAAGACGAACCTGGTTGGGAGTCACCTTGGGGAAGAGGACGTCCTGGTTGGCATTTAGAATGTTCAGCAATGTCCAAAAAATATCTTGGTGATAAGTTTGATATACATGGAGGAGGAAGAGATTTAATATTTCCGCATCACGAAAATGAAATTGCTCAATCACGTTGTGCTAATGAGACTGAAGTTTTATCAAATTATTGGGTACATAATGGATTTATTACCTTATCAAATGAAAAAATGGCAAAATCGCAGGGTAATATTTTAAAGATAAGCGATTTTAAAAAGAAAGTTAATGGCCAGGTTCTAAGACTTGCTTTAATTAGTGCACAATATAGTCAGCCTTTAGATTGGAACGATAAACTATTAGATGAAAGTCAAAAGATAATAGATAAATGGTACAAAAGTTATGTTGGATTAGATAAACCTAAACTAATTTCTGACGATGATCTTTTACCTTTGTATGATGATTTAAATACACCCAAGTACATTGCTAATCTTCACAAATTATTTGAAAAATCTCAATCAGGCAATCTTGACGATAAAAAAGAATTCGTCTCCGCTTGTAACTTTATTGGTTTGTTAACTGAAACTCAAGATGAATGGGAAAATTTTAAAAAAAATAAATCTACTTTAAATGTTGAATTAATTGAAATCAAAATTAAAGAACGAAATCAAGCTAGATATAATAAAAATTATGAATTAGCTGATAAAATACGTAATGAACTTTTGGAAAAAGGAGTTCAAATAGAGGATAAAGATGGTAAAACCTCGTGGAAATTTAAATAATGTCAGATAAAATATACATTTTTGATACTACGTTACGTGACGGTGCACAAACACAAGGAGTTGATTTTTCTCTGGATGATAAAGAAAAAATCTCAGTCGCATTAGATAATTTAGGAGTTGACTATATCGAGGGAGGTTGGCCCGGAGCCAATCCTACAGATACCGAATTTTTTAATAAAAGACATACTTTTAATAATTCCATATTAACAGCTTTTGGAATGACAAAAAAAACTGATCACAGTGCTGAGAACGATCCAATGATATCATCTTTAATAAATTCCAAAGCAAATTCGATCTGTCTGTTTGGAAAGTCTTGGGATTTCCATGTTGATGTTGCTTTGGGTATTTCAGAAGAACAAAACCTGAAAAATATAAGCGAAAGCGCAAAACACATAATTAATTCCGGAAAAGAATTCATGTTTGACGCTGAACATTTTTTTGATGGTTATAAATCAAACAAAGAATATGCGCTAAGTTGTATTAAATCTGCATATGACCAAGGTGCCAGATGGATTATTCTATGCGATACTAATGGTGGGACATTACCACATGAAATATCTAAAATAGTTACAGATGTAACAAAACACATCCCAGGTAAGAATTTAGGAATTCACGCACATAACGATACAGAAAATGCAGTAGCCAACTCATTAGTTGCAATTCAAGCTGGGGTAAGACAAGTGCAGGGAACTATTAATGGTTTAGGAGAAAGATGCGGTAATGCCAATTTAATGTCACTAATTCCATCTTTGTATTTAAAACAAGAGTTTTCTAGTAATTATGAAATCAATATAAATGAGGACAATATTAAACATCTAACACAATGCTCTAGATTATTAGATGAAATTTTAAATAGAAAGCCGAATAAACATTTACCTTATGTTGGTGCTGCAGCATTTTCGCATAAAGGCGGAATGCATGTTTCAGCAGTGCAAAAAGACCCTAAAACTTATGAACACATCGACCCTAAGGAAGTTGGAAATACACGTAATATTGTTGTTTCAGACCAAGCTGGGCAATCAAATATTTTATCAAGATTAGAAACTATAGGAATCGATATAAAAAAAAATGATCCAAAAATTAAAAAACTCTTAGAAGAAGTAAAAGGGAGAGAATTTAATGGTTATAGCTATGATGGTGCAGATGCTTCGTTTGAACTATTAGCTAGAAGAATAGTAGGTGAAATTCCAAGGTATTTAATAATTAAAGCTTACGATGTATCCGTAAAAAAAAATTCATCTGGAGAAATTGTTTCATCAGCTAAAGCAGAGCTAGAAGTTGATGGGGAAACAATTGTTTGTGAAGGAGAGGGTAATGGCCCAGTAAATGCTCTAGATAATGCAATCAGAAACAATATTAAAAAGATTTCTAAATATACAGATTATCTTAAAGATTTAAGATTAGTTGATTATAAAGTAAGAATATTAAATACAGGAACAGAGGCTGTAACTAGAGTTTCAATTGAAAGTACAGACTCTCAAGGTGAGAATTGGTTTACAATAGGTGTATCACCAAATATTATTGATGCTTCTTTTAAAGCATTAATAGATAGTCTTGACTATAAGTTATTTAAAGATAATGCACCAGCAAGTGCTTAATGAATTTTAATAATATTTCATTTATTCTTCACAAGCCTCAGCTATCTGAAAACATTGGATTATGTGCAAGAGCTATAAAAAATTTTGGTTTTAACAATTTGTCAGTAATAGAACCAAAACCAATATTCCCAAATGATAAAATTATAGCAACATCTGTTGGAGCCAAAGATATAATAAAAAAAACTAAAGTTTATTCAAACTTAGAAAAATCATTAGCCAAAACTGATATATTAATTGCAACTTCAGCAAGGTTTAGAAATAAAAATATTAAACATATTTCATTAAATGACTTAAGAAAAATAAACTTTGCAAAGAGAGTTTGTTTTTTGTTTGGATCAGAAGCTTCTGGATTAACAAATGAAGAAGTAAGTTATGCCGATTATACATTACAAATTCCAAGTAATAGTAAATTTAGATCACTAAATTTATCACACAGTTTAGTAATTGTAGCTCAAACAGTTTCCCACTTAATATCAGTGAATAAAACTGATTTTCAAAAGTCAAAAAAAATACAAACAGCCACTAAGAAGGAAATATCTACTATGTTGAATTTCTGTCTATCTACCCTAGAAAACCAAAATTTTTTTAGACAAAAGGCAAAAAAACCAATTATGATTGAAAATTTAAGGAGTATTTTTTATAAAATGGAACTCTCAAAAAAAGAAATACGCATTTTATCAAGTGTATTTGCCGGTCTCGCTAAAAAACCTTGATTGACAAAAATATTTTCATCTCTATAACCCCCATAACCATAATATGACAAAACGATTAAACTCAAAACATAAAGTAGACAGAAGGCTTAAAGTTAATTTATGGGGCAGACCAAAAAGTCCATTTAATACAAGGGCATATCCTCCAGGTCAGCACGGACAAACCAAATCATCTAAACCATCAGATTATGGTATTCAACTTCAAGCTAAACAAAAACTTAAATGTTACTATGGTAACATGAATGAAAGACAATTTCGAAATATGTATAAGAGAGCCATTATGAAAAAAGGCGATACAGCAGAAAATTTAATTGGTTTACTTGAGAGAAGATTAGACGCAGTAATTTATAGATCAAAATTATCAAATACTATTTTTTCATCCAGACAGCTTATCAATCATGGACACGTTAAAGTTAATGGTAAAAAAGTAAATATTTCTAGTTATCAAGTAAAAGAAGAGGACAGTATTGAAATAAGAGATAAATCAAAACAATTAGCTTTGATAGACATAGCTCTTGCTAACAAAGAGAGGGAAGTTCCTGAGTATTTACAACTTGATGAAAAAAATAAAAAAGTTAAATTTGTAAGAATACCAAAGTTTGAGGAAGTTCCTTACCCTGTCGTGATGGAACCTAATCTTGTAATCGAGTATTATTCTAGATAATTACTTTATATTATTAAAAGAAATCTTAGCTTTTCTTTTTATATTCAATTCCGTTATCTTCAAGTAGTTTTGCTAATTCTCCACTTTCGTACATTTCTTTAACAATATCACATCCACCAATGAATTCATTTTTTACATATAACTGTGGTATTGTAGGCCAGTCACTGTAAACTTTAATTCCTTCTCTAAGATTTTGATCAGCTAGAACATTTACACCTTTAAAATTCACTTCAAGCATTTTTAAAATATTTGTAACAGCCATAGAAAACCCACACTGAGGAGCGTCTGGCGTTCCTTTCATAAATAAGCACACCTCGTTACTTTTAATTTCATTATTAATTAATTCATTTGTTTGATTGTCCATTTAGTTCTCCTTAGTTTTTACTGCAAGTGCATGCAATTCATTTCCCATTTTACCCTTTAGTGAATCATATACCATTTTGTGTTGTTGAATTTTACTTTTTCCTGCAAATTGCGACGAAATTACTGTAGCTGAATAATGATTACCATCTCCTGCAAGATCCTGAATCTCTATCTTAGCATCAGGTAATCCCTCTTTTATTAAGCTCTCAATTTCTTTTAAATCCATTGCCATTAGCTAATCATATATTCCTTTAGCCATTTTTTATAGCCTTCTTTGATTTCGTCAATTGATATTTTTAAATCATTTTCTAATGTAATTTTATCGCCTTCTACCAAACCTAATTTATCAACATGAATAGAGTCTTTTTTAAGCATATTCTCTACATTTTTTAAATTTTCTGGTTTAATTTCAATAATATATCTTCCTTGATCCTCACCAAAAAAATACTCAAACTTGTTTACTAAGCCCTCCAAGGGAAATAATTTTACACCCTTACCACTTTTAATACTCATTTTAGATATTGATGTTAAAATTCCTCCCAAAGACACGTCATGACAGGTTTCTATTAAATTTTTGTTTTTCAAATTTAAAATACTTATACCATTTTGTTTTTCGTTGAATAAGTTAACTTCTGGTGGGGGGCCATTAAATTCAGACAATATATTTCGTGCAAATACTGATTGATCTAGATGTCCTCCAGTTTTACCAACTACTAAAAGATAATTACCTTCATTTTTTAATTCCATTGTCATCATTTTTTTATAATCATTTAATAATCCAATACCCCCAATTGAAGGTGTAGGTTTAATTCCTTTATCTTTTGTCTCATTATAAAAAGATACATTTCCTGAAACCACTGGATAATTTAAATATTTAGATGCCTCTGCAATCCCTTCAACACATTCAACAAATTCTCCCATATTTTTCTCTTTTTCTGGATTGCCGAAATTAAGGCAATTAGTAATAGCTATGGGTTTAGCTCCAACAGAAATCATGTTTCTCCAACTTTCACAAACTACTTGTTTACCTCCAGTTAATGGATGTGCATGACAATAAGCTGCAGAAGAGTCTACTGCTGCAGCAACGGCTTTATTTGTGCCATGGACTCTAACAACACCAGCATTCCCACCAGGTTTTTGTATTGTATCACCCATAACTGTATGATCATACTGGTTCCAGATCCATTCTTTATCTGCAATATTTGGATCAATTAAAATTTTTTTTAAACAATCACTTAGTTTTAAAGATTTAAATTTATCTTTTGAAAAAGTACTTTCTTTTGGAAGTTTTGCTTTTATCCATTTTCGATCGTACATAGGCGCATTCTCTGCTAAAAAATCAATTGGAATTTCAGCAACTTTTTCATTTTTGTAAATTAATTCAATATTTTTGCTATTTGTTGTTTTTCCTATAACTGCAAAGTCTAAATTCCACTTATCAAATATTTTTTTTGCTTCATTTTCTTTTCCTTCTTCTAACACGATAAGCATTCTCTCTTGGCTTTCTGAGAGCATTATCTCATAAGGTGTCATATTTTCTTCTCTACAGGGAACTTTTGTTAAATCTATTTCAATACCTAAATCACCTTTAGATGCCATTTCAATGCTAGAGGATGTTAAACCTGCAGCACCCATATCTTGAATTGATATTATTGACTTGCCAGCCATAAGCTCAAGGCAAGCTTCAAGAAGTAGTTTTTCAGTGAACGGATCACCAACTTGAACCGTAGGTTTTTTTTCCTCTATTTTGTCGTCAAAAATAGCTGATGCCATACTTGCACCATGTATTCCATCTCTTCCTGTCTTTGAGCCAACATAAATTACTGGTTTGTTAATTCCCGCAGCTTTTGAATAAAATATTTTATTTTTATTAACTAAACCCAATGTCATTGCATTTACTAAAATATTTCCATTATAAGATTCATCAAAGCAAGTTTGACCTGCTATTGTTGGAACACCAATACAGTTACCATATCCACCAATCCCTTTAACAACTCCTCTTAATAGATTTCTTGTTTTTTCATGAGCTGGTGAGCCAAAATGAATAGAGTTTAAATTCGCAATGGGTCTCGCACCCATTGTGAATACATCTCTCATAATCCCACCAACACCTGTAGCTGCTCCTTGATAAGGCTCAATAAATGAAGGATGGTTATGACTTTCTATTTTAAATACAATCGCATCATCGTCTTCAATATCTACAACTCCAGCATTTTCTCCTGGACCCTGAATTACCTGTTCACCTTTGGTGTGTAATTTTTTTAAATGTCTTCTGGATGATTTGTAAGAGCAATGCTCATTCCACATTGCTGAAAAAAGACCTAATTCAGTTATATTGGGTGTTCTCTTTAAAAGATCGCAGATTTTCTTATATTCATCACTTTTTAATCCATGCTCAATTGCTATTTTTTCGTTAACTTCCACCATTATAAGCTTTCAATTAAATTCTCAAAAAATAATGATCCATCTTCACCTGATAGAAATGGATCAATCATTCTTTCTGGATGAGGCATCATACCCAAAATATTTTTTTCTTTGTTAAATATACCAGCTATATTTTTTAAGGCACCATTTGGGTTATTTTTTTCATCATCATTACCTTCAAAGTCGCAATATGTTACAGCAATTTGACCATTATCTTCAATGGATTTTAATTCATCCATTGAACAAAAATAATTTCCTTCGTTATGAGCAATATGAAGTTCTAAAATTTCTTTTTTAATTTTTTTAAAATATTTATTTTCTTTATTTTTAATTTTTACAAAAACATTTTTACAAATAAAGTTTAAGTATTTGTTTTGTAGAAGTATTCCAGGTAATAAACCTGTCTCAGTGAGTATTTGAAAACCATTGCAAATCCCTAGAACTAATCCTCCAGAATTTGCAAAATCGATTACAGATTTAATTATTTTTGATTTTCCAGCAATACTTCCGCATCTAAGATAATCACCATAGGAAAAACCTCCAGGTAGCACAATCAAATCACTCTTAGGAATTTCAGCGTCGTTGTGCCAAACCATTTGATTTTCAAAACCAAACTTCTTTAGAGCTACATCCATATCTCTATCACAATTTGAACCAGGAAATATAATTACAGATGATTTCATTAATATGTTACAAGATTTTATAATCCTCTATAACCAAGTTAGCTAAAAGCTTTTTACACATTTCTTCGACTTGAGTCTTAGCTTTACTTTCATCACTCTCTTTTACCTCAATATCAAAATATTTTCCCTGTCTTACTTCTGATACATTCCCAAACGACATACCATTTAAAGTTTGTTGTATAGCTTTACCCTGAGGATCAAGCACTCCATTTTTTAAAGTGACGATGACTTTTATCTTCATTTTTTCTTAATTTTAACTGCCTTGGGTTTTGTATAAGTTAATGGCCTTATATTTGATTGTTCGTGAAGCAAATCAAGTCTAATAGCAACTTCTTGATAAGCCTCAACTAAGTTTCCTAAGTTGTTTCTAAATCTATCTTTATCCAATTTTTTATCAGTTTTCATGTCCCAAAGTCTGCATGTGTCTGGACTAATTTCATCAGCTAGCAAAACTTCTCTTTTTCCATCAACTTTATATCTTCCAAATTCAACTTTAAAATCTACTAATTTTATGCCAACACCTCTAAACATGCCTTGTAGAAAATCATTTATCCTTCTTACTTCCTCGTAAATAAAATCTAATTCAAATACATCCATCCATTTAAGTGCCAAAATATGTTCTCTGCTAACCAATGGATCTCCTAATTCATCATTTTTTAAACAATATTCTATTAGTGGATAATCTAATACTGTACCATCTTCTATTCCCAATCTTTTTGTTAAGGATCCTGTAGCAATATTTCTTACAATAAATTCAATTGGAATAATTTCTACTAACTTAACAAGTTGTTCTCTCATATTAAGTCTTTTTACTAAATGATTTTTTATTCCAACGTTGCTTAGTTGAGTAAGGATATGTTCTGAAATTCTGTTATTTAAAATTCCTTTTCCTTCAATTACACCTTTTTTTTGATTGTTAAAAGCAGTTGCATCATCTTTAAAATGTTGAATTACTAAATTCTGGTCATTTGTTGTATAAATAATTTTTGCTTTACCTTCGTATAATTTTTTTCCTTTTCTCATTATTTAAATACCCTTTTAAAAATCAAATTTACATTCTTAAAGTGTGAGGAATAATCAAATATTTTTTTCATTTTTTTAATTGATATCCTAGATGTTATTTTTTTATCACTCATCACAACGTCTAAAAGATTAAGATTATCTGTTATGCATTTTTTAGCATGTGCTTGAACCAATCTATAGGATTTTTCTCTTGTTAAACCTGATTTGGTTAATTCAAGCATTAATTCTTGTGAGAAAATGGTACCCTTTGTGATATTAAGGTTGTCCATCATTTTCTTTGGATAAACTATCATTTTATCTAAAATACTAGCTAGTCTTACTAAAGCAAAATCTAATGTTATATTTGCATCTGGTCCAATGTTTCTTTCTACACTTGAATGAGAAATATCTCTTTCATGCCAAAGGGCAATATTTTCCAAAGCTGGAATGGTATAGCTTCTAACCATTCTAGCTAGTCCTGTTAGATTTTCACTTAATATAGGGTTCTTCTTGTGGGGCATTGCACTTGACCCTTTTTGTTTTTTTGAAAAAAATTCCTGCAATTCATAAACTTCAGTTCTTTGCAAGTGTCTAATTTCAGTTGAAACTCTCTCAATTGATCCTGCTATAATACCTAAAACTGAAAAATAATATGCATGTCTATCTCTTGGAATAACCTGTGTAGATACCGGTTCAGCCTTTAATCCAAGTTTTTTAGCAACGTGTTTTTCTACATTAGGATTAATGTTTGCAAATGTGCCAACAGCACCAGAGATTGCACAAGTTGATATTTCATCTATTGCACTAATTAATCTTTTTCTGTTCCTTAGAAATTCTTCATAATAAGAAGCTAATTTAAGTCCAAATGTAATTGGTTCAGCATGTATCCCATGACTTCTACCCATACATGGTGTGAATTTATATTTTTTGGCTTTTGACTTTAAAACTTTTAGTATTTGATCAATATCCTTTACTAAAATCTTACCAGACTGGACTAATTGAATATTAAAACTTGTATCTACTACATCCGATGAAGTCATTCCTTGATGTAAGTATCTTGCTTTAATTCCTACTTTTTCAGTAACTGATGTAAGAAAAGCTATAAGATCATGTTTTACTTTAGCTTCGATATTATGAATTCTTTTAACATTAATTTTAGCTTTTTTTCTAACAGCACTTGCAACTCCTTTTGGGATAGTTCCTAACTTTTCCATCCCTTCAGCCGCAGCAATCTCTACATCTAACCAAATTTGATATTTGTTATATTCAGACCAAATATCTGTTAGTTCTTTTCTAGAATATCTTGTTATCATTAATTATATGGAGGCCTCGTGCAAAGTTTAACAGATTCTGTTAAACTTTATAAGAACTTATTTTTTTATTATCTTATGCCTAATCTTGTGAATTTTGTCCTTATTCGATTTCTATAATAACTAATTATAGCTCAAATACTTTTTTTTTCAACGAAAGATTGAATTCATGTCTCATAATTTCCAATCTAATCCAAAGTTTTTATAATCTAATTACTCTTAGTATTTATAAGAGGATTGAATCAACCAAATCTTAATTTATCTATTTTTTAAAATTATGATTATTTAGCAAACCCGTCTTTTGAAATTCTCTGTTTACAATAAAAAGTTTTCTATCACACATACATTTATTTTTTTCCATTAACTTAAAACTCTTTTCTACTTCTTCTTTATCGTAAGAATAATAGAGATCCCAAAAATTATTATCTTTCAAATTTCCAAGTGACTGATCATGAAAATCTGGAGACGAAGATTCTGAGCAGTGATATAAATAACCGTCTAGTCCAATCGCTGGATGTGCAAATCTTGCATAGCACGGTATAGCTCTTAATTGATTAATATTATATTTTGTATCAGGATCAACAATAGATACAAAAGTTGAAGAGCTTTTTTTACTAGAAATTAGGTTTTCAATTTTGTCAATTAATTTTTTTCGGTCCTCAACAAAAATATTTCCTTTTTGATTATAGTCATATTCTCTCGGAACTTGAGGAAATGAAAATCTTAAAGTGTTTACACCCAATGAAGATAAATCATCGATACTTTTAGAAACTTCTTCAATACTTGAGTTATGAGTGGTTAATAAATAGGTCGTATTAATGTCCACTTTATTATTCTTCTTTTGTTTAACATTTTCTATGTTTTTATAAATTTTTCCAAGTATATCTAAACTTGACTTTATTCCATGTGTAATGTTGTAACTTTCTTTCTTACCCGCATCCACGCTTACAGAAACATAGGACTTATCTCTTATAGTTTTATCAGAAACAATTTCTAAAAATTTATTTGATATTTTAAGTAATTTTGTGTGCATTCCAGTTATGAAATTATTTTCAACTGAGGTTTCGAATAATTGATCAAAATGCTCGTAATTTAAAGGATCTGTTGCATAACCTGCTAGTATAAGTTTTTCAATTCGGCCATTTGGCCCTGAAGAAACCTCTTTTATGATTTCTTTATATCTTTCTACTGTAAGTCTATCACCTGAATTTTTTGCGCTTCCTCCATAGCAATAAGGGCATTGCATCCAGCAAAGAGCTTTCCCTTTTTCTCGACCTGGTTGGAGTTCAATTTGATATGGTACGCTTGTGTAATTTAAAATTTTTTTTGCAAATTCCCCATAGTCAACATATTTTACATTGTAGTTTGCTCTTTGTGTTACTGTAGTCATAACTTAAAGAATTTCTTTTACTCGAAAATGTTCATTTTTATTTTCTAATTGTTTAATTCTTATACCAATAAAAAAATAAAATAAAGTTAACATTAAAGAAATAATGAATAAAATTAAAGAAGCTTCAGTTTTACTGGATAGAATAATTGATATAAAAAAAAGCAGCCAAAAGGTTGCGGTTAATATAATGATCGATCTTTTTAAGAGTGACTTTGCATAAAAAAAAATTGTATCTAAAGCCAAAAGTGAACTCGAAATAAAATTAAATTTTGTTCTACCGATCTTTCTATCATTTCCATCATAAAAAATCTTTTCATGTGAGTCAATAAAATCAAGAATTCTGATTCTAATAAAAACAAATGGTGGTAGATTTGCAAAAAAATTTTTGTTTATCTCCTTAGTAATTAACCTGAAATCAGCGTGATTTTTAATAATAGGAATTTTGATTATTTTCATAAATCTGTAATATTCATTTGAAAAAAAATTTTTTAAAAAAGTTTCATGTCTTTTTTTATAGCAACCCATGATTGGTTTATTTGTTGAGTAATGAGTAAGTATCAAATCTTTAATTTTGTCAGGATCTTCATGAAGATCAGCTGAAACTGTTATTATCATTTCATTTTTTGCATGATACATACCCGCAAGGTAAGAAGCGGTATAGCCATAATTTTTTATTAGGTTAACTATCTTAAAAGCATTATTTTTTTTTTGATCTAAAAGAACTTCAAGCGTTTTATCAGTTGAGCCATTATTAACCACAACGACTTCAAATTCTGAAATTATTTTTTTTTTTAAAATATCTTTCAATATATCAAAATAAATTCTGAGTGATATTTTAATCGCATCTTGTTCATTATTACAAGGAATTACCAAGGATAAACTTTTAATTTTATAACTATTTGTCATTTAGCATTTTAAGATCAATATCATTATTAATCTGGAAAAAAAAGTTATCATCGTAGATAAAACTAAGTTTTTTATTTTTAGCAGCTTTATTAAATAATTTTGTTTCAAAATTTTGTTTAATTTTTTTTAAATTTTTCTCAAGATAATTCCTCTCAATGGCACAGAGTCCTGAGTAAAAAAAATTGAAATTTCCATTCGTATCAATAAATTTTTTGAATATTTTACTCTTGTATCTAAAATTGGTGCGTGTATTTTTTTTTTCAATGAAACCATATTCTAGCTTCAGCTTTGTACAAATTAAATTTATAAGAATTTTTTTAGTATAAATTTTTTCATTGAGTAATTTATTTAAATCAAATTCGTAATAAGAGTCACCATTTATTAAAATAATATTTTCGGTTGTATTTCCTAAATACTTGATACTTTTTTTAATGCGATTTGTAATATTAGTATTTAATCCTGCATTAAAAATTTTAAGATCTTCTTTCAATAAATTTTTATTAATATATTTTTGAATTTCTCTGGCACGATATCCTAGTGGAATTATTATCTTATCTAATTTATATCTCCTCAAATATATTATTATATGATGTATAAGCGGATAACCATTATATTTTATTAAAGTTTTATTCTTTTTTTCTCCTACAGACCCAAGTCTTGATCCTTTACCACCACATAAAATAATTGCAGAGGTGTTTAATATTTTTTTAGGCATAAAAAATTCTACAACATTTGGTTAGATTATTCCTAATTTTTTCGTATTCATACTTCTTATTATAATTTTTATTACTTCTTATAATTTTTTTTATATTTATAGTTAATGGATTTTGAACTTTAATTTTTTTATTAATTTTTCTTGATTTTAAATAAATTGATACAGCTTCTTTTTTTTCGATAGTTTTTCTCTCAACTAAATAATTATCAAACCCAAATTTTAACTTCTTAACCATCGATTTTTGCACAAATACGATATTACAATAACATTTGTCTGCATAAAAATTTATTAAACACTTGTCTTTTAGGATTTTTTTTCTAATTTTTGTTATTTTCTTATATTTAAAAATTTTGTCAAAAACACTAAAAAAGTGAGGAATTAAATCATCTAAAATATTTTCATAGTTATGTGATCCATTTGTATGAAAAATAAAATCAAATTTTTTGAAATCAAATTTATAATTTTTAAATAGTTGAATATATTTTTTTGCAAAATATTCATTTGTTAATGTATAAAAAATTTTTTTATTATGACTTAAAATCTGGTCAAGTTGTTTTAAAGCCCATTTTTGAGTTTTTATTTTTTTTAGACTTATGATCGGTTTTTCAATTATTATATTTTTATTTTTTTTAAGTGCTATCTTAACGTGTTTTAAATGATATTCATTAGGAGAACAAATTAAAGTTGTGTCAAATTTGTATTTGAAAAATTTTTCATAATTATTTGCTGTTTTAAGTCTAGTTTTATATTTCTTATTGATTAATTTTGCTTTTTTAAATGAACTACGTATTGATGAGTTTTTAATTATTAAACAATTAATTTTGTTTTTGTTAAAATCTCTTAAATAATACTCGCCAAGTCTACCTAAGCCTATAATCCCTAATTTCATTTAATTCCATTTTGGTTATAGTTCTCATATAATCCATGTTAAAAGAAACTAGAACAAAAAAAAAAACTAATTAAAGACTAATAAATTAATATAATTTTAGACAAATATTAATTAAATTATAATTTCGATAAAATGATAAAAAAAATTTACTTTAGAGTATTTGTTTACTTATTTATTTGGCAAATTTATCTATATTTTATGTCAAATAATTCTCCCTTGGGGGTCGAATGGCTACCTTGGCATTATCAAAGATTATACAATTTTTCTCAATTTTTAAAATTAAATGGTTATTTTTCAAATTTTGGATTTAGTATTTGGACTTTTTGTGAAAATTGTAATCTTAATTTTGAAAATTGGAAGGACAAGATTTATTTAACTAGAACTTTTTTTTCTCAATTGCCTTCAGTAATTATTAATCATTTATTTGGAAGTGAAATTTTAAAACAATATGGACATTTTTCAGATAAAATCACCATTTTGATGAGTGGAATTTTGATTTCTGAATTATTTATTATGCTATCTGGAGACAACAAGAAGAAAGTTAAATATTTCCAAGCTATACTGTGTTTTATTTTTTTCACAATAAATCCGTGGACTTATAAAATGATAATAGCACATTGGGCAATAGTATTTTTTTTATTTTTCTATTTAATTGGAATATTTATGTTTTTGAATAAAAAATATAATTTAGGTGTACTATTTTTTTTTATTGCAGGTTTGTTTAGTTTTGAGTCTTCTGCTGGTATTGCTTTTTTTTATATTCTATTGTTACTTTATTTAAATAAAAATAAGTATAATTATGATAAATATTTTTTTAATATAAACAGCAAATTATTAAATTATAAAGTTATTTTTTCATTGATATTTCCTGTATTGATCTATTTCTCTTTAAAAGTAATTGCTATCAGCGAATATCAAGCTGTAGAAGGGTCGTCTTTTTTGCAAAGAGTGGGCATCTCTGGTGATGATATACACAATGGATCTTTGTTAGGGGCTTTACAATTTTTAGGGGGTAATAGAATTACTAATTGTTTAGTAAATTTTAATTCGAATATTAAATTAAACAATTTATCTGACTCTATTGAGATTTATAATTGTGTTTTATCTATATCCAGTATGTATATAATTTCATTGGCATCTATTTTTGGACTTTTTATTTTAAACAAAAAATATAAATCTTTTAACAATTTAATCATATTTCCAATTTTATTTTTATTTTTATCGTATACTTTTATATTGCAACAATCTTCCTCAGTGCATTTAATGGGTTACTCATATCTTTTTTCTATTTTATTTTCTGTCGGAATTGTGAGTGTGATTTTCCACATATTAAAAAAATATAGCTATTCAATCACATCAATTTCTTTATCTGTACCAATAACAATTGGTCTAATGATATTATGTGTTAGAGTGAGTATGCTCACAGGTTTAAATAGTTAATATTTTTTGTGAGTATTTTTTTATGATTATTAGTATGGAGGCTTACTATAACCTTTGATAGACTCTGTAAATATTTCATAGCCATTTTCAGTAATTCCTATTGTATGCTCAAATTGTGCAGATAAAGACTTGTCTTTTGTAACTGCAGTCCATCCATCATTTAATACTTTCACATCTAATTTACCCGCATTTATCATTGGCTCAATTGTAAAAGTCATACCTGCCGTAATTTTGTGACCGGTATTTTTTTTACCGTAATGAAGAATATTTGGTTGTTCATGAAAAGTACTACTAATTCCATGCCCACAAAAATCTCTAACTACTGAAAACCCTTTCTCTTCAACATAGGATTGAATTTCATAACCTATATCTCCCAAATTTATACCTGGTTTTAAAATTTCTATTCCTCTAATCATAGACTCATAAGTAGTCTCTATTAAATTTTTGGCTTTGATTGGTATATCTCCAATAGTAAACATTCTGCTAGTATCACCATAGTACTCATTAACTATAGCAGTTACATCAATGTTAACTGCATCGCCATCAATGAGGATTCTATCTGATGGAACTCCATGACAAACGACATGATTTAATGACGTACATAATGATTTTTTAAAACCACGATAATATAATGGAGCAGAATGTCCACCATTATCTCTTATAAATTCATAGCCAAGTCGATCGATTTTATTTGTAGAAATACCTTCCTTAACTTCTTTAGTTAACATGTCTAAAGTTCTAGATGCAAGTTTCCCAGCAATTCTCATTTTTTCAAATTTCTCAGAATAATTATTCATTTATAATTTTTATTTTTTTTTCAATTTTTATTTCTTTAGAATTTAATTCACATCTATAAGCAAGAAATTTAACACCAGATTTTTTAGCTACTAAATATTCTTTATGATAAGCAGTGTCAATGTCTTTTGCAATTCTAAAATTATTTACACCTTGAATTTGAATTAAAAATAGGACAAAAGGTTTATATCCTTTTCGAATAGATTCCTTTAACTTTTGAATATGTTTCAAGCCTCTAGTGGTAACTGCGTCTGGAAATTCTGCAATATCATCTTCTCTTATTAATGTTGTATTCTTTACTTCTAAGATTTTTTTATCACACAAAAAATCAAATCTAGTATCATCAGAATACTTAAATTCAGCTCGTATATTTTTAATTGTATTAAATTCTTTTATTAATTTATTTTCTAAAGCATGTTGAACGATTCTATTTGCCCTATGAGTATTTACCCCAATTATTCTATTTTTTACTTTTATCATCTCTAGAGTAAACTTTAATTTACGCTTTGGATCATTGTGTTCGCTTATCCAAGCCTCATTTCCTTGATCTAATAAACCCATCATAGAGCCCGTATTTGGACAATGCGCTACAACAGTTTTATTATTTACTTCTATATCTGTGAAAAATCTCTTATATCTCCGTTGTAATTTGCCTTTTAATAAAGTCTTGGTAAATTTCATAGAATTTTATTTATATTTAGAAATGACTAATAAAAAAGAAATATCTGCAGGAATTATCATTATAGGTAATGAGGTACTATCAGGTAGAACAAAAGATCTGAACACAAGCACACTAGCTACTTGGCTTAATTCTCTGGGAATTTCTGTTGGAGAGGTAAGAGTAATCCCTGATGTGGAAAAAACCATAATTGATACAGTTCATGAATTAAGAGTAAAATATAACTATGTGTTTACCACAGGTGGTATTGGACCAACACATGATGACATAACAGCAGAATCAATATCAAAAGCTTTTAATATTGAATATGGATTTCATAAAGAGGCATTTGCAATTCTAGAAAAATATTACGAGCCAGGTAATTTTAATGATGGTAGACAAAAAATGGCAAAGATGCCAGTTACTGCTAATCTTATTTTAAATCCAACTAGCGGTGCCCCAGGATTTTATGTAGAAAATGTTTTTTCTCTTCCAGGCGTTCCATCAATATTAAAAGCAATGATTGGTGGACTTGGCAATGTATTAGTAGGCGGCGATCCAATTCTAAGTAAGACAATAAATTTGATGACCTATGAAAGTGAAATAGCAAGCTCATTAACTAATGTTCAAGATAATAATAAAGATGTTGAAATAGGAAGCTATCCTTTTTTTAGACAAGGCAAATTAGGTGTCTCAATTGTATTAAGATCTAAAAATCAAGATAAAATAAATCTTTGTAATTCGTTAATTCTTGAATTTGTAAAAGCAAAAAATATTAGAATAGTTGAACTAGAGTAATGTTATATTTTGCTTACGGAAGTAATCTTAATCTTTTTCAAATGAAACGGAGATGTAAAGATTCTGTTTTCATAAAAAAATACGAACTTAAAGGCTATAAATTAAACTTTAGAAGCAAATATAGAGCTGCTGATATAGAGCAGAGTAAAAATTCTTTGGTTCCTGGAGCATTATTTGAAATATCAAAAAGTGATGAAAAAAAACTAGATGTTTATGAAGATTATCCAATTCTTTATAAAAAACTTTATTTTACTTATTACAATAAAACAGTGATGACTTATATTATGGTTAATAAATCAGAATTTAGATTTCCAACTGAAAGATATTTAAATGTTGTTAAACGTGGTTACAAAGACTGTAAGTTAGACACTAAATATTTAAAAGTTGCCCTTCAACCAGTTAAGTGAATGTTATCAAAAAAACAAATATTTACTAAAGGAATATTAGCTGTTGCACCGCATATGTTTTCAGTAATTCCTTTTGGAATTGTATGTGGAGCAATTGGTATTGAGTTAGGTTTTAGTCCAGTATTAGTTTATGCAATGTCTATCATTATATTTGGTGGAGCTTCTCAAATTGTTTTTTTACAGCTTCTTTCTGGAGGAGCATCTGCATTAATTGCAGTAACTTCAGTTGGGGTAATAAATTCAAGACACTTATTATATGGGGCTGTTTTATCTGAATACTTAGAAAAACTGTCATTTATAAAGAAATTATTGATATCTTATTTAGTCGTAGATCAAGGTTTTGCAGAGTCTAACAAGTTCTTTCAAAAAAACAAAAATGAAACAAATCTTCATTATCACCTATTAGGAAGTGGTGGAACCTTATGGATTTGTTGGCAGATATCTACATTAGCTGGAATAATTCTTGGCTCGTTTGTGCCTGAGGAATTAGGATTGAAATTTGCAGTTCCTTTAACTTTTATCGCAATTGTTGTTCAAGATATCAAAAAATTAGATCATGTAATAGTTATGATTACATGTGGTTTAAGTTCTTTATTATTTTTTGATGCACCTTTTAAATCCTACATAATCATTTCGCCAATTATTGCATTGTTTGTTGCTGCCTTAGTTTTGAGGTTAAAAAAATGACTTGGTTTACAATTATAATTGCAGGGATAATTACTTATTTTATGAGAATGACTATGGTTGCTTTAGTAGACAGGGATCTATTAGGAGAGCGAGTAAAAGCTGTATTGGCATATGTTCCATCAGCCGTATTTCCAGCAATAATATTTCCTGGAATATTTATAAATGATTATGGAAATTTTATAGAAATGAATGATCCAAAAATTTTTGGAGCAATAGTGGCTATACTAGTTGGTTATTTTTCAAGAAATGTAATAGCTACTATAATATCTGGACTATTTTCATATTGGATTATTATATTTTTATTATAAAATTAACTGATGAGTATCACTAGAACTGAGAGTAACTTTTACAAAAAGAATGGCTACTTAGTTAAAGATCAGCTTATTTCAAAGAAAGATATCAATAAGTTAAATGCTTTAATTAATAAAATTGTAACCAAAGAAAAGAACAGTAGAAAAAAAGTTAAAGATCAAGGTGGCACACAAAGCTACAACAATTATCACTTTGTATTCAATAGCAACTCTTCAAAAAACAAAGAAATACTTAGATTAAATAACCCTCAAAATAAAAATAAATTATTTTATGATTTATCAAGAAATAAAAAAATTATTGATATTGTTAAAAAGTTAATTGGTGGAACAGTAAGATTTCATCTTGGAAAATTAAATTTTAAATTACCTAATAAGAAAAAGGGTAGTTTAGTTGAATGGCATCAGGACTTTGCTTTTTATCCACATACAAATGATGATTTAATAACAGTAGGTATTTATCTTGAGGATTGTGATGAAAAAAATGGTCCATTAAAGGTTATAAAAGGTTCTCACAAAAAAGAATTATTTAGTCATCATAGTCATGATAATTACTTTGTAGGTAAAATTAATACTAAAAAAAATAAGATTAATTTTAAAAAATCAGTATCGTTAACTGGTAAAGCAGGTTCAGTTGCATTCTTTCATTGTCGCACAATTCATGGCTCAGGCTTAAATTATACTAATGGTTCAAGACCTTTAATACTATTTGGTTATAGAGCATGTGATGCTTGGCCTATTATCAATGATGGAAATCCGCATCCAGAAACAAATTTTGAAAATTATGATGCAAATATTATTTATGGAAAAAAATCAATAGTCCCAAGATGTACTGATGTACCTGTAATTATTCCATTACCTAAAAAGAAACATTATGTGTCTATTTATCAGCTCCAAAAAAGTAGGTAAATTTTATCCAATTATTTTTTTAAATCTCTTAATTAATTCGTTAATTTATTTATAAAATATGAAGAAATATTGTTGCTAATTTAATAATAACTAAAGCTTCCATTCCAACAAACATAATTAACTCTTTATTATTTCTCCAGGTCCAAAACACATTCTTTGTGCTTCTTTTATTTTATGAGGTAATAGATCCAGTTTCCAACTGTTATCCAATATATCAAAATGCTCATCTGGATTGTATTTTTCACTTCTAGCTAGTTGGATACTAAACTCTTTTTCATGATTATACATTTTCATTAAATTATCTATAAATTCATCCAGATCATAAAAACCTTTAGTCTGCATCATCACAATGGTCATCCCATACATTGGGTGAACTGTTATTACTCTTGCTGCTCTTAAGTCTTTCCATTGATTAATCTTAATTGGCAAATCTATATTCTGTAAATCCTCAATATTTTTTACATCTTTCGTAGTTGAAAAGGAAAAAAGCATACCAACCTCAAAACAGTCAGACTTTCTAATAAAAAATCTTAATTTATCACCATGAATTACTTCCCCAGGAACTGCTGCAACAACGTAATCTCCAAAATCATTTATATACCACTCGTCATCCTCAGCTTTAGCATGAGGATGAACGAGTAAGAGGATTCCTAAAGCAACTAAATGAAGAAAAAAGAATAATGATAATCTCACGATTCTATTTCTAGAATATTGATTTGTTTTAATTAGGTTCTAATTTAGGTGCGATTATGAAAAAATATCACATTTTAAACACAGATTATTTTAAGTATAAGTTTAACATATGAAATATATTTTATTGGGTGCCGCCATCGCTTTTGCAATGTATTTAGGCGACAAATACATACTGTAAAATTTAAAAAGGCTATTTAAAAGATTAAATTTTTAACCAAATCTTCTTTCACAATTATAAAATTTCCACAAACTTGATGGTTTCCTTTTAGGTTATCTAACATTGTGTGTATATTATCCAAAGTAGTCTCTTTTCCAGATATATCTAAAATACAAAGATCGTTTTCTTTTAGAAAGTCATTAAATTTTTTTTTGAGTATATGTCACTTGCAACTGACATTTTAGAAAATTCCACCAGGAATACTGTAAAATAATTTTTAATTAAATTTTTTGAACCGTAAACAGCATTTATATCATAACCCTCTAAATCAATTTTAATAAATAACTTTGTATTATTGGTAATATCGATTTGAGCATCATCTATAAATTTGTCTAAGGTTATTACTTTGATAATCTTTATATCGTTATTTGCATTTTCACCTTCAACTATCAAACCACCTTTTGTCGAATTTTTTTCTAAATTATCATTTTTAAATTTGAAAGAACCTTCTTTGTCTCCAATACCTAAATATGAAGTTTCAATATTTCTAATATTATTTAATAAAATATTTTGTTTCAAATACTCCATTTCTTGGATTGAAGGTTCGAAAGCTATTATCTTACAATTTCTGTTAGATGCTGCTATTGGTATAGTATAAAAACCCTGATTTGCTCCACAATCAATAAATACTGAATTATCATTAATATTTTTAATAAAAAAATTAATTTCCCTCTCATCATGTAAAGTAACTTTACTAAGTAATGATCTACTATAATTTTTTCTTTGTGGATAAGAATAGAAAAAAAATTTTCCAAAATTAAGTTTAATTGGTCCAGTTACAAATGATTTAAAAAGTGTAAAAATAATATAAAAGATTTTTTTTTTGAAATTGGTATTTATTCTATAATGAGGGTAAAGATCACATATTTTTTGAAATATTTTGTCCATTTAAGAATATTTTTACTATCTATTTAAAGTATTATCTTTATTTTTAATCGTTTTATACGTCAATATTATACACCATTTACTATTAAAAATTTGATAAGAACGAAATATGAGTGCTGAAACATTTAAACTTAATTGGAATTGCAAACACACTTGGAGACGTAGCGCTAAGAATACGGCTTGGTGTTTATTAGGTTGTGCTATTGGTGATTTTGGAACTATATTATTTTTTCAAATAACCAAAATCCCTTTCCCAGTTTTAAGCATTATGATTTTAGCAATAATTAACGGATTAATAACAAGTGTAATATTAGAAACTTTTATTCTAATTAAACAAAAGTTTACTTTTCAAAAAGCATTAAAGACAGCTTTAGGAATGAGCTTTATTTCTATGATTAGTATGGAAGTTGCTATGAATTTTACAGATTATTTATTAACAGGAGGTGCAATGCTCACTTGGTGGGTTGTGCCCATAATGTTAGCTGTTGGATTTGTAACACCATGGCCATATAATTATTGGAGACTTAAAAAGCATAATCAAGCTTGTCATTAAATTAATTAACCAAAGGAATTAAATGAGAATATTAAAAGAATTGGAAGATGCAAAATTAGTAATTGTTGATTTAGAAGTAAGGTTAGGAGAAGAAGTAAGAAGTGCGCCAACTTT
Organism: uncultured Pelagibacteraceae bacterium; assembly: GCA_902566315.1. Lineage (GTDB taxonomy): Bacteria > Pseudomonadota > Alphaproteobacteria > Pelagibacterales > Pelagibacteraceae > Pelagibacter. Next base: position 22,108 of record CACFIL010000001.1, read on the forward strand.
ATGTGCTAAATATAAAGGTAAAATTATACCTCTAAATACCGCACATGATGGTAGACCAATATTAATGAAAGAAGAAAATTCAATAGAAAACTAAATTATGATTGAACAGATTAGTATTTACTTAACAGCTATGATTTTAGGAATAATGTTATTCTTCTCATTTGTTATTGCTCCAGTAGTATTTACTACCTTAGATGAAGAGAATGCACGAAAGTTTATAAGAAGAATATTCCCTTTTTATTATAATGTTAATTTAGGAATTAGTTTTATTGTTCTAATAATATTTTTTTTTCTAAGTAAATTAGGAATTGATCTTTATCTAATTTTAGCAATCACAATTTTATTTGCAATATCAAACTATTTACTGATGCCATTAATTAACAAATATAGAGATCAAAAAGAGGATAAGAAATTTAAATATTCCCATTTAATTTCAGTAGTTATTAATTTTGTTCAAATGATTTGTTTAGTATTTCTTTTAATTAAAGAAACTTAAGTATTTTGTCTTTTGATTTTTAAATAAATATTTTTAAATATCGGACGATAAAGCTCATAAATTGTAAGACAAACGAAGTACATATTTGATATTAACCATATAACAAGAAATAAATAATCAAAATTATTGTTTAGAACATAGAATGAACTTAATAAAATTTTAAATGAAGAAACAAACCATATAAACATAAATACTGCAGAATATCTTTTGTATTTATTTACTCTTAATGGATGAATAAATTTGATTGGAATAAATTTTAATAATATACAGGCAGATATAAGAAATAAATTATAGGTTTGAGAAAGATCAAATAAATACAAATAAAAAAGCAATATATTCCAGATACATGGGAAACCTTTGTAAAAATTATCTGATGTCATCAAATTATTATTTGAATATGATATTGCTGATATAATCAAAATAATTGAAGGTATAATTATTTCAAAAGGTGTGGGAACAAATTTAAACCAATATATCATTGCAGATGGAATTATTATGTAATTGAAAAAATCAATTACACTATCAAGCATTTTTCCATCTATATTTTTTACAAAAACAGATACTTTAAATTTCCTAGCCAATGTCCCATCTGCAGCATCAATTAATAATGCAAGACCTAAAAACAAAAAGGCTGAAATCTTGTCATTTTTGAATACGCAAATTAACGCTAAAAAACCCGAAATAAGTCCAGAACATGTTAAAAAATGAACGGACCAGGCTAAAAGATAATCTATATTTTTTTTAGTTTTAAACATCCATTTTTTTATCTCATGACCGATAAATTCGAAGATTAATTCTTGTCGCGCTAAAAAATGTTCAAAATATCTCCATTAAAACTTTTAATTATTTACATTCATGTCAAAAATTGACAAATTTGTTTATTAACCAAAAGGAAAAACCTATGAAAGATCCCACCGTAATTGGAGTTATTGGTTTAGGTAATGCAGGTAAACCAATTTTAAATAATTTACATAAATTAAAGAAATATAAGCTTATTGCTTTTGATATTGATAAAAACAAATTTAATGAAGTTCCTAAAGGTATTATTAAAGCGAACTCTATCAAAGAACTCGCAAAGAAATGTAAGGCGGTTTTAACTTGCTTGCCTAAACCAGAACATGTTTTACAGGCTGTTGATGGTAAAGATGGTTTGTTACAAAATGCGAACTCTGGGATGATTTGGATAGACACATCCACAACTGATTTTAAACAAACACAACAATTATCAGGAAAAGCAAAAACCTATGGTGTTTCAATGCTAGAAGCAACTCTAACAGGTGGGGTTCATGCTTTACAAAATAATAATATGGTTGCTTAGATGGTGGAGATAAAGAAATTTTCAATAGTTGGAAAGAAGTTTTGCGGGATGCAATTGGTGAAATAGTTGTTTTATGTGGAGAAATAGGGGCAGGAGCAATTGCAAAAGTTGTCTCAAACATGCTTGCATTTACTAATATGGTTGCAGCATCTGAATGTATGATGATTGCAAAAAGAGCTGGATTAGATTTAGAGACTTTTTTTGATGCAATTCGAGTTTCGGCAGGTAATTCTTTTGCCTGGGAAACAGTTGTGCCTCATATTTTTAATCAAAAATATGAATCTGGATTTACAATGGATTTAGCATGCAAAGATATGAATTTAAGTTATTTACTTGGGCAACATTTAAATGTGCCGCTAGATTTACATATGGAAGTTAAAAAAAAAATGGATGAAGCGAGAATTAAATATGGAGACAGTGAGGGCTGCTATGTATACCCACGTACACTTGAGGATAAACTTGGTGAACCATTATCATTAAAAGGTTGGGATAACTGGGGTTACGATATAAAAGTTGTTGATGGATCAATCGTTGTAAATCATAAAAACAGACCTCAATCAAAACATCCTCAATATAATTCAAAGAGTTAAATAAAATTTCTTCAAGTATATAATTAAATATATCTCATGTTATCTTCGTTAACTGCTTTTTCTAATCTTATTAAAAAATCTGGTATTGCACTCTTAACTCTGCTCCATGTGGGAATAAAAGGTGTATCCATTGGATTTTGATAGAAAGCATCTCCTGCTTTCATAATATTTGCAGCAAATAATTCAACAGCCTTTTCCTCTGTATGAGAATCAAATTTTAAGCCATTCATTTGTGCATCGTTTCTGTAAGCATCTATTAGATCTAATGCAGCCCTGTAGTAGGTTGCTTTTAAAGATCTAAACTGTTCTTTACTAAAGGAGTGACCTTGAGTTGCTAATTTTTTTATAAATGTTTTTATAATATCTATAGACATTCTTGATAGACCTTGCTTTTCATTATTAATAGACAAGTTTTGATGTTTGTGATCATAGGTATCAGCCAAATCTACCTGACAAATATTTTGTGGAGAAAAGTTTCTTTGCATTTCTGATAGAATTCCTATTTCTATTCCCCAATCTGATGAAATTCTTAATTCAGGTAAAATATTTCTTCTAAATGAAAATTCTCCTGCTAATGGATATTTAAATGACTTCATAAAATTTAAGTAATCGCTATTTCCTATTGTTTTCTCTAATGCTTTTAATAATGGAAATACAAGCAATCTAGCAACTCTCCCATTCATTTTGTTATCCGCAACTCTTGGATAAAAACCTTTGCAAAATTCAAAATTAAATAATGGATTTACAACAGGATAAAAAAGTTTTGCTAACATTCTTCGATCATAAGTTTTTATGTCACAATCATGTAATGCAACAGACCTTGCACTATCTCTTGCTATAGACATACCAATACAATACCAAACATTTCTACCTTTTCCATATTCATTAGGAGCAAGTCCTAATTTTTTTAATTCTTTATCTAATTTTTTGAGATTTGGTCCATCGTTCCAAAGAATTGTAAATGGTGTTTCTAATTTTTCAAAAAATGTCCAAGCTTTTCTAGCTTGAGCTTCTGTAGCTTTATCTAGACCTATAATTATGTGATTTAAATAATTTGTTTTACTTATCTCACTTATAATTTTTGGCAGTGCATCACCTTTTAATTCTGAATAAAGACAAGGTAAAATAAGTTCCATTTTTCTTTCTTTGGAAAATTTTAATAGATCTTTTTCTAAATCTTTTGTTGATTTAGTTCCAAAGTCATGGAGCGTTGATATAGTGCCATCTTGATAGAAATCACTCATGGCCGCAACCTATCCTATGTTTTAATTTTTTGTATAGCCGTTTTGATCACATCTGCCCATCCTTTAGGAGATGGCTCACTAGATTTAATTAAATTATCTATATTTACCAACGCACTATCAAAACTATTATTTTTAACCAAACATGGGTAATCGCTATGTTTAAGCATATCAATGTCATTTTGGTTGTCACCAACACCAATACTTATTATTTCATTGTCTATTTCTTTATTGATTAATTCTATAGTTTTACACATAGCTTTTGATTTATTAACATTGTCACAAATATTCATTATTCTTCCTCCAGTCTGAACTGTTAATCCTGAGTCATTTATAATTTTAATAAATTCATTTTTCTCAATTTCAATCCCATTAAATTTAATTGGTAATGAATAGTTTCTCTTAATAGCAAGATTCATTTTTTCTAATGGAAGACCAAATATTTCTCGTTGTTCATTGGATTTTAAATTTAAAATAAAAGTAATTTTAGATTTTAACTTAGGAGGAATCTTTTGATTATAAACATTGTAAATTTCATCTGAAGTTCTGCTTAAAAATATTTTTTTAGGCAGATTTTTATGTATCAAGTTTAAGCCATGAATTGATGAACCATTTTCAGCAATAAAACTTAAATTTAAATTGTACTGATTATTAAAATCTGACAATTCAGCTTCTGTTTTGCTAGAGTTGGGAATTATTATTATACCTATTGAAATAAGTTCTCTAAAATAATCCTCAATTTCATCAAACTCAAATGTATTTTTATCTAACAAAGATCCATCTAGATCAGTAAAAATTACAATTTGTTTTTTTTGTTTCATTAAAGTAAATATTAACATAAATACTCATGAAAATAACTAATGCCCTCGTGGTGAAATTGGTAGACACAAAGGACTTAAAATCCTTGCCATTTATGGAGTGCCAGTTCGAGTCTGGCCGAGGGCACCACTAAATGATTAAATCTCATATTCTTTTTGACAATACAAAAACATCAAAAAAAATTAAAAATTTTCTAGATCATAAAATCAAAAACATATCATTAGGTAAATGTAATCTAATAATTGTTATTGGAGGTGATGGCTTCATGCTTTCGTCTTTGAAAAAGTATAATAAATACAAAAAACCTTTCTATGGTATAAATGCTGGGAGTTATGGTTTTTTAATGAATAAATTTTCTTCAAGAAATACAGTAAAAAATTTGTCTAAGGCAAAGTCTGTCACAATTTCACCGTTAGAAATGGTTGTTAAAAATAAATTTAATAAAAATAAAAAATCTATTGCAATCAACGAGGTATCTATATTAAGACAAAGTAGACAAACAGCCTCGTTGGAAATTTCTAGTGGATCACAGAAAATTATAAAAAAATTAGTATCTGATGGAATTTTAGTTTCTACTCCAGCTGGAAGTACTGCTTATAATATGTCAGTTTATGGTCCTATATTAAACTTAGACTCGAAGAAGTTGTCTATTAGACCAATTAGTGCTTTTAGACCAAGAAGATGGAAGGGAAGAGTAGTTAGTGATAAATCAAAAATTATTATTAAAAATTTGAACACACAAAAGAGACCTATTAGTGCTGTAGCTGACAATTACGAAGTAAGAAATGCTAAAGTTATTTCTATAAAAATAAATAAAAAAATTAAGTTCGATCTTCTGTACGACTCAAATAGAAGTCTTCAAAAAAAAATTAAAATAGAACAGATCAGAAAAGAAACAAATTAATGAGCAACAAAAATTTTGGGTTTGGAACTCAAATTAGAAAATCTCCATATTTTGACTCAACAGTTAAATGGGGAGCTACTGGTTTTTCAGTATATAATCATATGTATATACCCCGTGATTTCGGCGATCCTGAACAAAACTTCTGGAACTTAATTGAAACAGCAATTTTATGTGACGTTGCAGTTGAAAGACAAGTTGAAATTACTGGACCAGATGCATTTAAATTTATTCAATTATTAACCCCAAGAGATTTATCAAAATTATCAATTGGTCAATGTAAATATGTTTTAATTACAAACGCAGAAGGTGGGGTGCTAAATGACCCTGTTCTTTTAAGATTGGGTGAAAATCACTTTTGGTTATCTTTAGGTGATAGTGATATTTTATTGTGGGCTCAAGGAGTAGCAATTAACTCTGGATTAAATGTGAAAATAACAGAACCAGATGTTTCCCCATTACAATTACAAGGTCCTAAGTCTGCTGAAATAATGATTAAATTATTAGGAGAAAGTATAAAAGATTTAAAATATTATTGGTTTAGAGAATTAGATTTAGATGGAATACCATTAATTGTATCAAGAACTGGTTGGTCAAGTGAATTTGGTTATGAGCTGTTTTTAAGAGATGGTTCAAAAGGAAATGAATTATATGAAAAAATTATGTTAGCAGGTAAGGAATTTGGATTAAAACCTGGTCACACTTCTTCTATTAGAAGAATAGAAGGTGGAATGCTTTCTTACCATGCTGATGCAGATATACATACAAACCCATTTGAATTGGGTCTAGATCGTTTAGTTAACTTGGATAGTGAAATTAATTTTATTGGTAAAGAAGCACTTAAAAAAATTAAAGCCAAAGGAGTAAAAAGATTACAAGTTGGTTTAGAAATTAAATGTGAAAGGTTAAGTGGCCCAAATACAACTTTTTGGCCTTTAAAGAGTAAAAATAAAAATATTGGAAAGGTTACTTCAGCAGTTTATTCCCCACGCTTAAAAAAAAATATTGCTTTAGGTATAGTCGATATTGATTACTCAAAAATTGGTTTAGAGATTGAAGTTACTATTGATAATAAGACATTTAAGTGTGATGTCATTGAAAAACCTTTTTTTGATCCGAAAAAGCAGATTACATCTAAATCATTAGAATAGCTTATAAATATTTTCTGAATATTTCAAATCTCGACACAATAATACTGAAGTGTTAAAATATTGATATTATTATGAAAATAGATATTAGTCGATTACTAGAAGAGGGTGATGCTTATTTTAAAAATGGTCAACTTCTCAAGGCTGAAATGATCTATAAAAAAATAATAAATCATCAACCTAGTCATATTCAAGCACATAATAATCTTGGTGTTACATTTCAAAAATTAGGTAAATTGAGGGAAGCTGAATTAATTTATAAAAAAGCCATAGAAATAAATCCTAATAATTTAAGTGCTTATAACAATTTAGGAATTGTATTTCACGCATTGGGAAAATTTGATGAAGCTGAATTGAGTTTAAGAAAAACTATATTACTTAAACCCAATTACGCTATGGCTTATAGCAATCTTGGAATAATTGTAGAAAAGCTTGGTAGATTAGCTGAAGCTAAAGAAATTTACAAAAAGGCTTTAAGTCTAGACCCAAATAATAAAAAAACTGTTATAGCTTATGGTGAATTGTTACTTAAATTAAATGAGCATAATTATGGTTTAGACTTAATAGCTCAAGCACAGGGTGTTATATCTTTTACTCAAAAAGATTTTAAAATTATTTAGCAATGAAAAGAATTAATATCAGATCAAACATAGTAAAAAATGACGAACAAAATCCACATTTTATTGGTGCTTGGAATTTAGAAGATGATGATTTGTGTAAAGAAATTATCAATTTTTTTGAAAAAAATAAAAATTTACAAAGAGATGGAGTATCTGGTTCTGGCAAAAATCTAGAGATTAAAAAAACTACAGACATTGTAATTAATGCAAGTGATTTAAAAAATGAAAAATTTAAATGTCTAAACAAATATATTAATAACTTATTTGAAAGTTTTAAAGATTATCAAAATCAGTGGCCATTTTTAAAGAGTTTATTTAAAGAGATTCATATAGGAAAATTTAATATTCAAAAATATTCTCCTGGTGGACATTTTGCTAAAGTTCATACAGAGAGAAGTTCTATTTCATCTTCACACAGATTATTTGCATGGATGACTTACTTAAATAATGTTGAAGATGGTGGTACAACACATTTTTCACATTACAATATAGAGATAAAACCAGAAATAGGCAAAACACTAATTTGGCCTGCTGAGTGGACACACGCTCACAATGGAAAAATTTTAAATAGTGGCGTTAAGTATATTGTTACAGGATGGATGCACTTTCCACATTCTATAGATAAATAAACCAACTTATAAATTCTTTTATTTATTTGATGTGGTGCCCCTGCACGGATTCGAACTGCAGACCTATTGATTACAAATCAATTATTAAGGTTCAAATAAACATTTGTTTACAACAACAATCTCTAAATATTTTTAATCTGGTGAAACTATGGACACAGTGATAATAATAAAAAATGAAAAAACTTTTAGTGATAGTTGTTCTGTGTTTGTTGTTAAATGGCAATGCTCATGCTGCCACAAAGTGGGGCAAAGGTGAATTAAAATTAGATAACTATGTTGTAGAAAAATTCATAGAATATATAAAAGGAAATGTTACAAAAACACCTTATCTTTTTGCAGTTTCAAAAGATGGATGGGGGTATCAATACTATTATTGTGGATCTGGTGGGGGCTGCGCTGGAGGTGGTGAAAGTATTTTACAAGAATGTGCTAAATATTCCAAGGGTGTAGAGTGTTCCTTGTTTGCAAGAAAACGTACTATAAAATGGAAGAACGGTATTAATCCTGGAAAAGGCAAAGTATCCAAAATTTCAAGTAAATGGTCTGATGCAGAAATTAGAAACAAATTAACTGAACTTGGTTTTTTAGGGAACGCCACATCATCTTCTTCTTCTACAAGTGAAATAAAAGAAATAGAGGTAAAAAAAAAGGAAACAAAAACTGTAAAAAAATATGAGTTAAAAGGAGAAAGGGCATTAGCTTTAAGTTGGGAAGGTTATCAAGACCTAATTGCTGGAAGTTTAAAATTTGATGAAAAGAATTATAAGGGAAACATTAACCTGTCGTTACCTAATGACGATGGGACATGTGAAGGAAGTTACATATTACAGGATAATGGAAGAGGAACTTGGAACTTATCTTGCTCAAATAACATGGGTGCAGCTGGTACATTAAAATGGAAAAAAGATGGAGGTGTGACCGGTATAGGCAGGGATTTTAATGATAATAAAGTAAAGTTTACCGTATCTAAACAATCATAATTTTATGAAAAATCTTTTAGGATTAGTGTTTCTGAGTTTGTTGTTAAGTGGGAATGCTTATGCGGCTACAAAATATACCTACTTATCCTGTAAAGCTATTATAAAAAAAAATGACTCCAAGGATGCTGCTTTTTCATCCAATAATGACCATTTAAAGATTGGATCAAACAACAGTCATTACTTTTATAAATTTAAGGATAATAAAAAAAAATCTAAAGTTTGGATATATCATCAAGGTACATTTGTAGAATCAGATTGGAAGTCAATGAAGCCAAAAGAGTACACACGAAATGGAGTCAAATGGGATAAAATTAATAAAAAAGAACATTCATATACTTTTGCAGATATGGCTCAGTCTGAAGGAAGTATTTTAACCACAGGCTTTGTAATACAAAAAATTAATAATGAATATTTTAATACTACAACATTTACTTGGAATAAAAATGGACAAAACCAAATTGATTTGGCTATGGATCAAAAATGTTCTGTTGTAGACAAAAAAGATCTTAAATTATTTCTTAAGAATGGTGTTCAATATTAATAAATTGTATTGGTAGCACTATGGTAGCACTTATTTTTACCAAACTATTAAATTATAATTTTGCAAAAATAATAAGTGTTGATTTTATTGAATGATGGTGCCCCCGCACGGACTCGAACCGCGGACCTATTGATTACAAATCAATTGCTCTACCAGCTGAGCTACAAGGGCACGAAAGGTTTTGTAATATCATTTAATTTATTATCAAGAAATTATTTTTGTTGATTTATATGGTGAAATACAATTGCAGCACTATTAGATATATTTAAACTCTCAATATTTTTGTTGATATCAATTTTAACATTAAAATCTGTATATTTTTTAGTATGTTTGTTTAGACCATATCCTTCAGAACCAAATAGCAAGATATTGTTTCCACTCCATTTTACCTCTGTAAAATTTTTATCACTATTTGCAGTAAAACCATAAACCCAAAAATTTTTATCTCTTAAAAATTTTAAGGTTGTGTTGATGTTTGATACTTGAAAAATATTTAGATGTTCAACACAACCACTTGCAGATTTATATAATAATTTACTTTCACTAGGAAAATGTCTTTCTTTGACTATAAGGCCATCAATATTAAATGATGCTGCACTTCTAATTAATGAGCCAATATTTCTAGGATCTGTTACTTCATCCAAACAAACAAATGTTAAATCATTTTTTTCTTTGATAAATTGTTTTAGTTTGAGATTTTCTAAATGTTCTATTTCTGCAACGTAACCTTGATGAAGAATATTCTCACTTTTACAATACTTATCTAACTCTTTTTTAGTTTTAAAAAAGACTTTTATGTCTTTAAGTAAGTTTCTATTGGGATTTTGTTTATGAATATTTTTTTTACTATCCTCTGTTAGAAAAATTTTTAAAACTCTTCTTTTTTGGTTTTTTAAAGCCTCTATTACTGCATGACGACCTGCTATGAAAAAGGAAGATTTTTCAGTCATATTTTCTCAATTTTATAGGTTTTTACACTATTTTTCTTAAAATTCACGTATTGCATTTGTATAATAAAAATATATAAAACGCATGTTGTTTAAAGCTTTATTGAACATGGGGACGCTTCCCCTGCTACTAGGGAGGGGTACCAAAGCGGTCAAATGGGGCGGGCTGTAAACCCGTTGACTTCGGTCTTCGAAGGTTCGAATCCTTCCCCCTCCACCATTAAATAAAACTTTATTTAACTTTGGAGTGCACACTTGGGTATGCGGGTGTAGTTCAGTGGTAGAACACTAGCCTTCCAAGCTGGTTGCGTGAGTTCGATTCTCATCACCCGCTCCAAAAATTATAATTTAAAAAATGTAAAGTGAGGAAAAAAAGTAATGTCGAAGGAAAAATTTGTAAGAAACAAACCGCATTGTAATATTGGAACAATCGGACATGTTGATCACGGTAAAACAACACTAACAGCAGCAATAACAAAAGTTTTAGCAGAAGGTGGTGGAGCCAACTTTGTTGCATACGATCAGATTGATAAAGCGCCTGAGGAAAAAGAGAGAGGAATAACAATTTCAACAGCTCATGTAGAATATGAAACTGCCAACAGACATTACGCTCATGTAGATTGTCCAGGTCACGCAGACTACGTAAAAAATATGATTACAGGTGCAGCACAAATGGATGGAGCAATTTTAGTTGTTAATGCAGCAGATGGTCCAATGCCACAGACAAGAGAACATATTCTTCTTGCTCGTCAAGTCGGAGTTCCAGCAATTGTTGTCTATTTAAATAAAGTTGATCAAGTTGATGATAAAGAAATGATTGATTTAGTTGAGGAAGAAATTAAAGATTTATTAACATCATACAAATTCCCAGGTGATAAAACTCCAATTGTAAAAGGATCAGCTTTAGCTGCAGTAGAAGGAAGAGATGATGAAATTGGAAAGAATTCAATAATGGATTTAATGAAAGCTGTTGACGAATTTATTCCACAACCAGACAGACCAAAAGATAAAGATTTCTTAATGCCTGTTGAAGATGTTTTTTCGATTTCAGGAAGAGGAACTGTTGTAACTGGAAGAGTAGAGTCAGGTGTTATTAAAACTGGAGAGGAAATAGAAATAGTAGGGATCAGAGAAACTAAAAAATCAGTTTGTACAGGAGTAGAAATGTTTAGAAAACTTTTAGACTCTGGTGAAGCAGGCGATAACATTGGCGCACTATTAAGAGGCGTTGAAAGAACAGATGTTGAAAGAGGTCAAGTTTTGTGCAAACCAGGTTCTATAAAACCTCACACTAAATTTGAAGCTCAAGCCTATGTTTTAAAAAAAGAAGAGGGCGGAAGACATACGCCGTTTTTCACTAAATATAGACCTCAATTTTACTTTAGAACAACAGATGTAACTGGCGAGGTAGAATTACCAGCTGGAACAGAAATGGTAATGCCAGGAGATGATGCTAAATTTACAGTAAAACTTATCACACCAATTGCAATGGATGAAAAACTTAACTTTGCAATTAGAGAAGGTGGTAGAACAGTAGGAGCTGGAGTAGTAACTAAGATTATAGAGTAAACTCAATAGGAGTGTAGCTCAATTGGTAGAGCGCCGGTCTCCAAAACCGGAGGTTGGGGGTTCGATTCCCTTCGCTCCTGCCAATATTTGTTAGATGAAAATATGAAAAACCCGCTTAAATTTATCCAGGATGTGAAGCAAGAAGCATTTAAAGTCACATGGCCTACTGCAAAAGAAACAGTGCAAGGAGCTTTGATGGTTTTTGCAATGGCAGTTTTGGCTTCATTATTTTTTTTACTGTTAGACCAAGTTTTAAAATTTTTTTTAGAAATTATTCTTAAGGTAAGTATATAATGAAGAATTGGTATATTGTTCAATCTCATTCAAGCTTTGAAAATAAAGTTGCAAAGCAAATTAAAGAAGAGGCTGATAAAGCAGAAATTTCAGATAAGATTGAGGAAATTATAGTTCCAACTCACGATGTTACTGAAGTAAAGAGAGGAAAAAGAGTTCAAAGAAAAAAAAAATATTTTCCTGGTTATATTTTAATTAAGAGTGAAATGGATAATAGCATTTATCATATGATTAAAAATTTAAAAAAGGTAAGTGGCTTTCTGGGATCAAGAGGATCACCAATCCCAGTATCAGACAAAGAAGTTGAAAAAATATTAGGTCAGATAAAAGATGGAGTTGCACAACCAAAATCTGCTGTTGAATACAATGTTGGAGAAAAGGTTCAAGTTATTGACGGACCATTTGCTTCATTCAATGGTTTAGTTGAGGATATAGATGAAGAAAAACTGAGATTAAAAGTTTCTGTCTCAATTTTTGGTCGACCTACACCTGTTGATTTAGAATTTAACCAAGTTGAAAAGACAAGCTAATGGCAAAAAAAGAAATAAGTGGATACGTAAAGTTACAAATTAAAGGTGGCCAAGCCAATCCAGCACCACCTGTAGGACCTGCTTTAGGTCAAAGAGGCATTAACATTATGGAATTTTGTAAAGCTTTTAATGATAAAACAAAATCTTTTGCTGGAAAACCTGTACCAGTAATAATTACTGTTTATAAAGATAAAAAGTTCGATTTTGTAATTAAATCACCACCAGCATCACATTTTATAAAAGAAGCAATGAAGTTAAAAAGTGGATCAAAGGAGCCTGGGAGAAACATTATTGGTACTATTTCTAAACAGCAATTAAAAGATATAGCTGAAAAAAAAATGGAAGATTTAAACGCTCATGATTTGGATGAAGCTGCAAAAATTATTGCTGGTTCTGCACGATCAATGGGAATAGAGGTAAAAGAGTAAATATGTCAAAAAGATATAAGAAATTACCAAAAGATAGTAAAGAATTGAGTGCTGTCACTATTGATAAAATTTTAAATACTATAAAAGCAAATTGCACAGCAAAGTTTGATGAGTCTGTGGATCTAAGCTTTATAATTAATAATAAACAAAAAAAAAATGAAATTAATCTCAGAACAGTTGTTAATCTACCAGGGGGCACTGGAAAAACTGTTAAGGTGGCAGTTGTATGTGAAGATGCAAAAATTGAAGAGGCAAAAGCAGCAAATGCAGATATTGTTGGAGGAGATGATTTTGTGGAAAAAATAAAGAACGGTGAATTAAATTTTGAAAAACTTATATGTACGCCGTCAATGATGATTAAGTTATCAAAATTAGGAAAAATATTAGGACCAAAAGGATTAATGCCAAATCCGAAATTAGGCACCGTTACGAATGATATTTCAAAAGCTGTTAACGAAGCAAAAGCAGGGCAAGCCGAGATAAGAAACGATAAAGATGGAAATATTGGTTTAAGTATTGGAAAGAAATCTTTTGATGATGATAAATTAATTAAAAATTATAATGCGGTTATTGATACATTAGAAAAAGAAAAGTCTAATTTGACAATAAAAGGAGATTTAATAAAACAAGTTTATATTACTTCAAGTATGGGTGTGTCATATAAAATTAAATTAGAGAAGAATTTTTAGTTATGATGAATAAAGAGCAAAAAAAAAAGTACATAAATGATATGACTTCGCAGTTTGATAAGACAGAAGCTGTTATAGTTACACATTATCAAGGATTAACAGTTACTCAATTGGACGATCTTAGAAAAAGGATGCGAGAACATGGTATAAAATTTAAAATTACTAATAATAGAATTACCAAGCTAGCTTTGGAAAAAACTAAGTGTAAAGATTTGTCAGATTTGTTCACTGGCCCAACCGCTATAGCATTATCAGAGGATGCTATCACTTCAGCAAAAATTTTAACTAAATTTTCAAAAGAAAATGAAAATTTAAAAATCTTAGGTGGAATCATGGGTGAAGACATTTTAGACGTAGCTGGAGTCAAAAATGTAGCAACCTTACCATCATTGGAGGAGGCAAGGGCTAAAATTGTAGGTATTTTGAGGTCTCCAGCACAAAAAATAACAAGTATTTTACTTGCGCCAGCGTCAAAAATCGCTATTTTAGCGCTCGAAAAATCAAAAAAATAACTAGGAACAAAAATTATTATTATGGCTGACTTAAATAAAATTATAGAGGATTTATCAAGCTTAACTGTTGTTGAAGCAGCTGAGCTATCAAAACAATTAGAGGAAAAATGGGGAGTAACCGCTGCTGCTGCAGTTGCTGCAGCGCCATCTACTGGAGGTGGAGAAGCACCAACAGAGGAAAAAGATGATTTTACAATCATGTTAACAGCAGCAGGCGATAAAAAAATTAACGTTATTAAAGAAGTTAGATCAATAACTGAACTAGGACTAAAAGAAGCTAAAGACCTTGTAGAAGGAGCACCAAAAGAAGTAAAAACAGGTGTTAATAAAAAAGAAGCTGAAGAAATTAAAGCTAAGTTAGAAGCTGCAGGCGCAACAGTAGAACTTAAGTAGATTTAAAAAAGAAAGTACTTTAATACTGAATAAAACTATTCAGTAGTAAAAATTTATATGCAATTATCTTTTACTGAAAAGAAAAATATTAGAAAAAGTTTTGGAAAACTTAGAGAAAGTTTATCGATACCTAATTTAATTGAGGTACAGAAAAACTCATATAAAGAGCTTACAGAATTTAAAAATGATATTGAACAACACTTATCAAAAGGTTTTCATAGAGTTTTCAAAAGCATTTTTCCAATAGAGGATTTAAATGACAAAGCTACTCTTGAGTATGTTTCTTACAAACTTGAAAAGCCAAAGTTTGATGTGGAGGAATGTATTACAAGAGGTTTAACATATTCAGCAGCACTGAAATGTACTTTAAGACTTGTAGTTTATGAAATAGATCAAGAAAATAACACGAAAGATATTTTATCCGCAAAAGAGCAAGAAGTATATATGGGGGAAGTTCCAATGATGACAAATAGTGGAACTTTTATAACCAATGGAGTTCAAAGAGTTGTAGTAAATCAAATGCACAGAAGTCCCGGAGTGTTCTTTGATCATGACAAGGGTAAATCTCATGCCAGCGGAAAACTTTTGTTTAATTGTAGAGTAATTCCGAACCGTGGATCTTGGTTAGATTTCGAATATGATGTAAAGGACTTTTTGTACTTTAGAATTGACAGAAAGAAAAAAATATTTGTTTCTACTTTATTACAAGCATTAGGATTCAATAAGTCAGATATAGTAAATGAGTTTTATGAAAAAGAAATATTTTCATATGATCAAAGCATGAAAAAATGGAAAACAAAATTTGATCCAGAAAATTATAAAGCGAAAAATTTTTCAGAAGAGATAATTGATGCCAAAAATAATAAGGTTTTAGTAAAAATTGGTGAACAGATTAACTTTCTAACAGCAAAAAAACTGCAAAACGAGGGACTTAAAGAAATATTAGTTTCAAATAATGCTCTATATGGAAAATTTTTGCATGAGAACTTAGTAGTAGGCGATGAAACTTTCAAAATTGGCACCGAGTTAAATGAAACTATTCTGCAAAAGGTTTTAGAGGAAAATATCAAAGTAATAAATGTAGCTAAAACTAATTATATATCAAAAGGTCCATATTTACTTAATACAATTTTAAATGATAAGAACGACAATAAAAATGATGCAATAACAGAAATTTATAAAGTATTAAGACCAGGTGAACCACCAACAATAGAAATTGCAACTCAAATTTTTAATAACTTATTTTTTAGTTCAGATAGATATGATTTATCTGATGTGGGTAGAGTAAAAATGAATTCGAGATTGGATCTAAATTGTTCTGATAAAATTACAATTTTAAGAAATGACGATATTTTAGCTATAATAAAAAAAATGTTGGATTTGAGGGATGGAAAAGATGAAGTAGATGATATTGATCATTTAGGAAATAGAAGAGTAAGATCTGTAGGTGAACTTGTAGAAAATCAAGCTAGAATTGGTGTTTATAGAATGGAAAGAGCAATTAAAGAGAAAATGACTACTCTTGATGTTGAGTCTGCAATGCCACAAGATTTGATTAATGCCAAACCTTTAACTATTTCGTTGAAAGATTTTTTTGCTACTTCACAACTATCACAATTTATGGATCAAACTAATCCATTATCCGAAATTACTCATAAGAGAAGAGTTTCTGCTTTAGGCCCAGGAGGTCTAACAAGAGAAAGAGCTGGTTTTGAAGTTCGAGACGTACATCCAACTCATTATGGCCGTATATGTCCAATCGAAACTCCTGAGGGCCCAAATATAGGTTTGATTAACAGTCTATCTACGTATTCAAAAATTAATAAATATGGTTTTATAGAAAGCCCATATAAAAAAGTTGAGAATGGCGTGGTACAAGATAAGATAGAATATCTCTCTGCAATGGAAGAAACTAAATATACTATTGCACAAGCTAATTCAGTTTTAGATAAAAATGGAAAATTTGTCGAGGAATTGATCTCAAGCAGAGCAAATCTAGACTTTATATTATCAAAACCTGAAAATATTGATTATATAGATGTTTCTCCTAAACAGCTAGTTTCAGTTGCTGCTTCGTTAATACCATTTTTAGAAAATGATGACGCGAATAGAGCTTTGATGGGATCTAATATGATGAGACAAGCTGTACCATTATTAAAACCAGAGGCCCCACTTGTTGGAACAGGAATTGAGAGCGATGTTGCGCTAGACTCAGGAGTAACAATTGTTGCAAGGAGAGATGGAATTGTCGATAAAATTGATGGAAAAAGAATTGTAATTAAAGCTTCAAATGAAAAAGATTATTCACAATCTGGAGTGGATATTTATAATTTACAAAAATTTAAAAGATCCAACCAAAATACATGTATCAATCAAAAACCCTTAGTTAGAGTGGGAGATAATGTTAAATCTGGAGACATTATTGCTGATGGACCATCTACAAAAATTGGAGAGCTAGCTTTAGGTAAAAATGTTACTGTGGCATTCATGCCCTGGCAAGGATATAATTTTGAGGACTCCATACTCATATCTGAGAGATGCGTGACAGATGATGTATTTACTTCAATACACATAGAAGAATATGAAGTGATGGCTAGAGATACAAAATTAGGTGAAGAAGATATAACAAGAGATATACCTAATATAAACGAAGAGGCTTTAAAAAATCTAGATGAATCTGGGATAGTTTATATAGGTGCTGAAGTAAAACCAGGTGATATTTTAGTTGGAAAAGTAACACCAAAAGGAGACTCAGCATCTGGACCTGAAGAGAAACTTTTGAGATCAATATTTGGCGAAAAGGCAATTGATGTAACTGATACATCATTAAAAATGCCTAGTGGAAGTGGTGGTATTGTGGTTGATGTTAGAGTATTTAACAGACATGGTATAGATAAAGATGAGAGATCTATCACTATTGAAAGAGCTGAGATAGAGAGTGTCCAGCAAGATAAAAATGTAGAGGAAGAAATATTAGAAAGAAGTATAAAACAAAGGGCGTCCTCAATATTAAATAATACGAAATTGAATAAAAAAATTAAGAACTATGAATCAGGTGTAAATTTAACTGAAGAAATTATTTTTGGTTTATCAGTAGCTGACTTACTAAAGATTTCAGTGCAAGATTTAAAAAAAGTTGAGGCATTACATCAGCTAAGATCTCAATATGAAAAAGCCAAAAACGGTATACAAGAAAGATTTGAGGACAAAGTATTAAAAATTAGACAAGGCGATGATCTACTACCAAGCGTAATGAAAATGGTAAAAGTATTTGTCGCAATTAAAAGAAGACTAAGACCTGGTGACAAAATGTCAGGAAGACATGGTAATAAGGGTGTAGTCAGCAAAATAGTTCCAGTTGAGGACATGCCTTATAGAGAAAATGGTAAACCCGTTGATATTGTCTTAAACCCTTTAGGAGTACCAAGTAGAATGAATGTTGGTCAAATCCTGGAAACTCATCTAGGCTGGTCATGTAAAGAATTGGGGGAACAATTAACTGATTTGATAAATCAAAATCAAAAAAATATAGCTAAGGAGGAAAAAATTTCAAAATTTTTGAAATCTGTTTATGGAGATGAGGTGTACTCAGAAAATATAGATACTTTAAGCAATACTGAATTTAAAGATTTATGCGAAAATATTCAAAGTGGAATTCCAATATCTACACCAGTTTTTGACGGAGCAAAGGAAAGAGATGTAACAAAAATGTTAGAATTGGCAAAATTACCTAATTCTGGTCAAACATCTCTATGGGATGGAAGAACCGGAGAAAAATTTGATAGACCAGTAACTGTTGGCATAATTTATATGCTTAAATTACATCATCTAGTTGAAGATAAGATACATGCTAGATCAACAGGACCATATAGTTTAGTTACACAACAACCTTTGGGTGGCAAAGCTCAATTAGGTGGACAAAGATTTGGTGAAATGGAAGTTTGGGCTTTAGAAGCATATGGAGCATCATATACACTTCAAGAAATATTAACTGTAAAATCAGATGATGTTGCTGGTCGTGTTAAAGTCTACGAAACTATCGTCAAGGGTGAGGAAAATTTCGAATCTGGAATACCAGAGTCATTCAATGTATTAGTAAAAGAAATCAAATCATTAGCATTAAATGTGGAGCTTAATTAATATATGAGCAAAGAGTTATCAGATTTATTCAAATCGTCAGAAATATCGGAAGCGCAAAATTTTAATAGTATTAAAATAACATTGGCAAGCCCTGAAAAAATAAAATCATGGACTTTCGGAGAAATAAAAAAACCTGAAACAATTAATTATAGAACTTTTAGACCAGAAAAAGATGGTTTATTTTGTGCAAGAATATTTGGACCTATCAAAGATTATGAGTGTATCTGCGGAAAATATAAAAGAATGAAATTTAGAGGAATTATTTGTGAAAAATGTGGAGTAGAAGTTACAAAATCAAACGTCAGACGTGAGAGAATGGGTCATATAAATCTTGCAACTCCAGTTGCTCATATATGGTTCTTAAAATCGTTACCAAGTAGAATTTCTTTAGTTGTTGATATGAAATTAAAGGAAGTAGAACGTGTTCTATATTTTGAAAACTTTATTGTTATAGAGCCAGGCTTAACAGGATTAAAGAAAAATCAGCTATTAGGTGAGGAAGAGTTAATAAAATACCAAGATGAATATGGCGAAGAAGCATTTACAGCTGGCATTGGTGCCGAAGCTATTTTAGAAATTCTTAAATCGATAAATTTAGAAGAAGAAAGAGATTTATTGATTAAGAATATCAAAGAAACAAAATCAAAAGTTAATGAGGAGAGATCGATAAAAAGATTAAAATTAATTGAGTCTTTTATTGAAACAGGAAATAAACCTGAATGGATGATATTAACAACAGTACCAGTTATTCCACCTGAGTTAAGACCGCTTGTTCCATTAGATGGTGGAAGATTTGCAACTTCTGATTTGAATGATTTATACAGAAGAGTCATAAATAGAAATAATAGATTAAAGAGATTAATAGATTTAAAAGCACCAGACATTATTGTTAGAAATGAAAAAAGAATGCTACAAGAGTCAGTGGATGCTCTTTTTGACAATGGAAGGAGAGGAAGAGTAATTACTGGTACTGGTAAAAGACCTCTCAAATCTTTAGCTGAAATGTTAAAAGGAAAACAAGGAAGATTTAGACAAAATCTATTAGGCAAAAGAGTTGATTACTCTGGAAGGTCGGTAATTGTTGTTGGACCAGATCTTAAACTACATGAATGTGGATTACCTAAAAAAATGGCTTTAGAATTATTTAAGCCATTTTTATACGCCAGATTAAATAAATTAGGATTAGCATCAACAATCAAACAGGCAAAAAAATTAGTTGAAAAGGAAAGAACGGAAGTCTGGGATGCTCTAGAGCTAATAGTCAGAGAACATCCAGTAATACTTAACAGGGCACCAACACTTCACAGATTGGGTGTTCAAGCTTTTGAACCAAAATTAATTGAAGGAAATGCTATAGAACTTCATCCATTAACTTGTGCTGCATTCAATGCTGATTTTGATGGCGATCAAATGGCTGTACATGTGCCCTTAAGTTTAGAGGCTCAGTTG
The DNA here is from genome assembly GCA_902566315.1 of uncultured Pelagibacteraceae bacterium. GTDB lineage: Bacteria > Pseudomonadota > Alphaproteobacteria > Pelagibacterales > Pelagibacteraceae > Pelagibacter. The sequence continues at coordinate 42,342 of CACFIL010000001.1, forward strand.
GAGGCAAGAGTATTAATGATGTCTACCAACAATATTTTAAGCCCATCAAATGGTAAACCTATAATTGTACCAAGTCAGGATATGATCCTAGGTATATATTATTTATCTCAACCACCGGTACAAACAGAAAAAGTTGATGGATATTTTGTAAACACATCTGAAATTGAACATGCACTAGAAACAGGACAAATTAAAGTTCATTCAAGAATAGTGTCTAGATTTGAAACCTTAGATGAAAAAGGAAATACAAAGTTTGAAAAGCATATAAGTACAGCAGGAAGGTTTTTGTTATCGAGTATAATTCCTAAGAACGTAAATAACAAATTTGCATTAATTGATAGATTGCTTCCGAAAAAGGTAGTTTCAGAGGTTATAGATCATGTATTTAGATTTTCAGGTCAAAAAAGTACTGTAATTTTCTGTGACAAATTAAAAGATATTGGATTTAAGCATGCATTTAAAGCTGGAATTTCATTTGGAAAAGACGACTTATTAATTCCAGATAATAAAGAGCAACTAATAGATGAAACAAAAAAATTAATTGCTGATTATGAAGGTCAATATGCAGAGGGACTTATAACAAGAGGAGAAAAGTATAACAAAGTTATTGATGCTTGGTCTAAATGCACAGATAAAGTTGCATCTGAAATGATGAAAAGAATTTCAGCAACTGAAGTTACTAACGAGGGATTAAAAATAAATTCAGTATTTATGATGGCTGATAGTGGTGCCAGGGGATCAGCTGCACAAATGAAACAATTAGCAGGTATGAGAGGTTTAATAGCAAAACCATCAGGTGAAATTATTGAAACTCCAATTACATCAAACTTTAAAGAGGGTCTTACAGCTCTAGAATATTTTAATTCAACACATGGTGCTAGAAAAGGTTTAGCAGATACAGCTCTAAAAACTGCAAGTTCAGGTTATTTAACAAGAAGATTGTGTGATGTTGCTCAAGACTTAACAATTACCAAGCCTAAATGCGATATGAAATGTGGATCAATTAAACTTACAGAAGTTCTAGAAGGTGGAAATATAATGGTAAGTCTATCTGAAAGAGCATTAGGTAGAGTTGCTGCAAAAGAAATAAAAAATCCATTAACAGGTGATATTTTAATAAAAAAAGATGAAATGATTGATGAAGCAGGATGTGAGAAAATAGATGCAGCTGGGGTTAAAAGCATAAACGTATATTCAGTAATGACATGTGGTGCAAAAGAAGGTGTTTGTGCAACTTCATATGGCAGAGATCTTTCTAGAGGTAAAATGGTTCATGTTGGTGAAGCAATAGGTATGATTTCAGCACAATCAATTGGCGAACCAGGAACACAGCTAACCATGAGAACTTTTCACGTAGGAGGAACAGCATCAGTGAAACAGGAGTCACAAATAGTGTCAAGCACTGAAGGTATACTTAAAATTGTAAATACAAACTTAATTAAGGATTCAAAAAACAATCAAATTGTAATGGGTAGAAATACCGAAATATCTATTGAGGATGATAATGGACTACAGGTAGCATCTTACAAAGTTCCTTATGGATCTAAATTATTTTTTGAAAATGAACAAAAAGTTAAAAAAGGTGCAAAAATTTGTGAGTGGGATCCATATACAACGCCAGTAATTGCTGAAAAAGATGGTATAGCAAATTATGTTGATTTGATTGATGGAGTTTCTATAGCAGAGACAACAGATGACGCTACAGGTATAGCAACAAAGGCTGTGGTAGATTGGAAAACACAATCTAAAAATACTGACTTAAAACCAAGAATTACACTTAGAGATGAGAAAGGGAATGTAATAAAAAAAGCAGACGACAACGAGGCAAGATATTATTTAGTGCCAGACTCTATTTTATCCGTAAAGGATGGACAAAAAATTACTGCTGGTGATGTAATTGCAAGATTACCAAAAGAAACAACTAAAACTAAAGATATTACCGGTGGATTACCAAGAGTTGCAGAACTATTTGAAGCCAGAAAAGCTAAAGATAGTGCAATCATAGCCGAAAATGATGGAAGTGTAATTTTTGGAAAGGAAGTTAGAGGGAAACAAAGGGTGACAATAGAGGCTGAAAATGGTGAGACGTCAACCTACTTAATTCCAAAAGGAAAACACATTAATTTCAACCAAGGTGAAAAAATTAAAAAAGGTGAATATTTGTTGGATGGTCAACCCTTGCCTCATGATATTCTTAGAATATTAGGAATAGAGGAACTAACTGAGTACTTTGTTAATCAAGTTCAAGATGTATATAGACTTCAAGGAGTTATTATTAATGACAAACATATTGAAACTATTTTAAGACAAATGTTAAAAAAAATAGAAATAAAAGAAACTGGCGATAGTAAATTGTTACCTGGAGAAATTGTGGATAGAATAAAATTTGAAACAATGAATGAGGAATTGGTTGCGGATGGCAAAAAACCAGCAGTTGGTGAAAGAGTTTTAATGGGTATTACTAAAGCATCTCTACAAACAGAGTCTTTTATATCAGCAGCCTCATTCCAAGAAACTACAAGAGTTCTAACTGATGCAGCAATTAAAGGCAAAATAGATAAACTCTCAGGTTTAAAAGAAAATGTGATTGTTGGAAGACTAGTACCAGCAGGAACCGGATCAATAAAGAATTCTTGGAACAAAAAAGCTTTGGATGATGATCAAAAGTTTTTATCTGAGCAAGAAACTTCAGAAGCATCTGAGGCACAAATAAACCAGTAATTTAAACAACTTTTTAGTTTTTATTTAGTTTGACAAATACAATTTCTAATGTATTTTGGCCATGTTTTTGGTTGGAATGTAGTGCTTAGAGCACTAAACGCTGCCACAAATAACACGTCAGTTATTTTCATCAAAAATACAGATAATTTTAAAATTTATTATGCCGACTATAAACCAGTTAGTTAGAAAAAGTAGAGATAAACAGATTACTAGAAATAAGGTTCCAGCTTTGCAAAAGCAACCTTTAAAAAGAGGTGTTTGTGTGAAAGTTTACACTACAACTCCAAAAAAACCAAACTCTGCATTAAGAAAAGTTGCTCGTGTGAGATTATCTAATGGTTTTGAAGTCACAGCGTATATTCCAGGTGAGGGTCATAATCTACAAGAACACTCTGTTGTTTTGATAAGAGGTGGAAGAGTTAAAGATTTACCTGGTGTTCGATATCATGTTTTAAGAGGAAATCTAGACACGCAAGGTGTTGCGAATCGAAAGCAAAGACGATCACTTTATGGAACAAAAAAAGGTAAATAATAATGTCTAGAAAAAGAAAAGCACCAAAAAAATTAGCTGTTATAGACCCAAAATATAAATCAACAATTATTCCAAAATTAATAAACTCCATTATGTATGATGGAAAAAAAACAATAGCTGAAAAAATAATTTACGATGCAATAGAAAAAATTAAAAGTAAAACAAAAGATGAACCTTTAAATATTTTTAATGATGCAATTAATAATATTAGACCGACTGTTGAAGTAAGATCTAGAAGAGTGGGTGGTGCAACTTATCAAGTTCCAGTTGAAGTTAAATCAAAGAGATCGCAAGCTTTAGCATTGAGATGGTTAGTTGATGCCTCAAGAAAGAGAAAAGACAAAAAAATGTCAGATAAAATATTTAACGAAATATACGATGCCTACCAAAATAGAGGTTCAGCAATCAAAAAAAAGGAAGATACACACAAAATGGCAGAGTCAAATAAAGCTTTTGCACATTTTAGATGGTAATAAACATGTCAAGAACACACACATTAGACAAATATAGAAACATAGGTATCATGGCTCACATAGATGCTGGCAAAACTACAACGACAGAAAGAATTCTATACTACACAGGTAAAAGCCACAAAATTGGCGAGGTTCATGATGGTGCCGCAACAATGGACTGGATGGAACAAGAGCAAGAAAGAGGTATTACAATCACATCAGCAGCAACTACTTGTTTTTGGAATGACCACAGAATTAATATAATAGACACACCTGGTCATGTTGATTTCACAATTGAAGTTGAAAGATCTTTAAAAGTTCTTGATGGTGCAGTAGCAGTATTTGATGGAGTTGCTGGGGTGGAACCTCAATCCGAAACAGTTTGGAGGCAGGCAGATAAATATAAAGTACCAAGAATATGTTTTGTTAACAAATTAGACAGAACAGGAGCGGACTTTTTTAGATGTGTGGGCATGATAAAAGATCGTCTTGGCGCCAAACCATTAGTTATGCAAATACCAATTGGTATTGAGGCATCTTTAAAAGGAGTTGTTGATCTAGTTAAAATGAAAGCTATTATTTGGAAAAATGAAGACCTAGGTGCAGCCTGGGAATTAATAGACATACCTGACGATTTAAAAGAAATTTCCTTAAAATACCGTCAAGAGCTAGTAGAGACAGCCGTAGAGCAAGATGAAAAACTTATGGAAGACTACCTTGGTGGTAAAGATATTTCTGAAGAAGAATTAATCGGTTGTATTAGAAAAGGATGCCTAGGCTTTGATTTTGTTCCAGTGTTAACTGGTTCAGCTTTTAAAAACAAAGGTGTACAACCTCTTTTAGATGCAGTGGTTAACTATCTTCCAAGTCCAAGAGATATAGGATCAATAAAAGGAACTAAGCCAGGTTCAGATGATGAGATAGAAATGAAATTTGAGGATACTGCTCCTTTTTCTGCACTTGCTTTTAAAGTTGCAAACGACCCTTTTGTTGGAAGTTTAACCTTTATAAGAATTTATTCTGGAACAGTAAAATCTGGAACTGGAATTTATAACACCTCAAAAGATAAAGAGGAAAGGGTTGGTCGTATGCTATTAATGCACGCTAATTCTAGAGAAGATATCAAAGAGGCAAATGCTGGAGATATAGTTGCCTTAGCAGGTTTAAAAAATACTATAACAGGACATACACTTGCAAATAAAGAAGCTCCAGTTTTACTCGAACCGATGGAGTTTCCAGATCCAGTAATAGAAATTGCGGTAGAGCCAAAAACCAAAGCTGACCAAGAAAAAATGGGAGAAGCTCTTGGTAGACTAGCTAAAGAAGATCCATCATTTAGAGTAACATCTGATGAAGAGTCAGGTCAAACAATTATAAAAGGAATGGGTGAATTACACCTTGATATAATTGTTGATAGAATGAAAAGAGAATTTAAAGTTGAGGCCAATGTAGGAGCTCCTCAAGTTGCATATAGAGAAACTATTCTCTCAGCAGCCGAAAATGACTACACTCATAAAAAGCAGAGTGGTGGTGCTGGACAATTTGCAAGAGTAAAACTTACAGTAGAACCTCTAGAACCTGGAAAAGGAAGAGAAATTGAAAGTAAAATCAAAGGTGGAGCAATACCTAAAGAATTTATACCAGGTGTTGAAAAAGGGGTAGAAACAGTTGCTGATGGAGGTATCTTAGCTGGATTTCCACTTATAGACTACAAAGTTACAATAGTTGATGGATTACATCATGATGTCGATTCAAGCGTTTTAGCTTTTGAGTTAGCATCAAGACAATGTTTTAAAGATGCATGCGTTAAAGCTACACTAAAATTATTAGAGCCGATTATGAGAGTGGAAGTTGTCACGCCTGAAGATTATATGGGTGATGTTATAGGTGACTTAAATAGTAGACGTGGACAAATAAGTACACAAGAGCAAAGAGGTAACGCTACTGTGATAACCGCAATGGTACCCTTAGCAAATATGTTTGGTTATATAAATAATTTAAGATCCATGTCGCAAGGAAGAGCTCAATATTCAATGTTTTTTGATCACTATGACAAAGTGCCACAAAATGTTCAAGACGAAGTAACAAAAAAAACAGGTTAAATATGGAAAAACAAAATATTAGAATAAAGTTAAGAGCATACGACAATAAAGTACTAGATCAATCTACCGAAGAGATTGTTAATACAGTTAAAAGAACAGGTGCTAACATAAAGGGACCAATACCATTACCAACAAAAAAAGAGAGATATACAGTATTAAGATCACCTCATATTGACAAAAAAAGTAGAGAGCAATTTGAAACAAGAACTCACAAAAGATTAATTGATATAATAGAACCAACACCAGCAACAGTTGAAGCATTAATGAAATTAGATTTAGCATCAGGAGTCGATGTGGAGATTAAAATTTGATGAGTGAAATTAGCCTAATTGGAAAAAAAATTGGTATGACAAGAGAGTTTTTCAAAAGTGGACAATCTGTACCTGTAACTGTGCTAAAAGTTGAAAAAGGTAGAGTAATTCAATTAATACATAAGGAACATAGAGGGTATAACGCTGTTCAGGTTGGTTTTGGCAAAATTAAAAATTCAAAACTATCTAAATCAATGAAAGGATATTTTGCAAAAAAAAACACAGAGGCAAAAAAAATATTAAAGGAATTTAAAGTAAAAGAATTAGCAGATTACAAAGAGGGAAATGAATTTGGGATTGAAATCTTTAAAGACATTAAGTTTCTTGATGTAAGAGCAAAAACTATAGGGAAAGGTTTTGCAGGAGCTATGAAAAGACATAATTTTGGAGGATTAAGGGCTTCACATGGTGTTTCTATATCTCATAGAGCTCATGGGTCTACGGGACAAAATCAAGATCCAGGAAAAGTATTTAAAGGTAAAAAAATGGCTGGTCACATGGGAGATAAAATGCGATCGATACAAAATCTTGAAATTATTAAAACTGATCTAGATAACGAACTAATATACTTAAAAGGTTCAATACCTGGATCTAAAAACTCTGAGGTTATATTAAAAAAGTCTGTAAAAAATATTAATAAACTGACTATTGCTGAAAAAATAGAAATTATAGAAAAATCAAAAAAAACTAAAGACAAGAAAAAGTAACTCATGAAAATAGATAAATTAAATTTGGATGGTAAAAAAAACCCAATAGAGATATCTGATAAAATAATTGCAGCTAAAATAAACGATAAACTTGTTAGCAATGTTCTGTATAAAACAAATGCAAATTACAAGGGTAGAAAAGCAAAAACTAAACAAAAAAATGAAATTACAGGATCAACATCAAAAATTTATGCTCAAAAAGGAACAGGAAATGCAAGGCACGCAAGTAAAAAAGCACCTATATTTGTCGGAGGAGGTGTTGCGCATGGTCCCAAAGGTGAATTAAATCACAGAAAAAGAAAACTTAATAAAAGTGAAAAAAAATTAAGTATAGCATCATTAATAACAAAAAAAAATAATCTCAAAGATTTAATAATTTTCAATGATTTTGAAAAGCAAATTTTAAAGACAAAAGAAATGAACAATATTCTTATCAAATTTGAAGCTAAAAATTCAATAATAATTGCCGATAAAAAATCCAAAGACAATATCTTTAAATCAGTAAAAAATATTCCTAATGTAAAAATTACAGATGTTAACCACTTTAGCGCTTACGATTTAGCTAAATTTAAAAAAATAATATTTACCGAAACCTCAATCAAAGAATTAGAAAAAAGATATTAAAAATGGAAAAAATACACTTATATGATAAAGTAATTTCACCTTTAGTTACTGAAAAATCAACAAATCTTTCAGAACAAAATAAAATTATATTTAAGGTAAATACCAAAGCAAATAAAAAAAACTTAAAAATTAATATTGAAAAAATTTTTAAAGTAAATGTCATTAAAGTTAATATTATTAATAAAAAAACAAGAATTAAAGTTACTAGAGGTAAAAAAGTAAGAGTTAAAGGTTACAAAAAAGCAATTATAACACTTAAAAAAGGTCAGAATATCGACCTAACTACAGGAATTTAAAAAAATGGCATTAAAAACATTTAAACCATACACTAAGTCAACAAGAGGCACTATCCTTGTTAGTAGAGAAGGACTTTGGAAAGGCAAGCCATTTAAATCACTTACTTCAGCAAATAACTCATCAAAGGGAAGAAATAATTATGGAAGAATAACTTCAAGAAATCATGGTGGTGGACACAAACATAAATATAGAAAAATCGATTTTTATAGAAAAAAAATGAATTCAATGGCAGAGATAGAAAGAATTGAATATGATCCAAATAGATCCTGTCACATAATGCTAGTAAAGTTTGATGATGGTGAAAGATTTTATTATCTTGCACCAAAAGATATAAAAATCGGTGATAAGATACAGAATGGCTCTAACTCAGAAATCAAAGTAGGAAATTGTTTACCTTTAAAAGATATACCAGTTGGAATTGATATACATAATGTAGAAATCAACCCCGGTGGAGGTGGCAAGATAGCAAGATCAGCAGGTACTTCAGTTTCTATTTCTGGTATTGATGGAAATTATTCCATAATAAAAATGATATCTGGTGAAGTTAGAAAAATCAATTCTAACGCAATGGCTACTATTGGTGTTTTATCAAATCCAGATCAAAAAAATATTAAAATTGGTAAAGCAGGAAGATCAAGATGGTTAGGAATAAGACCTCACACAAGAGGAGTTGTTAAAAATCCCGTTGATCACCCACATGGTGGTGGAGAAGGTAAATCAGCTGGTGGTAGACATCCAGTATCACCAACTGGTCAATCTGCAAAAGGACTTAAAACAAGAGATAATAAGCGAACAGATAAATTTATAATTAGAAGAAGAAAGAAGAAGAGAGGGTAATTAATGGCTAGATCAGTATGGAAAGGACCATTTGTAGACGAAAGTTTGATCAGAAAAGTTGAAAAACAGAAATCTGAGACTATTAAAAAGCCTATTAAAACCTGGTCAAGAAAATCGACTATTATACCTGATTTTATAGGTATAAGTTTTTTAATTTACAATGGTAAAAAATTTATCCCAATAACAATATCTGAGGACATGGTTGGTCATAAACTTGGTGAATTTGCTCCAACAAGACAATTTTTTGGCCATACACCTGCAGATAAAAAAGCTAAAGTTGAAGGTGGAGCTAAAAAATAATGCCAAATTTAAAAAAACAGATAGATACTAAAATAGTTAAATCAGTGAATAAAAACGTAAGATCTAGTACTAAAAAGTTAAATCCAATTCTCAAATCAATAGTTGGAAAAAAAGTTGATATCGCAATTAGGAATTTATCTTTTTCGGATAAAAGAATATCTAAAGATATCAAAAAAACTATTTCTTCAGCGATTGCAAACGCAGAAAATAATTATCAATATGATATTGATAAACTGATTATAAAAGAAGCATATTGTGGAAAACAAGTTGTAATGAAAAGATTTAGAGCAAGAGCAAAAGGTAGAGCTGCAGAGATAATGAAGCCATATTCTAATTTAACAATAATTTTGACAGAACAATCAAAACAATTGGAGAGCGATGGGACAAAAAGTTAATCCAGTGGGTTTAAGACTAGGCATCAACAGAGGGTGGGACTCTGTTTGGTATGCTAAGAAAAAAGATTTTGGTAACAATCTTATAGAGGATTTTAGAATCAGAGAATATATAAAAAAAAATGTTGTAAACTCAGGTGTCTCTAAAGTTATGATTGAGAGAACTTCGCAAAAATGTTTTGTAACAATTTATACTTCTAGACCTGGCTTTGTTATTGGAAAAAAAGGTTCAGATATTGAAAAAATTAAAGGCAAACTGTCAAAATTAACCACCAATGAAGTAGTTTTAAATATTAAAGAAGTAAAAAAACCAGAAACAAATAGTTATTTGGTTGCTGAAAATATTGCACAACAACTAGTTAAAAGAGTGTCCTATAGAAGAGCAATGAAAAGAGCTATGCAATCAGCTTTAAGATTAGGAGCAAAAGGAATCAAAGTTTCAATAAGTGGAAGATTAGGTGGAAATGAAATAGCCAGAACAGAATGGCTAAGAGAAGGAAGCATACCTTCACACACATTAAGGGCTGATATTGATTATGCAGAAGCTGAAGCTTTAACTACATACGGTATAATTGGAATCAAAATCTGGATTTATAAAGGGGAAATTTTTGTGAGAGAATTTAGCCAGGAAAGGAATAAGTCATAGCCATATGTTACAACCAACTAGAACAAAATTTAGAAAGGCTCATAAAGGGAGAATACATGGAACAGCGTCTAGATGTAACTTAATGAATTACGGTTCTTTCGGCTTAAAAGCAATTCAACCAGAAAGAATAATATCAAGACAAATAGAGGCAGCTAGAGTTGCTTTAACAAGACATATGAAAAGACAAGGAAGAGTATGGACAAGAATGTTTCCAAATATTCCTGTATCAAAAAAACCTACAGAAGTTAGAATGGGTAAAGGCAAAGGTTCTCCTGAATTTTGGGCATGCAGAGTTAAACCTGGAAGAATTTTATTTGAAGTAGATGGTGTTTCAGAACAAATTGCAAAGGAAGCTCTTTACAAAGCTTCGGCAAAATTGCCTATAAAATGCAAATTTATAAAGAGAGTATAAAATGAAAAAAAAAGATATAAAAAAATTAACAAAAAAACAAATGGTAGAAAATATAGATAAACTAAAAAAAGATCTGTTTAATTTTAGATTTCAAAAGGTTAATGGACAAGTTAAAAGCCCAGCTAAAATAACAGAAACAAAAAAAAATATTGCACGTTTGAAAACATTAATTGAGGTAAAAAATGCCTAAAAAAATACTCAGCGGAATTGTAGTTAGTGATAAACCAAATAAAACCATAACAGTATTGGTTGAAAGAAAATATCAACATCCAGTTTTAAAAAAAGTTATGAGAGCTAGGAAAAAATATAATGCCCATGACGAGGAAAATAAATTTAAAACTGGCGATAAAGTAAATATAAGAGAAAGTAAACCATATTCAAAAAATAAAAAATTCGAAGTAATAGGGAGCATGAAATGATACAAGTTCAAACTGAATTAATGGTTGCTGATAATACCGGTGCAAAAAAAATTGAATGTATAAAAGTATTAGGTGGATCAAAAAGGAGATACGCAAGTATAGGTGATACTATTGTTGTTGCAATAAAAGAGGCAATACCTAAAGGAAAAGTTAAAAAAGGAGCTGTACATAAAGCTGTGGTAGTAAGAGTGAAAAAGGGTATTCATAGAAATGATGGTTCTAAAGTCAGGTTTGATAATAACGCAGCAGTCTTAACAGATGACAAAGGTGAGCCAATAGGAACTAGAATTTTTGGACCCGTTACTAGAGAGCTTAGAAGTAGGGGACAAATGAAGATAATTTCATTAGCTCCGGAGGTTTTATAATGATTAAGAAAGGTGTGAAAGTAAAAATTTTAACTGGAAAGGATAAAAATAAAGAAGGCGAAGTTATCGAAATTGATAGAAAGAATACAAGAGCTAAAGTTAAAGGAATAAATATAGTTAAAAAGCATGTTAAAACAACAAAAGAAAAAAAAGGTGGCATAGTTTCAAAAGAAAATTTTATACACTTATCAAATTTAATTAATATGGAAGAAAAAAATAAACAAGAGGCTAAAAAGTAATGGAGCCAAGGCTAAAATCATTGATAGCAAAAGAAATTAATCCAAAGTTGAAAGAAAAGTTTGGCTATAAAAATTTATTTATGGGTCCAAAAATTGAAAAAATAGTTTTAAACATGGGACTAGGTTTAGACGGTAATGACTCCAAAATTTTAAACTCGTGTATAGAGGACATGGCAAGTATAACTGGGCAAAAACCAGTTGTTACTAAATTTAGAAAATCAATCGCTAATTTTAAAACAAGAAAAAACACAAATTCTGGTTTAAAAGTTACTTTGAGAAAAAATAAAATGTTCGAGTTTATAGATAGACTAGTAAATATAGCTTTACCAAGAATAAAAGATTTTAGAGGTCTTAGTACAAATGGATTTGATAAATTTGGAAATTATACATTTGGTATAAAAGAACAAATAATATTTCCTGAGGTGAATTTTGACAAAATAGATAAAGTTAGAGGTTTAGATATTACTGTAGTGATAAAATCTATGGATAAAAAACACAGTTACGAACTTTTAAAAAAATTAAATTTTCCATTTAATGAAAGTAGAGGTAATTAATGGCAAAGCTAAGTGCAATAAACAAAAATAATAAAAGAATAAAAATGTCAAACAAATTTTATAAAAAAAGACTAAATTTAAAAAAAATAATTATGAATAAAAAATTAAGTTTTGATGAAAGGTTTAAAGCTCAACAAAAACTTTCAAAATTACCAAGAAATTCATCAAAAATTAGAGTTAGAAATAGATGTCAAATAACAGGTAGACCACACGGTGTTTACCGTAAATTAAAAATATCAAGAATTGCCTTAAGACAACTGGGTTTGGAGGGAAAAATTCCTGGTATGGTAAAATCAAGTTGGTAGAAAGGATATTATGAGTTTAAGTGATCCAATAGGAGATATGTTAGCAAGAATTAAAAATTCACAAATGAGAAATCATAAGAAGATAGAACTGCCATCTTCAAAATTTAAGACTAAGATAGCAGATATTTTAAAGTCAGAAGGTTATATAGTAGACTATGAAATAAAATCAGAACAAAATAAAGCAAATTTACATATAAGTTTGAAATATAACTCAGGAAATCCAGTGATAAGCTCAATCGAAAGAGTATCCAAGCCTGGTCGAAGAATATTTTCAAGTGCGGAGAGCTTACCAAAAGTTAATAATGGTTTGGGAATCGCAATAATATCAACACCAAAAGGTGTTATGACTGATATAGATGCAAGAAAACAAAAAGTAGGTGGCGAAATAATCTGTAAGGTATTTTAATGTCAAAAATAGGCAAAATAAATATTTCAATTCCAGAAAAGGTAAAAGTCATCCTAAGCGGTAATATTATAAATATAGAGGGACCTTTAGGAAAAAAATCTTTAAACATAGATCTAGAAATTTTTGATTTAAATATTAATGAAGGTAAGGAAGTATCAATTAAACCAAAAAATAATAATCAAGATATAAAAAGACTCTGGGGTATGAATAGAAGCCTAATCAATAATGCTATAATTGGTGCAAGTAGAGGATATGAAAAAATTCTAGAACTCTCAGGAGTTGGATTTAGAGCATCATTAAAAGGCAATATTCTAAACATGCAATTAGGATTTAGCCATGACATAAACTTTGAGATTCCTGAAGGTATTAAAATCCAGGTAGAAAAACAGAATATACTAAAAATTACAGGTACAGATAAACAACAAGTTGGAATGGTAACCGCAAAAATTAAAAGTATAAGACCTCCAGAGCCATACAAAGGGAAGGGAATTAAAGAACAAGGTCAATATATATTAAGAAAAGAAGGAAAAAAGAAATAATGAAAGTTAAAAAAAAAGATAGAAAAAAATTTAGAGTTAGAAATAAAATCAAAAAAATTTCAGCTGGTGATAGATTTAGATTGTGTGTAAATAGATCTACTAGAAATATAAGTGCACAAATAATTGATGATAAAAAGAGTATTACATTAGTGTCAGCATCGTCATTTGGTAAAGATTTAAAGCTGCAAAAAAAAAATAAGAAAGAATTATCAACAATTGTAGCTGAAGAATTAGCTAAAAAAGCAAAAGAAAAGAAAATTACAAAAGTTTATTTTGATAGAGGTATTTATAAGTATCACGGAAGAGTTAAACTATTAGCTGAGGAACTTAGAAAAAATGGAATGGAATTTTAAATAATGGAAAAAAATGTTGAATTTGTAGAAAAGTTAGTTCACATAAATAGAATAACTAAAGTCGTTAAGGGAGGGAGAAGGTTTGGTTTTTCTGCGCTTGTAGTTGTAGGCAATCAAAATGGTAAAATAGGCATAGCTCATGCAAAAGCAAAGCAAGTACCAGATGCAATTAAAAAGGCTAACGAATTAGCAAGAAGGAATCTTGTGCAAATACCGCTTAGAGAAGGAAGAACAATACACCATGATATTTATGGCAAAGATGGTGCAGGAAAGATAAAGTTAAGAGCAGCACCAAAAGGTACAGGCATAATTGCTGGAGGAGCAGTAAGAGCAGTATGTGAAGTTCTTGGGATTAAAGATATAGTTGCCAAATCACTAGGAACGGCAAATCCTCATAATGTAATTAGAGCATGTATGAAAGCCCTTTCAAGACAAAACTCTCCAAAAAATATTTCTTTAATACGAAATAAAAAAATATCAGAAATTATTGAGAAAAGAGGATAATGAGCATCTTGAATAATACATTGAGAATTAAAACTTCAAAGAAAAGATTAGGTAGAGGTATAGGTTCAGGTAAGGGAAAAACTTCTGGAAGAGGTATAAAAGGACAGAAATCTAGGTCTGGAGTTGCAATAAACAGCTTTGAGGGAGGTCAAATGCCATTATATAGAAGGTTACCTAAAAGAGGCTTTAATTCAATAAACAAAAAAAAAATAGCAAAGATTAATTTAGATCAATTGCAAAGTTTTCTAAATAATAAAAAGATTGATTCTGAAAATCTAATAAATTTAGAAACATTACAAATGAAAAAGATTATTAATAAGTCCTATTCAAAATATAAAATTCTTGCTAATGGTAAATTAACTTCAAAAATAAATATAGAGGCCGATTTTTCATCAATTACAGCAAAAGAAAAGGTAGAAAAGCTTGGTGGTGTTTTAAAAATTAAAAATCCTAAATAGCTATGAGTGAGTCATCTCAAACAAATGATTTAAGAAATAGAATTCTATTTACTGTTTTTATACTCGCAATTTATAGATTAGGTACCTTTGTGCCATTGCCTGGGATAGATCCAGAACAGCTTCAAGTAATGATGGATAGCAATCAAAAAGGATTGTTAGGAATGTTTAATGTATTTGCCGGTGGTGCAGTCAGTAGGATGGCAATATTTGCTCTTGGCATTATGCCTTATATTTCATCTTCAATCATAATACAGCTATTAACTGGTGTTACTGACTATTTTAAAAATCTTAAAGCACAAGGTGAAATAGGTAGACAAAAAATTACTCAAATAACTAGATATGGAACAGTTTTATTAGCAACTGTTCAAGGCTATGGTCTTGCTGTTGGCCTAGAGTCTTCCGCTGATTTGGTAATTAATCCAGGAGCCTTTTTTAAAATTTCAACAGTTACCACAATTGTTGCTGGAACTATATTTTTAATGTGGTTAGGTGAACAAATTACTCAAAGAGGAATAGGTAATGGCATTTCTTTAATAATTTTTTCAGGAATTGTAGCCGAGATTCCAAGAGCATTGGTTACAACATTTGAGCTTGGTAGAACAGGCGCTATTTCAACTTTAATGATTATTGTAATTTTTGTCTTATTAGTTCTAACAATATTATTTATAGTTTTTATGGAAAGAGCATTAAGAAAAATATTAATTAATTATCCCAAAAGACAAATGGGAAATAAAATGTATGGTGGTGAGTCGTCTCACTTACCATTGAAAATAAATTCAGCAGGAGTAATACCTGCAATTTTTGCATCAGCACTATTATTATTACCCGTAACTTTTTCAAATTTTAATGTTTCTCAAAATGAAACTTTTCTAAACATCTCATCATATTTTTCACAGGGGCAACCTCTTTATATGTTGTTGTATGCATCTGGAATAATTTTTTTCACTTTTTTTTATACCTCGATAACTTTTAATCCTAATGAAACAGCAGAAAATTTAAGAAAGTATGGAGGTTTTATTCCAGGGATAAGACCTGGTGAAAGTACAGCTTTATACATTGATACAATTCTAACAAGACTTACAACAATTGGAGCAATATACCTTACACTTGTTTGTTTGATGCCAGAATTCTTGATAGCTAATTATCCTATACCTTTTTATCTAGGTGGTGCGTCAGTTTTAATTGTAGTAGTGGTCGCTATAGATACGGTTACTCAAGTTCAAACAAGATTAATGAGCTCACAATACGAGCAATTAATCAAAAAAACTAAATTTGGTAAATAATCCAAAGTGAATGTTATAATATTTGGACCCCCAGGAGCTGGAAAAGGTACACAGGCAATAAATATTGTCAAAAAATTTGGACTCTTTCAAGTCTCAACAGGTGATCTTTTAAGAAATGAAGTTAAAAATAAAACCGAAATTGGTAAAGATATAGAAAATATAATTTCAATGGGAGATTTTGCAACTGACGAAATAGTAAATGATTTAATTGAACGAGTTATTTTTGATCCTCAAAAAAAAAATAAATTAATATTTGATGGTTATCCTAGATCATTAAAACAAGCAGAAAATCTTGACGAATTATTAAGCAAATCTTTTCAAAAAATAAACTTTATTTTTTTTCTAAATGTAAAAAAAGAGACAATTATAAAAAGAATAGAAAGAAGAAAAATTTTGGAAAATAGAGCTGATGATAATATTTCAACCTTACTAAAAAGGTTTGATACATATATGGAGACAACTAAACCTGTTTTAGATTTCTATTCAAAAAAACCAAATTTCCATGAAATTGATGGTGATAAAAAAATACATGAAATATCTAGTAAAATTGAGCAAATCCTATCTGTTTAAGACATTGACTTTAAAAGATCTTCTTATATAAAAGGCTAAATTTTATCTCAAAATTATGGCTCGTATAGCAGGTGTAAACATTCCCCAGAATAAATTAGTTCGCGTAGGACTTACTTATATATTCGGTATTGGCGAAAAAAACTCTAGTGATATTTGTAAATCGCTAGATATTCCTAGCACTAAACGAGTTAATGAATTAACGGATGATGAAATTTTGAAAATAAGAGAATTTATAGATCAAAAATTTACAGTTGAGGGAGATCTAAGAAGAGATACCTCATTAAATATTAAAAGACTAATTGATTTAGCGTCTTATAGAGGTTCTAGACATAGAAAAAAACTACCTGTTCGAGGACAGAGAACTAGATGCAATGCACGTACACGTAAAGGAAAGGCAATTGCTATTGCTGGTAAAAAATTAACTCCACTTAAAAAATAAAATGTCAAAAGAAAAAATCGAAAATAAAGAACAAGGTAAAGATATTAAAAGTAAATCAAAAAAAAGTTCTTATTCAAAAAAGAAAAAAAATAAGAAGAATATATTAAATGGTATTGCTTATGTGCAATCAACATTTAACAATACTATAGTATCTATAGCAGACACAAATGGAAATGTAATTTCATGGGCTTCTGCTGGACAAAAAGGTTTTAAAGGATCTAGAAAATCAACTCCATATGCAGCTCAAGTAGCAGCAGATTCTGCTGCGGCAAAAGCCCTGGAAGTTGGAATGAAGATTCTTTCAGTTGAAGTTAAAGGACCTGGTTCTGGAAGAGAAACAGCTCTAAGAGCATTGCAGGCTAGAGGTTTTAAAATAATTTCAATTAAAGATACAACCCCTATGCCACATAATGGCTCTAGACCCCCAAAAAAAAGGAGAGTGTGATGGAAACTACAGAAGTTAATATAAAAAATTGGAAATCATTAATAAAACCCCCTAAGTTAGATATAAAACTAAGTGATGATAAATCTTATGCTAAAATTGTAGCCGAACCACTTGAAAAAGGATATGGACTTACCTTAGGTAATGCATTAAGAAGAATTTTATTGTCCTCTATAAGAGGCACAGCAGTAACAGCAATTCAAATAGATGGCGTACTACATGAGTTTACATCAATAAAAGGTGTGAGAGAAGATGTTACAGATATTGTCTTAAATGTTAAATCACTTGCTCTAAAAAGTAATTCAGAAACATCGAATAAACTCGTCCTTGAAGCCAAAGGGCCAGGTGAAATTAAAGCATCAAATATAAAGACATCAGGAGATATTGAAATATTAAACCCAGATTTAGTAATATGTAACCTAGATGAAAATACTAATTTTCATATGGAAATGACCGTAAATAATGGAAAAGGTTATGTTTCTGCTGATATGAACAAGCCTGAAGAGCCTCCATTAGGTCTTATAGCTATCGACTCACTATTTAGTCCTGTTAAAAATGTTTCATATTCAATTAGCACTGCTAGAGAAGGTAAAGCATTGGATTATGATAAATTAACAATGGAAGTTCAGACAAATGGATCAATATCAGCTGAGGATGCAGTTGCTTATTCAGCAAGAATATTCCAAGATCAACTTGGTATGTTTGTAAATTTTGATGAACCACAAGAGGTAATTCTCAGAGAACAGCCAACAGAACCAGAGTTTAATAAAAACTTATTGAGAAAGGTTGATGAACTTGAGCTATCTGTAAGATCAATGAATTGTCTAAAAAATGATAATATAATTTATATTGGAGACTTAGTTCAAAAGTCAGAAGGAGAAATGTTGAGAACTCCAAACTTTGGAAGAAAATCTCTTAATGAAATTAAAGAGGTTTTAACAGGAATGTCTCTTTATCTAGGAATGGAAATACCTAATTGGCCACCAGATAATATAGCTGAATTATCTAAAAAGCTAGAGGAAGCTATCTAATGAGACATAGAATGGGCTACAAAAAGCTCAATAGAACGTCAGAGCATAGAAAAGCATTAATAAAAAACATGCTTAATTCTTTAGTTAAGTATGAACAAATAACTACGACACTTCCAAAAGCAAAGGTTTTAAAACCACAAGCAGATAAATTAATTACTTTAGGCAAGAAAGACACGCTTCAAAATATGAGAACTCTGATTTCAAAGTTACAAGATGAAGCATCGGCAAGTAAAATAAGAAAAACGTTGTCAAAAAGGTATGAAAATAGAAAAGGTGGATATACAAGAATAATTAAAGCAGGTTTTAGATATGGCGATAATGCACCTATGGCAGTAATAGAGTTTGTAGATCGAGATATAGAAGCAAAAAAAGTAGATAAAAAGAAAGCAGAAAAATCTAAAACAGCGGATAAAAAAGTAGAAACACCCAAAGAAGCTACAGCCTAAATAACCATACATTATGAAAAAAACCATCAACGTAGAAGCTACGTATACTGGTATGCGTATTGATAGATTTCTTCGTAAACTTTTCAACAATATTCCTCAAAGTTTAATTGAGAGAAATCTTAGAAGTGGGAAAATAAAACTTAATAAAAAAAAAATAAAAGGTTCTGCTAAACTTCAAATTAACGATTTGATTGAACTCCACAATTTTGAAATCAAAAATAAAATTAAAGTAAAAAAAGTAAAATTTAAACCTTCCGATACTATAATCAAGGAAAATGAAGATTTTATAATTGAAAATAACGATGACTTTATTGTTATTAATAAGCAAGCAGGCATATCTGTTCAAGGTGGAACAAAATCAAAAAAAAATCTCATAGATATTTTTGCAAATAGTGAAATTTTCAAAGATGATAAGCCATATTCAGTTCATAGATTAGACAAAGAAACCTCTGGTGTTTTTTTAATAGCAAAAAATAGACCTACTGCACAACTACTCACAACACTGTTCAGATTAAGAAAAGTTTATAAAACCTATATTGCAATTTGCCATGGAGAAATAACTATTAAGGATAAAGGTTCAATAAAAAATAATCTTATAAGATATAATGAAACAAAAAAAATAGTTGAGAATGCTGAGACATATTATGAAATACTTGATAAAAATAACAATTCTACTTTTATTCAATTGAAACCAATCACTGGAAGAAAACATCAGTTAAGAAAACAATTATTTGGTTTAGGTCACTCAATTATAGGTGATAAAAAATATAATTCTTATAAAATACAAAAAAATAATAAAAACCTTATGCTTCATTCTTATGAAATTAAATTTAAAATGAATGAAAAAAAATATACTTTCAGAGCTACACCACCTGAATATTTTAGAAATATGTTAAAAGCAAAAAGACTTAATTTTTAACTTCTTTCAAAAACTTTTCAATTAATATGTCTGATATATGGTTGTATTTTTGTTTTTTAATTTTAATGAGATTTGTAATTTCTTTATCTTTTATACCACAAGGAATTATTTTTTTATAAGCATCTAAGTTATTTGAAATATTTAGTGAAAAACCATGGTAAGCAATCCACTTCTTAACTTTAATACCTATGGCTGCAACTTTTTCAATTTTAATTTTATTATCAAATTTTCTTTTATGCCAGATTCCTATATTTTTTCTATCTGCAAAGACTTTAATATTAAATTCTTTTAAAGTATTAATTATAGTATTTTCTACTGAAGAAATAAGTTTTCTAATGTTTTTTTCTCTTTTATTCAAATCAATAACAAAATAAAAAACTAACTGACCAGGTCCATGATATGTTATTTTTCCACCTCTATTTGTTTTGATTAAATCAATTGATTTATCTAGTAATTCATTATCTTTATAATTAGTCCCTGCCGTATAAACATCTTTATGTTCTAATATCCATATCAGCTCATTTCTTTTTTTTGCATGAATTTCATCCAATCTTTTTTCTAAAAAAGAAATAGCATTTTCATATTTTATTGGTTTTATTGACTTTTTAATCTCTATTATCATTATAAATTTGTAATATTAATGTTTTGTATTAATAGTGCCAACTAAATTATAGATAAAATTATGACTTTAGTAAAAAAAATTAAAGATAAAAAAGTTAACTTTGAATTCAATAAAGAATTTATCAAAGTAGTGACAGACAAGATTTCCACGAATGATGCAGAATTTATTACTAATTCATTTAATGATATGCACCCTGCTGATGCAGCTGATATTATTGAACATTTAAATGAAAACGATAGAGAAAGTTTAATCAAATTAAATAATTTTAAAGTTGACCCTGAAGTTTTCGTTGAACTGAACGAGTCAATACAATCTGAATTAATTGCATATTTATCATCTGAGTCTATTGTAAATATATTAAAAAACCTAGAATCTGATGACGCAATTAAAATTTTAGAAAATGTTGATGAAAAAGATAAGAATACTATTTTAGGGTCACTTCCACCTAAAGACCGGTTCGCTTTATTAGAAAGTTTAAGCTACCCAGAAGACTCAGCTGCACGAATAATGCAAAGAGAATTTACTGCCATACCAAGCAATTGGTCAGTTGGTCAGACAATAGACTATTTAAGAGAAAATAAAGATTTACCTGAGGAGTTTCTAGAAATCTTTATTGTAGATGAGAACTTTAAGCCTATTGGAACTGTGCCATCTTCAAAAGTACTAAGAACTCCAAGAGAAGCAAAAATGATGTCTATAATGTCTGAGTCTCAACTTTTAATACCTGTTGATATGGATAAAGAGGAGGTTGGAAACTTATTTGAAAATTATAATTTAAGCTCAGCTGCAGTCACTGATAAAAATGATAAATTGGTGGGCATGATAGCTTATGATGATGTTTTGACTGTACTTAAAGAAGAAGCTGAAGAAGATGCATTAAGACTAGCTGGAGTAGGCGATGAAGAAATAACTGATGGTGTAGTTACAAAAACTAAGCGAAGATTTAATTGGCTTTTATTAAATTTATTTACAGCTTTTTTAGCCACTTATTTTATTAGTTTATTTGGCGCTACAATAGAACAGATGGTTGTTTTAGCTTTTTTAATGCCTATTGTTGCATCAATGGGTGGTAATGCTGGTATGCAAACATTAGCCGTAACTGTAAGAGCTTTAGCTACACAAGATTTAACAAAAAATAATTTTACTAATAATATAATTAAAGAATTTAACATAGGTGTTTTAAATGGAATCATCTTTGCAATTATAAGTTCTTTAATTGTTTATTTCTGGTTTAGTGACATTCAACTTGCATTAATAATATCAATATCAATGGTTTTAACAATGATAGTTGCTGGGCTTTTTGGAATTTTAATACCAGTAACTCTAGAAAAGTTTAACATAGATCCTGCAATTTCTTCTAGCGTTTTTGTGACTACGATAACAGATGTAATAGGTTTTGTTTCTTTTTTAGGAGTTGGTGCTTATTTTTTATAACTAATAATTATCAATTAATCTAACATTATCTATTTTATAAGCCACAAAAAGCCTATACTTATTTTTGAAATTATTAAGCTTTAAATTTTTTTCGTCTCGAAATTCTAAATAATCTACTTCAATATTGTATTTTTTTTCTAATTCTTTTTTGTAATCAGATAAATTAAAAGCTAATTTAGAACCTTGTAATCTTGATTTATACTTTATTTTTTTTAAAAATAATGCGATTTCTTCGGCTTTTTTAAGGGAACTTTTTTTTAATAATTTGTTTCGTGTTGATAGCGCAATTTTGTTATTTATTCTGATAGTAGGGCATGAATTAATACGTACCTTAAATTTTTTTGATAGGAATTTTCTTATTAGATATAACTGTTGATAATCTTTTTCACCCATATACAAATCTTTTGATTTTATAATGCTCAGTAATCTATTCATAATATTTAGAACACCCTCAAAATGACCAACTCTAAATTTCGCACACATAATCTTGTCTTTTTTTTTTAAATTAAATTTCTTTGCCTTAAATTTGTACATATCTTTAGCATTAGGTGTAAATAAATATTCAACTTTTAATTTTTTTAATATAGCAATATCATTCTGAATATTTCTAGGATATTTCTTAAAATCATCTTTTTTATTGAATTGAGTAGGATTTACAAAAATACTTACAATAGTCATTTTTTTTTTATTTTGAGAAGCTTTTATTAAGGATTTATGACCCTCGTGTATTCCACCCATGGTAGGTACAAATCCAATATTTTTATAGTTTTTAATTTCTTTATTTAAATCAAAAATGCTTGTAAGTATTTTCATTTTTCAAATATATGTTTATAAATAAATTATCTTTATGATTAAACAAGCCATTATTCCACTAGCTGGGTTAGGAACAAGACTTTTACCTTTGACTAGTGTCTTTGCTAAAGAGTTATTACCTATAAATGGTAAGCCTGGAATTGAATATATTCTTGATGAGTGCATAGA
Source organism: uncultured Pelagibacteraceae bacterium (assembly GCA_902566315.1). Taxonomy (GTDB): domain Bacteria; phylum Pseudomonadota; class Alphaproteobacteria; order Pelagibacterales; family Pelagibacteraceae; genus Pelagibacter. Next base: position 64,984 of record CACFIL010000001.1, read on the forward strand.
TGCTGGAATTACAGAAATAATCTTCATTATTTCCAAAAAAAAAGAAATGATAAAGAAATATTTTTATAATGACATTTTTTATAAATTATTAATTAAAAAGAAAAAAGATCCAAGAATAATTAAAGAATATAAAAAAATTTTACAGTACAAAAAAAAAATCAAATTTGTTTATCAAAATAAACCCTTAGGAACTGGTGATGCTGTCTTAAAAACAAAAAAATTTATTAAAAATAACTTTTTTTTAATGCTCCTTCCAGATGACTTAATTATGAAAAAGAATTGCTCAAAAGATATGATAAAAATTCACAAAAAATATAAAGCCTCTGTAATGGCTAGTATGACAGTCAACAAAAATAACGTAAATCGTTGGGGCATATATTCCTCATCTAAAAAAATTAATAATCAGAATTTTATAATTTCAGATGTTATTGAAAAACCAAACACTAAAGAAGCTCCATCGAACAATGCTGTAATTGGAAGATATATACTGAGCAAGGATATATTTAAAATTCTTAAAAAACAAAAAAAAGGCAAAGGTGGTGAAATTCATATTACGGACTCAATTAAAACTATGATTGATAATAAATCATTATTCATTGGTCATAAATTTTCAGGAAAATATTTAGATTGTGGTTCTATGAGTGGTTACATTAATTCAACTTTAGAAATTGCAAAATTATGAAAATATGTGTGATTGGATCAGGTTATGTGGGGTTAGTCAGTGGTGCATGTTTTGCTGATCTTGGCAACAATGTCATTTGTGTAGATAAAAACGTAAATAAAATATCTAATCTAAAGAATGGAGTAATTCCAATTTATGAACCAGGATTAGAAGAATTAATCCAAAGAAACGTAAAGCAAAAAAGACTCAAATTTTCAACAAATATATCAAACTCAATTATAAAATCAGATATTATATTCATATGTGTTGGCACTCCAACAAAAATTAAGTCGAATGAAGCAAATCTAAAATATATATTTCAAGTAGTAAAAGATTTAAAAAAGAATTTAAACAAATATAAAATAATTGTTACTAAATCTACAGTACCAGTAACTACCGGTGATAAAATTCAAAAATTATTAACAACTAAAACAAATAAAAAATTATTCGATGTTGTTTCTAATCCAGAATTTCTAAGGGAAGGCGAAGCTATTAGAGATTTTATGTTTCCTGATCGAGTTGTAGTTGGAACTAATAGCAAAAAGGCTAATGATGTTTTAAAAAATTTATATTCTCCAATTATAAAAAAAAAGGGAAGATACTTTAATACATCAAGACGTGCAGCAGAAGTTATAAAATATGCAGCTAACGGATTTCTAGCTACAAAAATTACATTTATTAATGAAATGTCAAATTTATGTGAAAAACTTAATGTTGACGTTACCGATGTTTCGTTAGGTATTGGAACTGATGAGAGAATAGGAGCAAGGTTTTTAAGAGCAGGACCAGGTTATGGTGGTTCTTGTTTTCCAAAAGATACACGTGCTTTAATTTCTACTTCAAAAAAATTTAAAACTGATTTATCTATAGTCAAATCAACAATTAACTCTAATGAAAATAGGTATAAATATTTATTAACTAAAATTAATGAAATATTGAATAATAATCTGAAAAATAAGAAAATAACTTTTTTAGGTGTTACTTTTAAGGCTGGTACTGACGACATGAGAGACTCAGCATCTCTAAAATTAATTCCATATTTAATCAAAAAAGGCGCAAAAGTTTCTTACTATGAACCTACAGGAATTAAAAAAGATTTTGACAAAAAAAAAGTAGTTTATTTTAATAATATCAAAGATGCATGTAAAAATAGTGATCTTTTAATTATTCATACAGAGTGGAATGAGTTTAAACAACTTAACTTTAATAGATTGATAAATAAGAAAAAATTTAAGATTTATGATTTAAGAAATTTATATTCACCCAAAAAAATGAAAAATAAAAATATCAATTACTTTAGCATAGGCAGATAATTAATTAATTTCAAATATAGCATCAACCTCAACTGCAGCACCTAAAGGTAAACTATTAGTACTTACAGCAGCACGAGTGTGTGTACCATTATTACCAAAGACATCTTTAATTAACTCTGATGCTCCATTAATTACTTTTGGTTGTTCGATAAAATCGTCAGTTGAATTAACAAACCCTGTTAATTTAATACATGATTTAATTTTTGATAAATCATCTGAGCATGCTTTTTTAGCTTGAGCAATTATATTTAATGCACATCTTTGTGCTGCTTTGTAAGCTTGTTCTGTATTAAAGTCTTTTCCGACTTTTCCCTTAATTAATTTACCATCAGCATCAATTGATATTTGTCCAGAAATATAAAGTAAATTTCCAGAAGTTTTTGTAGCAACATATGAACCAACTGGATCAGTTGTTTTAGGTAAAACTAAACCCATTTCTTTTAATTTTGTATCAATAGACATTATTTACCTTTCTTTTTCTTTTTATTCTTATCGTACTCTTTTCTTTTCTCAATTAAAATAAGAGCTTCTTCCATTGTTAACTCAATTGGGTCTTTTTCCTCAGGTATCGTAGCGTTTAATGATTTGTATTTAATATACGGCCCATATTGACCTTTCATAATTCTTACTGGTTTTTTATCTTCGGGGTGCTCACCGAGATCTTTAATCAAGGATGATGATATTCTTCCGGGTTTTGCCTCGGCTATTAGAGTTATAGCTCTGTTAAGGCCAATGCTAAAGATTTCTTCAACATTTTCTAAACGTGCAGATTTATTTTCACATTTTAAATAAGGTCCAAAACGACCAATATTTATAGTTATATCTTTATCATTTTCAGGATTTTTACCTAGACTAATTGGAAGTGAGCATAAATATTTGGCTCTATCTAGATCTATACTTTTAATATCAATTCCCTTGGGAATTGATACATTTTTAAAATTACTTTCCTCTTTTTTTAATTTTTTCTTTTTCTTTTTCTTTTTTTTTTCTTCAGCATCATCAATTTCTTTTTCATATTGAAGATAGGGACCAAATCTTCCATTTTTTAAATATATGTCTTTACCTATATCAGTTTTACCAATTAATTTTGGCTCTGCTAAAATCAATTGTTGCGCAGTTTTTGACTTTGAAAGAGGTCGTGTAAATTTACAATCGGGATAATTTGAACATCCAATAAAAGCACCACCACGAAAACTATTTTTTAAACTTAATTGACCACTATCACATAATTTACATTTTCTATTAATTTTTCCATCTTTATCGACTTCAAATATTAATGAACCTAAACTCTCATTAAGCATATCTAAAACTTCTCTAGTTCGTTTTTCTTTAACATCTGTTACATTTAAATTAAAATCTTTCCAAAATTCTTCTAAGACCTTAATCCAATTTTCTTTGCCAGCTGTAATATCGTCTAATTGATCTTCCAATTTTGCAGTAAAATCATAATCAACATATTTTGAAAATAATTTTTCAAGAAAAGCGGAGAGCAACTTACCTCTATCGGTTGGAAAAAATCTTTTGTTTTCTATATCTGCATAACCTCTATTTGAAATAACTGAAATTATACTTGCATATGTTGAAGGTCTTCCAATTCCTAATTCCTCTAATTTTTTTACAAGGCTTGCTTCAGAATATCTCGGTGGTGGTTGAGTGAAATGTTGTTCATCTGTAAAGTCTTTAAACTCCACTTCACCTTTGTCAACTTCAGGTAATATGTTTTCATCATCGTTATTTTCATCTATTCTTGAAATCTTTAAAAAACCATCAAATTTTAATGTTGAACCACTAGCTTTACATATGTTTTTTTTATCTTCTGATGAAATCGTTATAGTTTTTCTATCAAATTTTGCTGACTCCATTTGTGAGGATAACGATCTTGACCATATCAGGTTATAAAGTTTGTATTGATCTGTGCTTAAATATTTTTTCATATCTTCAGGAACTCTACTAATCTCTGTTGGCCTAATAGCTTCATGAGCTTCTTGTGCATTTTTGGCCTTTTTACCTGAATAATTTAAAGGTGAAGGTGGTAAATATTTTTCACCATAATTTTGAGTAATGAAATTTCTAAAAGAATTTACAGCATCCTTTGATATATTTGTTCCATCTGTACGCATATAAGTAATTAATCCAACTGTTTCGCCATCAACATCTATACCTTGGTACAGTCTTTGGGCAATTTGCATTGTTCTAGAGGCTCCAAAACCTAGTTTGCTGGACGATGTTTGTTGTAAAGTAGAAGTAGTAAAAGGACCTGATGGGTTTCTTGTATAAATTTTAGATATTATATCTGTAATATTATATTTTTTATTTTTGATTACATCTAATGCTTTATTAATATTTTCTTTATTTTTAAATGAGAATTTTTCAATTTTTTTACCATCTAGTTGAGTAATAGATGTATTTATATTTAAATTTTCCTTCGTTAAGAAATTTAGATTAAGTGTCCAAAACTCTTCTGGTTTAAAAACTTCTATTTCATGTTCTCTTTCTGTTAATAATCTAAGAGCAACAGATTGCACTCTTCCTGCTGATTTAGATCCTGGTAATTTTGTCCATAAAATTGGCGATATATTAAAACCTACTAAATAATCAAGCGCTCTTCTTGCCATATATGCGTCCACAAGTTCATTTTCTATATTTCTTGGATTGTCTATACCGTTTGTTACAGCTTTTTTAGTTATTTCATTAAATACGACACGTTCTACTATCTTATCTTTAAGAAGTTTTTTTTCATTTAAAAACTCTTTGACATGCCAAGCAATTGCCTCACCCTCTCTATCTGGATCTGTAGCTAAAATAATTTTTTCTGAATTTTTAGCAGTATCTGTAATTTCTTTTAAATATTTTTTTGAAAAACTATCTACTTCCCAAATCATTTTAAAAGAATTTTTTGGATCAACAGAACCATTTTTTGAAGGAAGGTCTCTAATATGACCGTAACTTGCTAACACTGTATAATCTGAACCTAAATATTTGTTTATAGTTTTAGCTTTTGCTGGGCTTTCAACAATTACGAGATTCATAATTAGTCAAACTACTTATAACTATTAATCTGTCAAATTAATAAATTTTACTCTTAGTTTCTTCTTTGTTTATTAATCTTTTTATATTTTCTCTGTGCGTGTAAAAAATTAGGACAAACATAATGATGTAAAAAATTATATTACTTTGATTAAAGATTAATAAGTAGATTGGGATTGAAATTGAACCAAATAATGAGGATAAAGATGAATATTTTGATATAAAAAAAGTTAAAATCCAAACAATTCCAAAAACTACTGCATAATAAATATTTATTGAAATCAAAATCCCAACAAATGTTGCAACACCCTTACCACCTTTAAATTTTAACCAAACAGGGAACAAATGTCCTAAAAAAGCACAAAGCGCAGATATATAAACTAAATCAGGATAACTTAACTTTATGTATACAACAGGCACAACAGCTTTTGCTATATCTAAAATAAGAGTTAGATAACCCAATGACTTATTTCCAGTTCTTAAAACATTTGTGGCACCAATATTTCCTGATCCTACATTTCTAATATCCTTCTTAAGTAAAATTTTTGTAAATAGATATCCAAAAGGTATAGAGCCAAATAGATAAGATACCAAAGCTGTTATTATATAATCCATTATTCAGATTTAAATAATTCTTCACCATTAACAAATGTGCTTATCACTTTACCCTGAAGTTTTTTGTCTTCAATAGGGGTATTTTTTGATTTTGATATCAATTTCTCTTTTCTAACAACCCAAGGTTTATTTATATCTACAATACAAAAATCAGCATCATTTCCTGTTGATAAGTTACCTTTATTTATTTTCAGTATTTCAGCTGGTTTTGATGTTAAAGCTTTTATTATAGTTTCTAGGTCTACTGATCCATTATGATATAATTCTAAGCTTAATGGTAATAATGTTTCAATCCCAGATGCACCTGTTTCTGCTTGAGCAAAAGTTAATCTTTTATTTTCCTCATCTTCTGGCTTATGATCAGAAACAATAACATCAATTGTCTCATCATTTAATCCTTGAACTAAAGCGTTTCTATCTGTTTCTGCTCTTAAAGGGGGTGATAATTTTAAAAAAGTTTTGAAATCTCCAATGTCATTTTCATTTAATGATAAATTGTTTATAGAAACACCACAGCTGAAGTTTACTTTATTCTTTCTTTCTCTAATTATATCTACCGAGTTTGCAGATGAAATCTGTGCAATATGATACCTACAGCTATTAAATTCTAATAATGTTAAGTCTCTCTCTATAATTAATAATTCAGCACTTATTGGAATTCCTTGAAGACCAAGTTTGGTTGCTATGATACCGTCATTAATCATTCCTCCTTTTGATAATTCTGAATCTTCAGCATGTTGAATTATTAAAGATTTTAAATCTGATGCTGAATTCATAATTCTATTCATAATTCTAGGATTTTGAATTGTTTTTACTCCATCAGTGAAACCAATTATCCCTTTATTCTGTAATAATCCAAATTCAGTCATATTTTCTCCCTCTGCTTTTACTGTTAATGCAGCTGTTGGATAAATATTAATTTTTGATTTATCTCTTCCTCTTCTTTTAAGAAAATCAACTATAGAAACATTATCAATTACTGGGTTTGTATTAGGCATTGTTACTACTGATGTTACACCTCCTGATAAAGCAGCTTCACTAAGAGTTTTAAAATTCTCTTTATATTCATATCCTGGTTCACCAACAAAAACTCGCATATCTACAATGCCTGGAAATATGTATTTTCCATTTAAATCTATTACTTTTTCTCTAGATGGAATGTTATTCGAATTTACTTTTTTCCCGACAGCTTCAATTTTTCCATTTTCTCCAATTATTATTCCTCCAATTTCATTTAAGGAATTATGAGGGTCAATTATATTTGCATTTATAAAGTATTTTTTTTTCATTTATTCACAAAAAATCTTTAAGCAAGCCATCCTTACCGCTACGCCTAATTCAACTTGTTCTTTTATTACACTTTTGTTTATATCGTCTGCTAAGTTTGTATCAATTTCAATTCCTCTATTCATTGGTCCTGGATGCATTATTAAAGCATCCTCTTTAGCATATTTAATTTTATCAGGTGTTAAGCCATAATACTCATAGTATTCTCTGTTGGATGATAGAAACGAGCTTGTCATTCTTTCATTCTGTAATCTTAACATCATTACTATGTCGCAGTCTTTAACTCCTTTTTTCATATCAGAAAAAATATTTACACCGAATTTTTCAATTTCATTTGGCATCAAATTTGTAGGGGCTACGATGTTCACATCTGCACCCAACATGTTTAGAAGATAAATATTTGATCTTGCTACTCTTGAATGTAGTATATCTCCACATATTGCAATTTTAAGACCTTCTATTTTTTTTCTTCTATTTATAATTGTTAAAGCATCCAATAATGCTTGTGTAGGATGTTCTCTTCTACCATCACCTGCATTTAATACTGCACAATTAACTTTTTGGGATAGAAGGTTGCAAGCACCTGAGTCTTGATGTCTTATTACAATAATGTCTGGGTGCATCGCATTTAAGGTCATGGCTGTATCAATTAGCGTTTCACCTTTTTTGATAGCAGAATTTGTAATATTCATTGACATTACATCTGCACCTAATCTTTTTCCTGCTAATTCAAATGAGCTCTGTGTTCTTGTTGATGGTTCAAAAAATAAATTTATTTGAGTTTTCCCATTTAAAATATCTATTTTTTTATTTTTACTTTTATTTAATTCTATAAATTTGGAGGCTTCATTCAGGATAGTGGTAACATCACTAACAGTTAAATCCTGGATACCTAATAAATGTTTCTGAGATATTTTAATAGCTTTTTTGGATTTAGTTGCCATTAAAATTAACTCTATAACTATATAGTATTAACTATGCAACCATTAATTTTGAATAAAATCTAAAGCACCTTGTAAGATAAACGCTGCTGCAAACTTATCAATATCTTTCTCTCTTTTACTAACATTTATATCTAATTCACTTGATAAATTGAAAGCACCAACAGTAGACAATCTTTCATCCCACAAAGACACAGGGATATCAATTTTATTCGAAATATTGATTGCTATATCTTTTGCTGATTGTGAAGATTTTCCGTAAGTGCCATCCATATTTATTGGGTTGCCTATAATAATTCCTCTGATGTCATATTCTGCAATAATACTTTCTAGTTTATCAATTAATTTACCTTGTTTAGAATTATCTAAAGTTTGAAGTGGAGTGGCAATTTTTTGATTATAATCACTTATTGCAATCCCAATCCTTTTTGTGCCTAAATCTATACCCAATAATCTTGAACCACTTGATAATTTGTTTTTGAATTCATTAATTGTGATCATATTGTATATTTTTAACTTAAGTGGTAGTTTGCGACATTATTTTTTACCATATGACGATAGATCTTAAAACTGTAAAACACATATCAAAATTAGCAAGGATCTCACTTGAAGAGAAAAAAGCTGAAAAATTGGCAGATGATATGAATTCTATATTTGAATTTATTGAAAAATTAAACGAGCTAAAAACCGAGAATATTGAACCATTAACCTCTATAGCTGTAACCACTTTAAGATTCAGAGAAGATAAAATAACTAGCGATAATATAAGAGAAAAAATTCTTAAAAATTCTCCTGAAAAAAATGACGATTTTTTTGTCGTACCGAAAGTAGTCGAGTAATGACAGAAATAACATCTTTGAGCCTTTTTGAATTAATTAAAAATATTAAAGAAAAAAAAATATCGTCAAATGAAGTTGCAAAATCTTTTATTGATAGATCTGAAAAATCAAAAAAACTTAATGCATATGTAACTGAAAATTTTGAAAATTGTCTTCAACTTTCAAAAGAGTTTGATAACAAACCAAATTTTGATTTAAAACTTCCGGGTATTCCAATTGCTGTAAAAGATCTATTTTGTACAAATGAAGTAAGAACGACAGCTGGAAGCAATATCTTAAATAATTTTGTACCAACATATGAATCTACTGTAACACAAAATATATGGAACGAGGGAGGCATATTGCTTGGCAAACTTAATTGTGATGAATTTGCAATGGGATCATCTAATGAAACAAGTTTTTTTGGCAATGTTCAAAACCCAATCGCAGAAGATTTAGTTCCTGGTGGATCATCTGGTGGTTCTTCAGCGGCTTTAGCAGCTAATTTAACACCTGTAACAATAGGCACTGACACTGGTGGATCTATTAGGCAACCTGCCTCCTTCACTGGTACAGTAGGACTAAAACCTACTTATGGCAGCTGTTCAAGATATGGAATTGTTGCTTTTGCATCATCTCTAGATCAAGCAGGTCCAATGAGCAAAGATGTCAAAGATAGCTCCATTCTTTTAGAGGTGATCTCATCATTTGATAAAAAAGATTCAACCTCAATTGATTTTAAAAGAAATAATTATTCATCAGAGCTAACTAGAAATATTAAAGGTTTAAAAATCGGTATTCCAAAAGAATATAGAGTTGATGGGATGCCAGACGAAATTGAGAAACTTTGGAAAAAAGGTATTGAGTATGCAAAAGATTGTGGAGCAGAAATAATTGATATTTCATTACCTCATACTAGCTATGCTTTACCAACTTATTATATTGTAGCGCCAGCTGAAGCATCATCTAATTTAGCAAGATATGATGGTGTTAAATATGGTCTAAGATCTTCCGGGGAAAGTTTAATTGATATGTATGAAAAAACTAGATCAGAAGGTTTTGGAGAAGAAGTAAAGAGAAGGATAATGATAGGCACCTATGTTTTATCTTCTGGATATTATGATGCTTACTATCTCAAAGCTCAAAAGGTTAGACAATTAATTAAACAAGATTTTGATCAAGCATATAATAAAGTTGATGCTATTTTAACACCTTCAACACCTAGTTCTGCATTTAAAATAGGAGAAAAATCTAATGATCCAGTTTCAATGTATTTAAATGATATATTTACTGTTCCAGTAAACCTTGCAGGTTTACCTGGGATTTCAATACCTGCAGGTACAGATAAAAATAATTATCCATTAGGTTTACAAATAATAGGTAAACCGTTTGATGAACAAACGGTTTTAAATATTGCTTATTCAATGGAGGAAAAAATCAATTATAAAAATTATATAAGTGATTGGTGGATGCAATAATGTCAAAAAATAATTCGGAATATTTAATTGAAAGAAAAGATAATGTTTATGAAGTTGTTATAGGACTTGAAGTTCATGCCCAAGTAACATCAAATTCAAAACTTTTTTCATCTTCTTCAACAAAATTTGGTGCGGAACCTAACACTCAAGTAAGCTTAGTTGATGCAGCTTTTCCAGGCATGCTTCCAGTAATAAATGAATTTTGTGTTAAACAAGCTATAAAAACTGGCATTGGTTTAAAAGCTAAGATCAATAATAAATCTGTTTTTGATAGAAAGAATTATTTTTATGCCGATTTACCTCAGGGGTATCAAATTTCACAATATAAATACCCAATTGTCGGTGAGGGTAATGTTATTTTGGATATGCCTGAAGGTCAAAAACAAGTTGGGATAGAAAGATTACATTTAGAGCAGGATGCAGGAAAAAGTATTCATGATGTTGACCCAAGAAATACACTAGTTGATCTTAATAGATCGGGTGTAGCTTTAATGGAGATTGTTAGTAAGCCTGATCTAAGATCGCCAGATGAAGTGAATGCTTATATAAAAAAACTTAGATCTATTATGAGATATTTAGGAACTTGCGATGGGAATATGCAAGAGGGATCGTTGAGAGCAGATGTTAATGTGTCTGTAAGAATAAAAGGATCGACAGATTTAGGGACAAGATGTGAAATAAAAAATGTTAATTCTATAAAGTTCATGCAAATGGCAATTATTTATGAAGCAAATAGACAAGTTGATTTAATAGAAGAAGGTGAGGAAATAGATCAAGAAACAAGGCTTTTTGATACAAAAAAAAATGAAACAAGATCAATGAGGTCAAAAGAAGATGCTCATGATTATAGATACTTTCCAGATCCAGATTTACTTCCATTAGAAATTACGGATGAATTTATTGATCAACTAAAATCTGAAATCCCTGAATTACCAGATGATAAAAAGAAGAGATTTATTGATGAATTTAAAGTGTCACCTTATGAGGCAACAATACTGGTCTCTGATATCGATACAGCTAAATATTTTGAAGAAGTAGTTGCCAAAATGGGTAAAAACCGTGACATGAAACTAGCCGTAAATTGGATTACAGGAGAATTATTTGCAGTTTTAAATGAAAAAAATATTGAAATTGCTCAAAGTCCAATAAGTGCAAAAAATTTGGCAAAATTGATTAATTTAATTAAAAATGGAACAATCTCAGGAAAAATTGCTAAGACAATATTTGAGTTAATGTTAGATGGTGACATAGACCCTCAAATAATTGTTGAGGAAAAAGGGTTAAAGCAAGAAAGTGATCCAAAAGCATTAGAGGCATTAATTGATAAAATAATCAATGATAACAGAGAAAAAGCTATTGAGTATAAACAAGGAAAAGAAAAGCTATTTGGCTTCTTTGTTGGACAGGCAATGAAAGCTTCTGGTGGAAAAGCTAACCCTCAATTAATTAATGAAATATTAAAGAAGAAACTTTAATTTAACTAAACCTATAGTCATTATATAATTAAGATAGATGGGAAAGAATATTGAAATTTCTGAAAAAATCGAGAAATATATTAATAATTTTAGTTTTAAACTAAACTCAGTTCAAAAAGAAATCATAGATTATAATAATACCCTTGGAAATGAAAAAAGAATGCAAGTAGCAATATCTCAATGTCATTTTCTACATTTAATAATAAAAATATCTAATATAAAAAATGTGCTTGAGATTGGAACTTTTACTGGTTTAAGTGCACTTTCTATTGCCCTTGCACTTCCTGATGATGGAAAACTTACAGCACTTGATAAAGACCAAGAGACAAACAAGATTGCAGTAAGTTTTTTTAAGAAAGCTAATCAAGATAAAAAAATTCAAACGATTGTAAAACCTGCGCTAGATAGTTTAGATGAATTAAAAAAACAAAAATATGATATGGTTTTTATTGATGCTGATAAGCTTAACTATAAAGAATATTATGAAAAATCATTAAAAATAATAAAAAAAGGTGGTTTGATCATTATTGATAATGTTTTATGGCATGGTGAAGTTGCAGATGAAGATAATATGGATAAATTTACATTAAATATTAGAGAATTAAATGAGCATGTATCAACTGATAAAAGAGTAGAACAAATAATTATCCCATTAGGAGATGGAATGACTGTTTGTAGAGTTTTATAATGTTCAATATTTTTGGTTTTTATAAATTTAAAAAACTTAATAATCTTAAAAAATTGAAAAATAGATTAGAAAATAATCTTAAAGATTATGAAATTAGAGGATCAATAATAATTTCACCCGAAGGTGTTAATGGAACAATTTCAGATAAAAAAAATAACCTTTTAAAATTCAATAAAATTCTAAAAAAAATATTATCTATAAAAAAATTTAATTCAGAAAATAATTCTAATAGTAAATTTGATCCATTTCATAAACTTAAAATTAAAATCAAAAAAGAAGTTGTTCCAATGGGTTTTAAAGTTAGAAACTATAATTTTCCTAAGAACAACCTAAATCCAAGGGAATGGAATAAAATAATTAAAAAAAAGGATACAGTTTTGATAGATGCACGGAAATCTTTTGAGTATGATGTGGGTACTTTCAAAAAATCTTTAAATCCAAATATAGAAAACTTTCGTGAATTTCCTAAATATTTAAATCAATTTAAAAATAGCGAAAATATAGCAATGTTTTGTACAGGCGGTATCAGGTGCGAAAAAGCAAATATTTATTTGAAAAAAAAAGGATTTAAAAATGTATATGTTTTAAAAGGCGGAATTATTAATTATCTGAAAAATATTAATAAAAAAAATAGTCAATGGAACGGCGAATGTTTTGTTTTTGATAATAGAGTTTCAATAAAACATGGCTTGAGGCAGGGGAGTTATTCAATTTGTAGTGGTTGCAGAAAACCTGTTTCTATCAAAGAAAAAAAATCTTCTAAATATTTAGAAGGCATTCATTGTCCAAAATGTCACGATTCTTTAACAGATGATCAAAAATCAAGATTTGCTATGAGGCAAAAACAGATATTACTTGCAAAAAAATTAGGTAAGAGACATATCTTCAAAAAAGAATATTAAAATAATAATTAATTTATATGGACTTGCTTAAAGAAAATATTCCTGTGCTTGTAAGAAAACTTGCAATACCAGCAAGCGTTGGAACGCTCTTTCAAACTCTATACAATATTGTAGATACATTTTATTCTGGACTAATTTCACCAGAGGCTCTATCAGCTTTGAGTAAATCTTTTCCAATATACTTTATAATTGTTGCAACATCTATTGGTGTTACTGTAGGTGGAACTTCATTGATAGGAAATAGTATTGGAGAAAAAAATGAAAAAAATGCTTCGTACTATTTTACTCATATTATAATTTATGGTTTACTAATTTCAGTTTTTATAACATTTATAGGTCTCTATTTTTCAGAAAAGGTATTTAATCTGATGGGATCAACTCAAGAAATTACAAATTTGGGTCTCCAATATACAAATATAATGTTTTATGGATCATTCCTATTTTTCCTTGTTGTTTCATTAAATTCGCTTTTACATGCTGAAGGAGATACAAAAACATACAGAAATGTTTTAATCCTTAGTTTTCTTTTAAATATAATTTTAAATCCTATTTTAATATTTGGGTTTTTATTTATTCCTGCAATGGGAATGATGGGAATAGGTTTATCAACAATTATTGCACAATTAATAGCATTTCTAATTATTCTTTTTAAAGTTTTACAAAATCCACGTGTTAAAAAAATTACAATTGAATATTTTAATGTAAAATTTATTTTTTTAAAAAATATTTTCTTTCAATCAATGCCAATATCTATTGCAATTTGTGGATATGCTGTAGCAGCTACATTTATTTTCACTTATGTTGGTCAGACAAGTGAACTAGCAGTTGCTGGGTATGGTGCAGCTACGAGAATAGAGCAGGTTGTTTTACTGCCAATACTGGGAATAAATACTGCAATAATCTCAATTATAGCTCAAAACTTTGGTGCAAATAACTTTGATAGAGTTAAAGAGACTTACTTCGTTTCAATTAAATATGGCCTTATCTTGATGGTTTTTTCAGGGATATTAGTTTATTTAACAGCCGATATAGTTCCAAGGTTTTTTTCTAGCAACGAAGTGGTATTAGAATATGGAAGAAGGTATTTAAAAATTGCAGCTTTCATATTACCGGCTTACCCAATTTTCTTTTTATCAAACGGTTTTTTTATGGGATTAAAAAAATCTAATTATGCAATGGTCAATAATATGATGAGAAATGTACTAGTGCCAATATGTGTTTTCTATTTAGCTAAATACTTATCAGCAGACTTTGATACTTTTTTTTGGCTATGGTTCGTTTTCCAGTGGACACTATCTATACTTTTATTTACGTATGTTAGTTATTATATAAAAAAAAAATTAGATAAATCTAGCACTGTCCTTAATCCACAACCATAAATCTTCAGAAAAAGATCTTCTTACAAAAAGATTAATTTCATTGATTTCTTTATGGTGGATAATCACATCTGTATGATTTAACAGGGTTTGTGTAACTGAGTTTTTAGTTTTTTTGAAACTTTCATAATTAAATGGCGATCCAGAGGAAAGAAGATCAAACGTCTTATTGCCTTTTATATTAATACAAATCCATTGATTTGAAACATCAACGACTGAACCAAAATTAAGTTTTGAAATTTCATTAAAAAGGTTATTGAATAATTGTCGATTTTCGCCGTTAAAATATACTAACCATTCGTCTGGACTTAACCACAGCGTACTGTATTGTTGATTTGATGAACTTGTATTTGGCTCAATAGGTAAAATTATAGATAAGATTTTTCCTATTTTGGTAAAAAATTCTTTCTTTTTTCCTCTTAAATTTATTTTTACAATTGGTTCAGATAAAGAAATTTCGAGACCTTCAAATGAACCTTTTTCAAATTTAGGATATTCTTGATTAAGCATAAATCCTCTTATTTTCTTTATCTAGAAAAACTGAGTCAGACACTGTTACAATTATATTTTTATTTTCCATTGGCACAATAAGTTTTTGGCCATTCATTTTTTTTCCACTTTTAACGACAGCAAGTGCGATTGATTTATTTAAATTTGGGCTAAAGTAACTTGATGTTACATGTCCAATCATTTCTATTGGTTTTTTGTTCACATCAGAAACAATCTGGGCTCCTTCTTCTAAAACTTCATTTGGATCATCTGTTAGTAATCCTACAAGTTGTTTTCTATCTTCTCTTATAGTATCACTTCTATAAAGAGATCTTTTTCCAATAAAATCATATTTTTTTTTGCTAACTATCCAATCCATTTGAAGGTCAATTGGTGTCATAGTACCATCTGTATCTTGACCAACAATAATAAAACCCTTTTCAGCTCTTAATAAATGCATTGTTTCTGTTCCGTATGGAGTAATTTTAAATTCTTTTCCTACCTCAATGCATTTCTCCCATAACGATTTTCCATATTTTGACTCTATATTAATTTCATAACTAAGTTCACCAGTAAAACTTATTCTCATTATTCTACAATTAATCTCATCAATTTTGGCATTTTGGTAAGACATATGTGGAAAAGCTTCATCGCTAAAATCTTTATCAGGAAATATTTTGGTTAATATTTTTTTAGAGTTTGGACCACATATACTTGCTGTTGAGTAGTGGTCAGTGACTGAAGTTAAATAAACATCTAATTCAGGCCACTCTGTTTGTAAATAATCTTCAAGTTTTGAAAGAACATTCGCCGCTCCTCCTGTTGTTGTAGTCATTAAGTAATGATTTTCACCTAATCTTGTCGTAACACCATCATCATATACCATGCCATCTTCATTTAACATCAATCCATATCTGCATTTTCCAATTCCTAATTTTGACCATGCATTTGTGTAAACTCTATTTAAAAATTCAGATGCGTCAGTTCCTTGAATATCTATTTTTCCAAGTGTAGAAGCATCTAAAATTCCTGCACTATCTCTAGCTGCCTTACTTTCTCTTTGAACAGCATCATGCAGACCTTCGTCATTAATAGGGTAGTACCAAGGCCGTTTCCATTGTCCAACATTTTCAAATTTAGCATTATTTTGACTATGCCATTCATGAATTGACGTTTTTCTTATAATATCAAAAAACTTACCTACACTTCTTCCAACTATTGACCCAAAAGTTAATGGTGTGAACGGTGGTCTAAATGTTGTTGTTCCTAATGTACCCATTTTAACACCAGCAGTATCTGCAATAATCCCTAATGCATGCATGTTGGATAGTTTGCCCTGGTCAGTTGCCATACCAGTTGTTGTGTAACGTTTTACATGTTCAATAGATTTAAAACCTTCTCTAAGTGCAAGTTTTATATCTTTTGCAGTAGAGTCATTTTGAAAATCAATAAAAGATTTACATTTACCATCTGATATATAATTTGGTAGTAGCCATATGTTTCTTTTATCCAATTCTTTTGAGTTGAGCACTGAAGTGTTGTCGAATTCAGTTTCGCTGACCTTCAAAAAATTCTTTACCTTTTTATTTGTATTATTTATTATTTCTTCAAGCTCAAAGTCACCATTACATGAACCAACATTAATATGATTTTCGTCGATTTCAGTTGGTATAAAAGTTTGATCATTTTCTCTAAAATCTAATTTTCCACCAGATTGTGTATGCATGTGAACCATTGGCGTCCAACCACCACTTACTGCTAAGCAATCACAGTTAATTCTATTTTTATCTCCAACAACATTTGATCCATCTTCTGATAAATTCATTATCTCAATAGAATTTATTTTTCTATGACCAAAAGTATTAACTATTGTTGAGTTCCAATAGATTTTAACTCCAAGTTTTTCAGCATTTTTAACAATTTTGGAATTAGATTTTTTTCTTATATCTATTATTTCGACAGATATTCCTTTTTCTTTCAATGAAACAGCTGTTTCGTAAGCACTATCATTATTAGTAAATATCACATTATTAAATCCACAAGATACACCATAAAAATCTAAATATTTTTTTACAGAGTTAGCAAGCATTATTCCAGGTCTATCATTATTATTAAATACAAGCGGTCTTTCAATAGCACCTGTTGCTACTAATACTTTATCAGCTCTAATTTTCCATAATCTCTGTCTTATGTCACCATTTCTCTTGTCCAATGGTAGGTGATCTGAAATATTTTCTTTTGCTAAGAGGTAATTATAACTATGATAAGCTGCTAAGCTTGTTCTAGTTTTGATTGTTAAATTATCTAATTTTTGAAGTTCAGCAATCTCTTCATCTAACCATTCACTAGAATATTTATTATTAATTTTATAATTTTCATTCTTTTGAAATATTGTTGATCCACCAAGAATATTTTTATCTTCAATCAATATCGTTCTTAAATTATTTTTTGCAGCAATTTTTGATGCAATAATTCCAGAAATACCACCACCTATTATTAATACATCACAATGAACATGTTTATGGTCATACAATTCAGGGTCGGGTTTTGTTGGTGATTTTCCTAGTCCCGCAGACCATCTTATCAGCGGTTCGTAAATTTTTTTCCAGAAACTTTTAGGCCACATAAAAGTCTTATAATAAAAACCTGCAGGTATAAATGGAGATATAAAATTGTTAATTCCCCCTATATCAAAATTAACACTGGGCCAACAATTTTGACTTGAGGCTTTTAAACCTTCATACAATTCAATCTCTGTAGCTCGAACATTGGGTTCTGTTAAATCTGTATCTTCATTTATTTGGCATATCGCATTAGGTTCTTCCGATCCACAAGACATTATCCCTCTTGGTCGATGATATTTAAAGCTTCTACCAACTAAATGAACTCCATTTGAAAGTAGGGCAGAAGCCAAAGTATCACCGTCAAAACCGTGATAAGATTTTCCATCGAAATTGAATGAAACTGTTTTAGTTTGATCTACATGTTTTGTCTTATTAACTCTAAATTTTGTCATTTATTCTACCGGTGGTTTTTCGCCCATTTTATAAACCGCATGTATTTTGTCATTTGATGTGTCTCTAACCATATTAAACCATTTCCTACATCCATGAGCATGGTTCCATCTTTCGAACTGAACTCCTTTAATATTCTTTCTCATAAATAGATATTCTGCCCATTGATTGTCACTTAGCTCAGTTGGTTGTTTGGGTCTAACTATGTGAGCTTCACCTCCACATGAAAATTCACTTTGGTCTCTTTCACCACAATATGGACAATTTATTAAAAACATTAGTGTGCTACAGCGGCTGCACCATGTTCGTCAACTAGATCTCCACTTACAAATCGATTAAGATTAAATGCAGCATTTAATTTATGTGGTTCATCATTAGCAATAGTGTGTGCAAAGAAATCACCAGATCCAGGTGTTGCTTTAAAACCTCCAGTGCCCCAACCACAGTTAAAATAGAGTCCTTTTATATTTGTTTTACTAATTATTGGACTTGCATCAGGACATATATCAACAATTCCACCCCATTGTCTCAACATTTTCATTCGGCTAAAAATAGGGTACAGCTCCAATATTGCTTTTAATGTTCCTTCAACAACATCGTGACTACCTCTTTGTGTATAAGAAATATAAGCGTCAGTACCAGCGCCAATTACTAGTTCACCTTTATCAGACTGACTAACATATGCATGTACAGCATTGGACATTACTACAGTATCAATTATTGGTTTAACTGGTTCTGAAACTAATGCCTGTAAAGGTTTGCTTTCCAGCGGTAATTTTAATCCTGCCATGTTAGCAATTACACTTGAGTGTCCTGCTGCAACAACACCAATTTTTTTTGTTTTAATAAATCCTTTTGATGTTTCAACACCTTCAACTTGATCTCCATTTCTTTTTATACCTTTAACTTCACAATTTTGTATTATATCAACTCCCATTTCATCTGCACCTCTCGCATAACCCCATGCAACAGCATCATGTCTAGCAGTTCCTGCTCTCCTTTGTAATGTTCCACCAAGAACAGGGTATCTTATATCTGGAGAAGTATTTATTATTGGACAAAATTCTTTTACTTGATTTGTATTTAACCACACTGCATCAATGCCATTAAGTCTGTTTGCGTGAGTTCTTCTTTTTAAATCCCTTACATCTTGAAGGTTATGGGCTAAATTCATCACACCTCTTTGACTGAACATTATATTGTAGTTTAATTCTTGAGATAAATTTTCCCAAATCTTTAATGCATGGTCGTATAATCCAGCACTTGCATCCCACAAATAATTTGATCTTATAATTGTAGTATTTCTTCCTGTATTTCCTCCACCAATCCAGCCTTTTTCTAAAACAGCAATATTTCTCATGTTATGCTTTTTAGCTAGGTAGTAAGCTGTTGCTAAACCGTGTCCACCACCACCAATTATAATAGCTTCATATTCTCTTTTTGGCTCAGGATCTCCCCATGCTTGCTTCCAGTTTTCATGCTGCGAAAAAGCATTTTTAATCAGTGAGAATATCGAATATTTGTTTTTCATAATTGCCAGAAATTACTTGATTAATATTGAATGTTCAATGATTTCAAGTTACACATCTACATACGGAAGGATGGGTGAGCTGGTTGAAACCAGCGGTTTGCTAAACCGCCGTACGCTTGAAAAGGTGTACCGAGGGTTCGAATCCCTCTCCTTCCGCCATTAATATAGTGGCTTATTTTTAAAAAAATCGCTGAGATAAATTGGTTTTTGAGACAATATGTACCTATAAACATTATAATTTTCTAAAACTCTTTGAACGTAATTTCTGGTTTCTTTAAATTTTATTAGCTCAATCCAATCCACATAATCTATTTGTTTTTTTTGGGGATCCTTGTTTAATTTCTTCCAGTACTTAACTCTTTTGGGTCCTGCATTATAAGCAGCTGTAGCAAAAGGGTAGGAGCCTTTATAATTACTAATCAATCCAGCTATATAATGAGATCCTAAATTTATATTATATTCAGGGTCGGTTGTTAATTTTGATTTAGAGTAGCCAAGTTTAGCTTGTTTTGAAACTGTTTTAGCAGTGTATGGCATAAGCTGCATTAATCCTTGAGCACCAACTCTGCTTCTAGCCGAAGTATCAAATTCACTTTCCTGTCTTATAATTGATAATATTAAAGCTGGATCAGGAATCTTCCTGCCCCCAACAAATTTTGGCACACTCATGATTGGGTAATTAAATTGGTTATGAAATCTTTTTTGATATGATGCTATTTTAGAAACTTGTATTGCAAAATCAAACCGTGAGATATCGGACGCCAGTTTCGCAGCCAAAACCTCGCTTCCCTTTTCTATATTATCATTAGCTAAATGTCTTAATATATGTTTGGTGTATTTATCTTTGTTTAAATAATCAAGTAGATCCACAATTGCGACAAGTTTTTTTAGATAAAATTCTTGCTCATATTTATCATCAACAAACATTAATTTATCTAACTCAAATTTTTCTTGCGGTTTAACTTTCATATGTGAAAGTTGACCATAATAAGTTGTTAAATAATTCGATCCTTCAAAATACCATTTGTTAGAATTTTCTTTATCACCAATTTTTTCATAAGTTCTTCCTAACCAGTAAGCACCTCTTGAAAGACTTATTGGGTAGTTAACACTGTAATAAAAATTTTTAAAATGCTTTTCTGCCAGCTCAGGTTTTTTTAAAAAACTCAATGCTATCCAGCCGCTCATCCATTCGGCCTCAGCATATTCGGGGCCCTCTGACATTGCATGTTTTGAAACTACTTTATAAGCAGTATTATATTTTCTTTTATATAATAAAGATCTTCCAATTATTGATCTTTCTTTCCACCATTTATCAGGTCTAACTAAATATTTTTTTGTATTTTGAATATCATTTAATATTTCTAATGAACTATCTACACGACCTTTTTTCCGTCTCCATTTTAATCTGTCATATTTTAGACCAGGATCATTTTTTAATTTTTGTGGTACTTTTTTTATTGCCTCATCAACACCATAGCCTCTACTTATCAATATTTGTCTAGCTGTATAAAGTAATTGATAATCCTTTGGTAAATATCTAATAATTCTTTTAAGGTCCCAGTGTTTACCTTCCCAAGCATAATAATCTGCTCGTTTGATATAATCTGAAGTATCTAAAAAATTTTTAAATTTTTTTCTAAAATATTTTAGACTATTTGTATTTAAGTCAGCATTTACAAAACCTTCTTTGACTAGTTTAATACCTTCCCCCGATTTACCAATTTTTATCAAACTTTCACCTAACATCATTTTTCCATATCCACTTAATGGCTTGTTACTTTGAAACCAATTAATTATTTCTGTAGGAGACTGGTTTTGTAAGTTTATTTTGTGTTCAGCAAGATATTTAATTCTATCAAATCTTGGATAATCTTTAACTCTTTCGATAAACCTTTTGTATTCAGAAAAAGTTGCTTTATTTCCTGATGTAAGAAGATGCCTCCACTCTATAAAATCATATATTGATTGAGCCCTTGCTTTTTTTGCAGTATTTTTTGCATCTTTCCAATTAGATTTTTCCATAAATCTAATTGCTTGTTTTGCGAATTCAAAATCTCTTTCACTATAATATCTGGTTTTTTTAACAGTCCTTAATGTTTGTTTTTTTACAATAAGTGGTTTTTTTGGAGGTAACAAAATTCCAAATATTTCTTTGGGTAAATCTTTATCATCCTTTAAACTTTGTTTTTCATTAAATGTTCCAGGTTTCAACGGTGGAATTACTATCTGACTTTTAAACGTAGGTTTTTTCTTAGGTATTATTATTTCATTTGAATATGATGATTGAAAAAAGCTAAAAAAAAATATAGTTGTTAGTAGTAATATAGATTTTCTAAAAATCATTTTTAATAACTTATGATATAAATATTTATGTTTAAAGGTTCAAATGTAGCTTTAGTAACACCATTTAAAGGCAATAGCCTTGATGAGGAAACGTATATAAAAATTATTAATTTTCATTTAGAAAATGGAACAAATGGACTTGTGCCAGCTGGTACAACGGGTGAGTCACCAACTCTTTCGCATAGAGAACATGAAAAAGTTATAGAGTTATGTATTCAAGAAGCTAAAGGAAAAATTCCAGTTATCGCAGGCACAGGATCAAATTCTACTACAGAAGCCATATCTCTCACAGAGCACGCTGAAAAGGCTGGAGCAGATGGTGCCTTGATAGTGACGCCTTATTATAACAAACCCACTCAGGAGGGCTTATATCAGCATTACAAGGCTATAAATGACAAATGCGGCATACCAATTATAATTTACAATATTCCTGGTAGATCAGTTATTGATATGACAGTAGATACTATGGCAAGATTATTTGAACTGAAGAACATAGTTGGAGTAAAAGATGCAACTGGTGATTTGAATAGGGTAGATGAGACTTTCAAAAAAATTGGCAATGAATTTATCCAACTAACAGGTGAGGACGGTCTTGCTTATGAATATAATAAAAGAGGTGGCGTAGGGTGTATTTCTGTTACAGCCAACATAGCTCCTAAAATGTGTTCTGATATGCAAAAATTTTCAAAATCACAGAATAATGATGAGCAAAAAAAGGCTGAAGAGATAGATAAAAAACTTCAACCTGTTCATAAATCTTTGTTTATTGAGAGCAATCCATCACCAGTTAAATATGCAGCTAAATTGATAGGCCTATGTGATGATAATGTGAGATTACCTTTGGTAACAGTTTTAGATGAAACAAAAGCTGAGGTTAAAAAAGCTCTCATATCTGCCGAATTAATTAATGAATAAAAAAACCACTCCTGGTTTAAAAATTATTACAATTAATAGAAAAGCATCTTTTAATTATTTTTTTAAAGAGATGTTTGAAGCAGGTATAGTTTTAAAGGGCTCTGAAATAAAATCTGTAAGATTAGGTAAAATTAACATAGCAGATTCTTATGCTGTAGATAAAGATGGAGAAATTTTTTTAATTAATTCTCATATACCTATCTATAAACAAGCCAGTTATTCAAATCATAATCCTTACTCTGAAAGAAAACTTTTATTGAATAAAAGAGAAATTAATAAAATTATCGGTAGAATTCATGAAGATGGTTTAACTATTGTGCCAACAAAAATGTATTTTAAAAAAGGAAAGGCAAAATTAGAAATTGCAGTAGCTAAAGGTAAAAAACAATTTGATAAAAGACTGACAAAGAAGACAAGAGATTGGAACCGTGAAAAAGCAAGATATATTAGAAAATCAAGTTAATTTTGCATATCTAGCATTAGGTTCTAATCTTGGAGACAAGAAAAATAATCTAAATAAAAGTATAGATTTAATCCAAGAGGAGGGAATTTTTATAAAGAAAAGATCAAAATTTTACATTACAAAATCTTGGCCAAATGAAAATTTCCCAAACTTTATTAATTCTATCATACTAGTTAAGACAAAATTAAATATAGCAGAATTATTTTTAAAAATAAAAAAAATTGAAAAAAAACTAGGTCGAACTAAGTCTAAAAGAAATCACCCAAGAATATGTGATATTGATATAATTGATTTTAATGGTGAAATAATCCATAGAAAAATTGGAAATTATAAACTCAATACTCCGCATAAAAGAATGCATAATAGAAATTTTGTTCTGTTTCCTTTATTTGAATTAGATAAAGATTGGGTTCACCCTAAACTTAATAAAAATATAGTCATTTTAATGTCAAATTTAACCTCAGATCAGTTATTGGGTATTAAAATTGCTCAATAAAATGATATAAATAGTAATGCTTAAATCTGAAGAATTAATTAATAAGGTAAAAAATTATAATAAGTTTCTTAATCCAGAAACTCTATCAAAAGCCTATGATTTTGCTTTAAAGGCCCATGAAAAACAAAAAAGAGATGAGGGCTCACCTTATATTATTCACCCGATAGCAGTTGCAAATATTTTAACAGAGTTAAAGTTAGACAGTGCAACTATTGCTACTGGTTTACTTCATGATACAATAGAAGATACTCATGCAACTTATAATACAATAGAAGCAGAATTTGGAAAAGAGGTTGCTGATTTAGTTGATGGTGTTACAAAAATTTCTGAGTTTGAAAATCAAGCTATATCAAACTCTAAAGCAGAAAATTTTAGAAAATTAATATTAGCAACATCAAAAGACATCCGAGTTTTACTGGTGAAATTAGCTGATAGACTACACAATATGCGTACCATTAAAGTTGTCGATAAAGAAAAGCAAATTAGAAAAGCAAAAGAAACAATGGAAATTTATGCGCCACTTGCAGATAGAATGGGCATGCATCGTATAAGAGATGAATTAGAGGACCTTTCATTTGAAGTTTTAAATGAAGATGCAAGAAAATTGATAAAAGACAGACTGGATAAAATTAAAGAAAATAATCTAATTAACTTTAATAATATTTCTGACGAGTTTTTTGAAATACTAAAAAACAAAAATATAAAACCAAAAATAGTTGGAAGAGAGAAAACTCCTTTTTCAATTTGGAGAAAAATCCAAAAAAAAAGAACTTCTCTTGAACAAATAACAGACATTATTGGGTTTAGAATTATTTTAGATAATATTGATGATTGCTATAAAGCTTTAGGAATTTTCCATAATAAATGGAATTGTATACCAGGTAAATTTAAAGATTATATCTCATCGCCAAAAATCAATAAATATCAATCATTACACACAGCTATTATTGGACCAAATAAAAGACCAATTGAAATCCAATTAAGAACAAAGCAAATGCATGAGTTTGCAGAAAGAGGTATTGCTTCTCATTGGAAATATAAATCATCAGAAAAATTTAATTCTTTAACTTGGAAGGAGTATGATTGGTTAGCAGATTTAGTTGAAATTATTGATAAAAATGAGAATCCAGATGACTCTTATGAATATACAAAACTTCAAATGTTTCAAGAAAACGCCTTTTGTTTCACACCAAAAGGATCAATTATTAAACTACCTAAAAATGCTACACCAATAGATTTTGCCTATGCTGTCCATACTCAAATCGGAGATGCTGCTGTTGGTTGTGAAATAAATGGAAATGAAAGCGCTTTACAATCTATATTAAGAAACGGGGATGTAGTTAAGATTATCACCTCTAAAAAAGCCTCCCCCTCATTACATTGGTTAACGAGCACTAAAACAGGTAAAGCTCGTGCTGCAATTAGACGTTATTGGCAGTACCGTGAAAACAGCAAGCCGATTAAGGAAAAAAGATATAATACTACACTTTGGATTTCTCTGCCTGATGAACCTGGTAAAATGGGTGATGTAACAACCATGATTGGTGAAAACTTTGTTAATATTTCAAGTGTAGAAATGGTAGAAAAACTTAATGGAAGGATTAATTTCAAATTTAATTTAATCATACATGACCTTAAGAACTTTACAAAATTGATAAGTGAACTAAAACAAAAAGAATATAAATTTAAAATTATAAGACACAAAAACAAAAAATATGCTTTCTTCAAAAAACTCTTTAGCAGTTTTAAGAAAAACTAATGCTTTGTTAGATGGACATTTTGTATTGTCATCTGGACTACATTCACCTTCATATGTGCAATGTGCAAAATTATTAAGTTTTCCACACAAAGCTGAAAAATTTACAAAATCTTTAGCAAGTAAAATTAAAAAAACATTTAAAAATATTGATTTAATTCTTTCGCCAGCGATGGGTGGAATTGTAATTGGTTATGAAATCGGAAGAATTTTAAAAAAAGAAACAATTTTTTGTGAACGTGTTGAAGGAAATTTTAAGTTAAGAAGAGGTTTTTATATTAAAAAAAAAACAAGAGTTTTAATTATTGAAGATGTTATAACTACTGGAAAATCAAGTTTAGAATGTGCTAAATTAATAAAGAAATCTGGCGCAATTTTATTAGGATTTGCATGTTTAATTGACAGATCTAATAAGCAAACTTTAAAAATAAAAAGAAAAAATATAATTACACAAGTAAAATTAAAAATTCCAACTTATAAAAAAAAAAATATTCCAGAAAGTCTAAAAAAAATTCCAATTACCAAACCTGGAAGTAGATTTTTAAAATGAAAAAGAGACTAGGGGTTAACATCGACCATGTTGCAACGTTGAGAAATGCTAGAGGTGAAAAACATCCTGATCCTTATACTGTAGCTTTGGATGTTTTAAAGGCTGGTGCAGACTCAATTACAGTTCATTTAAGAGAGGATAGGCGACACATTAATGATATGGATTTAAAAATTCTCTCATCAAATAAATCAATCCCTATCAATTTGGAAATAGCCTCAGATCCAAAAATGATTAATACTGCACTAAAAAATAAACCGTCTTTTATTTGTCTTGTTCCTGAAAAAAGAAATGAAATTACCACAGAAGGAGGATTAAATTTAAAAAAGAATAAAAATAAAATCAAAAAAATATTAGAAATTTTTAATAGAAATAATATTAGAACAAGCTTATTTATAAATCCATCTCTTCAAGATATAAAATTATCAAAAACTCTTGGAAGTAAATGTATTGAGATACATACAGGTAAAATTTCTAATCAAATAAAACAGAAAAAAAATTACTCCAGAGAACTAAATAAAATTAAAAAATGTGCAAGTTATGCAAAAAATATAGGTTTAGAGGTTCATGCTGGACATGGTATGGACTATAAGACAACAAAAATACTAAATAAGATAAAACAAATTGAGGAATTTAATATAGGCCATTTTATAATCGGAGAGTCTGTCTCACACAGCATTTCAAAAGTAGTTAAACAATTTATTAAAATATTAAGATAATGCATATAATAGGAAATGGTGTTGATATTATTAAAAACAGTAGAATAAATAATTCATTAAAAATTAAAGGTTTTTTAAATAGAATTTTTACAGAAAAAGAAATTCAACAGGGAAAAAAATTAAAAAATAAAATTAATTTTTATGCAAAAAGATATGCTGCAAAAGAGGCGTTTGTTAAAGCAATAGGGACCGGTTTTAGATCAGATATAAATTTTATAGACATAGAAATTAAGAATTATAAGAATGGAAAGCCATATATCTCACTATCAAAAAAATTAAACAATTTTTTGCAAAAAAAATTAAAAATACAAAAATATAAAGTCTTTTTATCACTTTCAGATGAGAAAGATTATTCAATAGCGTTTGTTGTTATAGATAAAAAATATGAAAAAAATAATAATTGAAAATCTTAAAACTATAATTTATGCACTTATCATTGCAGTTTTAATTAGATCTATTTTGTTGCAACCTTTTTATATTCCTTCATCATCTATGGAACCAAATTTATTAGTTGGCGATAGACTTTTTGTAACTAAATTCACGTATGGTTATAGTAAACATTCATTCCCATTTAGCCCACCTATTATTAAAAACCGTATTTTTACCAATAATCCTGAAAGAGGTGACGTTGCAGTATTTAAAACACCGGTTGATAATAGAACGGATTATATAAAACGTGTTATTGGTTTACCAGGTGATACAATTCAGTTTATTAATGGTGATCTTTACCTAAATGGCAATCAAATTTTAAAAACAATAAAATCAAAAAATATCACAAATTATTGTGGTAAATCAAAAATAAAAGTTAACACATTTGAAGAAAAACTTCCAAACGGCAAAGTTTATTTAGCATCATACAGAACTGATATTACTTTTGCTAACACGGATAAATATCTAGTTCCAAAAGACCATATATTTTTCTTAGGAGATAATAGGGATTGCTCAAAAGATAGTAGATTTTTATCTGAAGTTGGATATGTGCATAAAAATAATCTTGTTGGCAAAGCTCAAATATTGTTTTTTTCATCAGATCCATTTGTAGGAAGTATTGTTAAATTTTGGAATTGGTCTGAAATATTAAGGTTAAATAGATTTTTCAAATTTATTGATTAATTATGAACACACTCAAAAATCTTCAAAAAAAGATTAAAATAAATTTCAAAAATGAGCAAATCCTTTTGCAAGCTATTACTCATAAAAGCTATGATCCAAATAATAATTATGAAAATCTTGAATTTTTGGGCGATAGAGTACTAGGACTTGTTATCTCAAAAAAATTGTATGAGCTTTATCCATATGAAAAAGTAGGATCCTTAGATAAAAAATTAGCCTCTTTAGTCAATAAAAATAAATGTCTAGAAATTGGAAATTTATTAAATCTTAAAGAATTTATAATTATAGGTAATTCTAAGACTAGCAAAAATATGGTTGAAAATAAAATTATCTCTGATTGCTGTGAGGCATTAATAGGAGCCATTTATTTAGATAAAGGTTTTGAAGTTTCTAAAAGTTTTATTCTAAAATTATGGAATAATCTAATAAATGAAGCAGAAACTACGTTTATTGATGCTAAAACACAACTTCAAGAATACTCTTTAAAAAATTATAAAATATTGCCTATTTATAAGTTAATCTCAAATACAGGTCCAAGACATAAACCAAATTTTAAAGTTGGTGTTAAACTTAAAAATAGCACATATGTTTACGCAATAGGATCATCAAAGAAAAATGCAGAGCAAACTGCAGCTTCAGAACTTCTTAAAAAAATTTATCAGAAATGAATTGGCAAGATAAAGGATATTTGTTGTCTTTGAACAAATATAATGAAAATTCATCAATAGCTGAATTCTACACTGAAAATAATGGAAAAATAGTTGGTGTAATTTTTGGCTCAACTTCAAAAAAAATTAAAAGTTATTTATTAATAGGCAATAAATTTCACATAAATTCAAAACTAAGAGAGGATGGCAGACTTGGATATCTAAAAGTTGAAATAGATGAAATTAAAACACCTGTTTATTTAGAAAATAAAAAAAAATTATTTTGCATAATATATTGTATGAATTTGATTAAAATTCTCACTGCAGAAAATGAAAATAATATTGAAATATTTAATCTTTTAGAAAAATTATTTAAAATAATTGAACTTGATAATTGGCTTGTTGAATTTTTATATATAGAGCTAGATATACTAAAGTCTATTGGATATGATATTAATTTTAAAGATTACGTTGTTGATAAAAATATTAACGGCCAAACAAAATATATCGTAGATTCAAGTCAAAAGATTATACCTAATTTTCTAATAGATAAAAATATTAGTCCTGATAGTTTAAATGATATATATAACGGATTTTCCATAGTTGGAGATTTTTTGGATAAAACAATTATTAAACCTAACAACAAGAATTATCCCTCTTCAAGGAATGATTTTGTTAATCTGTTGAAATAATTAAAGATCAATTTGATCAGCAAAATATGTTACAATACAGTTTGCTCCAGCTCTTTTAAATGAAATAAGAGACTCTTTTATTGAAGCTTTGTCTATTAATTTTTTATTAATTCCATTCATTATTAAACTGTATTCACCAGAGACTTGATAAGCAAATACTGGTATTTTGAAATTATCTTTTACTTTTTGTATTATATCAAGATAGGGCATACCAGGTTTGACCATAACCATATCAGCACCTTCTTTTATATCTAATGAAACTTCTCTTAAAGACTCATCGGAATTTCTAAAATCCATTTGGTATGTTTTTTTATCACCTTTTAGTAATTTTTTTGATCCAACAGCGTCTCTAAATGGTCCATAAAAGCTAGATGAAAATTTAACTGCATATGATAATATTTGCACGTCATTTAAATTATTTTTATCTAATGCTGATCGAATTTTACCAATTCTGCCATCCATCATATCTGAGGGTGCAATAACATCACATCCCATTTTGGCTTGCAGCACTGCTTGTTTGGTAAGTATTTCTACAGTTTTATCATTTAGAATATTATTTTTCTTTAATAATCCATCATGGCCATGAGAAGTGTAAGGATCTAGGGCCACATCACACATAATACCAATTTTATTCTTAAATTTCTTTTTAATAAAGTTTATACCTCTACAAACTAAATTGTCTGGATTTAATGCTTCAGAACCTTTTTCATCTTTTTTAGCTGGACTTGTGTATGGAAATAAAGCGACCATAGGTATTCCTTTTTTAATTGCTTTACCTACAACTATATTCAGTTTGTCTACACTATACCTAAATACATTTGGCATAGATTTTATTGATTCTTTTTTATTTTGTCCTTCAATCAAGAAAATTGGCAGGATCAAATCACTATAGGATAAAGAACTTTCTTGGACTAGTTTCCTAGACCAAGCATATTTTCTTGATCTTCTAAGCCTTAAATTTGGATATTTACCTGTAATCATATTGTATTTTATTATGCGACAAAATCTATTATACAAATATATATATAAATGAGTAGAAAACAATCTTCATGATGAACAATAAAGATAAAATCGTAAACCTTAACTTACATAATCAAACCGACAGAGTTTTAGACTTTAGCGATTTTCAAAAACAGACTGTACAATTTGATATTGATAAGCTTCAAGATGCTTACAACCAAATCATACAAATTAAAAAATTTGATGATGGAGGTGGCGTAACTAATTTTGGTGCAATTTCTTTAACACAAATACCAGGAGACCCTGACTCAATAAAAGGTAGCAAAGCTCGAGGTGTTTATTGGACTAAACCGGATAAATCTGGAAAAGAAGTTTCAAGAGATGTCGATATAGATGAATCTAAGTATAGTGAATTCATAAAAGATTACGAAAATACTTATTTTAAAGAAGTTTATGATGTTCTTTCATCAAAATATAAATTAGGCAGAGTAAGAATTTTATTAAAAGAACCAAGATCAACATTAAGCTGGCATAGAGATCCAGAACCTAGACTGCATATACCAATTATAACAAATCCTGGATGCTTGATGGTTATTGATAATGTTGCCAAACATATGCCTGCTGATGGATCAGTTTGGGTTACTAACAATACAAAATACCATAATGCATTTAATGGTGGAGAAGAAAATAGAATACACCTAGTTGCATGTGTTTTAGATTATAAATTTAATTAATTTGAAAAAAATTTATATCGCATCTGATCACGCTGGATTTAATTTAAAAGAGAGTATTAAAAAAAAATTTTCTTCAAAATTTAAAGTTTTAGATTTAGGTCCAGAGCATTCAAAAAAATCAGTAAACTATCCAGATTATGCCCATAAATTATCAAAAAAGATAAAAAAAGAGAATATTGGTATTTTAGTATGTGGCTCGGGTATGGGTATGGCAATGACAGCTAATAAACATAAAAATATAAGAGCAGCACTATGTTATTCGGTAAAAAACTCTAAATTATCTAGATTGCATAATGATGCAAATGTTATTACATTAGGAGAAAGGTTGATTAGTAAAAATTTAGCCTTTAAATGTATAAATGCATTCTTAAATACTAAGTTTGAAGGTGGAAGACACTTAAAAAGAGTTAAAAAAATATAAAAATTATGTCAAGTGAAACAAAATATTTAAATAGTGAGTACAAAGACTTTTTTGAAAAAAGTTTATTAGATAGTGATCCTGAAATTTATAAAGCCATTAATGATGAGTTGGTTCGTCAACAAAATCATATTGAATTAATTGCATCTGAAAATATCGTATCTCAAGCTGTTCTAGAAGCTCAAGGTTCAGTCTTAACAAATAAATATGCCGAAGGCTATCCAGGCAAAAGATATTATAATGGTTGTGAACATGTGGATGTTGCGGAACAATTAGCTATAGATAGACTTAAAGAATTATTTAATTGTAAATTTGCCAACGCTCAACCTCATTCAGGAGCGCAGGCAAACGGAGCTGTGTTTTTAGCTTTGTTAAAACCCGGTGATACTTTTATGGGAATGAGTTTGAATTCAGGAGGGCATATTACTCATGGTTTAAAAATTTCTATGTCAGGAAAATGGTTTAATGCAATTGGATATGAAGTTGATAAAGAATCTGAACTTATTGATTATGAAAATGTTGAAAAACTTGCACTTGAACACAAACCTAAACTTATAATTGCTGGTGGTAGTGCTTATTCAAGAATAATTGACTTTAAAAGATTTAGAGAAATAGCTGATAAAGTTGGAGCATACCTAATGGTTGATATGGCTCATTTTTCTGGTTTGGTTGCTGGTATGGGATATCCAAATCCATGCGACTACGCACATGTTGTTACATCAACTACTCACAAAGTATTTAGAAGTGCAAGAGGCGGAATAATATTAACTAATCATGAAGACTTATCTAAAAAATTTAATACAGCAGTTTTTCCTGGATATCAAGGAGGACCACTTATGCATATTATAGCTGCAAAAGCTGTTGGATTTAAAGAAGCATTAAAACCTGAATTTAAAGATTATATAAAAACTGTTTTAGCAAATGCAAAAATTTTAGCTGAGACTTTAAAAAATAACGGTTTTAAAATTTATTCAGGTGGGACGGATACACATCTGATGTTAGTTGACTTAAGACCTTTTAATGTAAAAGGTAACGTTGCTGCAGAAAGCCTTTCAAGAGCTAATATTACATGTAATAAAAATGGTATCCCATTTGATAGTGAAAGCCCAATGATAACTTCTGGAATAAGACTTGGATCGCAAGCAGCCACAACAAGAGGATTTGGGTTAAAAGAATTTCAAATAGTAGGTGATTTAATAACAAAAACTATAAAAGGGTTAGCCGAAAACCCTGAAGATAACTCTAAAACTGAAGATGAAGTAAGAAAAGAAGTTGTAAGCCTTTGTTCTAATTTCCCTATCTATAAACACTTAGGCTAAATTAATTTATGATTTGTCCATGCAGTAAAAAAGGTGACACTTCGGTCGTTGATTCAAGACCTACAGAAGATGGAACAGCAATTAGACGAAGAAGACTATGTAGCTGCGGTGAGAGATTCACAACATTTGAAAGAGTTCAATTTAGAGAACTTACTGTAGTTAAAAA
Organism: uncultured Pelagibacteraceae bacterium; assembly: GCA_902566315.1. Taxonomy (GTDB): domain Bacteria; phylum Pseudomonadota; class Alphaproteobacteria; order Pelagibacterales; family Pelagibacteraceae; genus Pelagibacter. The sequence continues at coordinate 97,890 of CACFIL010000001.1, forward strand.
GAATGGAAGAAAATCATCTTTTGATAGGGAAAAACTTTCAAAATCAATTTATGTCGCTTTAAAGAAAAGACCTATTGATACAGAAACAGCAGAAAAATTTATCTCAAAAATTAGTAGATCATTAGAAGAATTAGGTCAAAGTGAAATTTCATCTAATACTATTGGAACAATGGTTATGGAGGGCTTAAAAGAACTTGACCCTGTAGCATATGTCCGATTTGCATCAGTCTATAGAAACTTCAGAGAAGAAAAAGATTTTGTTCAATTTGTGGATAGAATTGATGTCTTTAAAAAAAGATAATTTTAAATCATCAGATAAAAAAATTATGAACTTTGCTATAAACTTAGCAGAGAATAATAAATATTTAACAGGGACAAATCCATCTGTTGGTTGTGTAATTGTTAAAAATAATAAAATTTTATCTTTCGCAACCACTAACCAAGGTGGTAGACCTCATGCAGAGAGTATTGCCTTAAATAAAAATAGGTATAATAATGGAACTTCGCTTTATTCAACACTTGAACCTTGTTCTCATCATGGACTTACACCACCCTGTACAAATGCAATAATTAAAAATAAGGTCAAAAAAGTTTATTACTCAATTGAGGACAATGATTTACGAACTTTTAATAAAACTAAAAAAATTTTAAAATCAAAAAAAATAGTTGCAATATCAGGACTTCAAAAACGAAACGTTAAGAAACTTTATAATGAATATAATTATATAAGATCTAACAAAGCCCCATATATAATTGGCAAAATTGCAAGTTCATTAAATTTAAATATTTTAAGAAATAATTCTCCGATAACAAATGAACATTCAAGAAATGTTTCGCATATATTAAGATTTCAGAACCATGCAATATTAACTTCTTACAAAACAATTAATACAGATAACCCTAAACTTAATTGTAGATTAAATGGATTAGAGAAATTTTCACCTACTGTAGTTGTAATCGATAAGAATTTAAAAATAAAAATTAATTCTTATGTAATTAAAAATTCAACAAAAAATAAATTAATTATATTTCACTGTTCTAAAAATATCTCAAAAATTAGATTATTGAAAAATAGAGGTGTTAAGCTTATTTATCAAGATGTGAATAACAATCAGAATTTCAATCTTAGAAAAATTAGCCAAAAGCTTTATACATTAGGATTTCATAGGTTGCTAGTTGAGACAGGTAAAGATTTAATGATTAATTTTCTTAATGAAAATTTATTAAATGAATTCTACTTCTTTAAAAGCGACAAAATAATCTCTAATAGAGATAAAATTAATATATCTTCATTAGTAAAAATGATTAATAAAAACTATAAGAATAAAAAAAAAATAAATACATATTTAGATAAAGATACACTTACTCACTATTACTAAAATGTTTAATGGAATTATATTTAATAAAGGCATAATTAATGGATTAAAAAAAAGAACAAAGGGAGTTAATTTATTTATAAAATCTTCATTGAAAGTTTCGAATAAAAATCTTGGGATTTCAATTTCTTGTGATGGAGTTTGTCTTACTTTAATTTCTTATAAAAATAAGACTTTAGAATTTTATCTTTCAAATGAAACCTTGGCTAAATCTAAATTTAGAAATATTAAAATTGGAGATGAAATTAATTTAGAAAAACCATTAAAATTTGGAGATAATATTTCAGGTCATATTTGCCAGGGTCATGTAGATACAGTCTGTTCTTTAAAAAGCATTAAAAAAATCGATAAGTCAAACATTTTAGAGTTTAAAATAAGTAATTATTTTAAAAAACAATTAGTTGAAAAAGCATCTATACTAATTAATGGAGTATCACTAACAATTTCTAAAATTAAAAAAAAATCTTTTGAAATATGGGTTATACCCCACACATTACAATTGACAAATTTAATTAATTTAAAAAAAAATGATTTAGTAAATGTTGAAATAGATATTATGTCCAAATATGTAAAAAAGTTTATTAATGAAAAAAAGTAAATTTAGTTCAATAGAAAGTATTATTAAGACTGTCCAAAAAAATGGAATGTATATTCTTGTAGATGATGAGAGTAAACATGAAGAAATGGAAAATGAAGGTGATTTAGTAATTTCCACATCTGCCGTTAGCCCTAAACATATAAATTTTATGGCAAAACATGCTAGAGGATTGATTTGTTTGGCAATGGATAGTGTACAATCAAAAAAAATTGGGCTAACTTTAGCTTCACCAATTAACCAATCTAGAAGCAAAACTGCTTTCACATATTCGATAGAGGCTAAAAAAGGTGTTACAACAGGTATATCAGCATATGATCGTTCAAAAACAATTAAAGTTGCATCTAATAAAAATGCAAAAAAAAACGATATTGTGTCACCTGGTCATATATTTCCAGTTATAGCAAGAGACGGAGGAGTACTTGTTCGGGCAGGCCACACAGAGGCTTCAGTTGATATATCAAAGCTTGCCAAAAAAAATAATTCAGCAGTTATTTGTGAAATCATGGCCGACGATGGAAAAATGGCGACAGGCAAAACATTATTCAATTTTGCAAAAAAACATAAACTTAAAATAGGTAAAATTGAGGATTTAATTGCCTACAGATTGAAGAGAGAGAAACTAATCAAATTAAAAAAAACTTCCACAATCATTGTGCAAAAACAAAAGTTTAAAATTAAAGTATTTGAAAATATTCTAGATGGATCTGAAAATTTCGCGTTAATTAAAGGAAATTTAAAAAAAGGTGTCATTCCTAGATTAAGAGTAATATCATCTAATGTGGTTCAAAATTATCTAATTAATCAAAAACTGCCAAACTCCTTTGATAAAACAATTACTTATTTTAAAAAATACAACAATTGTGTTCTTGTATTTATTAGAGATCCTAATTTAAAATCAGTTACCCAAACACTTAAACAATATAAAAGTAAAACTTTTTACAAAAAAGGTTATGACAAATTGATTAGAAATTACGGTATAGGAGCTCAAATAATTAAATCATTAAATATTAAAAATATGATACTTGTTACTAGATCAAAAAAAAAAGTGATAGGATTGGACGGTTATGGAATTAAAATTAAAAAACAGGAAATTATAAAGTGAAAAAAAAAATTCTGATTGTTGTTGCAAGTTATTATGAAGAGATTGCTAGTTCTTTATTAAAGAGTGCAAAAAATAAAATAAAAAATAAGTGTAGTATAGATGTGATTAGTGTGCCAGGCGCATTTGAAATTCCAATTACTATTGCAAAAAATCTTAAAAAGTTTAATGGATTTATTGCTTTAGGGTGTGTGATTAAAGGCCAAACCCCACATTTTGACTTTATATCAAAATCTACTACAGATGCACTTATGACATTATCGATAATGTCTAAGAAGCCAGTCGGAAATGGTGTAATTACATGTTTAGATAAAAAGCAAGCAATAAAACGTGGGAAGAAAGGTTCAGAGGCAGCAGAAGCTGTATTATCAGTTCTCTCACAATAAATTATGACTGTTCAATTTTCTCCACAAAGAAATCCTAGAGTAATAATTATACAAAAACTTTATGGAAAACTTTATAACAATGAAGAAAATATTACTTTTCCAAAACATAGATTTAAAAAGTTTATTAAAGATATTGTGAATGGCACTATCGAGAGAGAAGAACTTATAAATACAGAGATTAATAACCATTTAAATCATGATCTCGACATTAAAAATATGGATAAGGTTTTTCAAATTATTATCAAAAGTGCAATTTTTGAATTTTTATATAAACCAAATACTTCGATCAAAATTATTATAAATGAGTATTTAAAAGCATCAAATTTTTTTATTGATGACTCACAAACTAAATACTTAAATGCATTATTAGATAAAATTTCAAAGAAAATTAGAATTAGTAATGAATGAATTTACTATAATTCAAAAGTACTTTAGAAAATTAACTTACAATAACCCATCAGCATTAGATTTAAATGACGATGTTTTTTTTGACAGAAAAAATAATGTTGTTGTTTCTACTGATACCTATATCGAGGGTGTTCATTTTCTTAATTTTAGAAATCCTGATTTAGTAATTAAAAAAATAGTTAGATCTTCAATATCAGATTTGTACTGTAAAGGCGTAACACCAAAATTTATTTTTATTGGAGGTAGTGGAAATAGTAAAACATTTTCAAAAAAAAATATGAATCTTGTGTATAAAAGTTTAAAACAAGAGCAAAAAAAATATCAATTTAAATTATCAGGTGGTGATACAACAAAATCAAATAAAACAGTGTTCACAATTACTAGTTTGGGGTACTCAAAACAAATAGTTCAAAGAAATAAATGTAAAAATGATGATGATATTTATGTTACAGGAAATTTGGGTGATAGTTATTTAGGGTTATTACTTTTGAGAAAAAAATTATTTTTAAAAAGTACTAAACATAGAAAATATTTTATTCAAAAATATTATATGCCAGATTTACCAACAAAAATTAGTTCAAAACTTTTAAAATTTGCCAATTCATCAATTGATATATCCGATGGTTTGTTAGGTGATTTATGCAAATTAATTAATACCAGTAAATTATGTTTTAGATTAGATGTTAAGAAGATACCGATATCATCAAAACTTAATAATTATCTTGTTAAATCTAATAAAAAAAAAATTAATTTTATTTCTAAAGGAGATGATCATCAAATTCTATTTACTTCCTCTAAATCAAATAGAAGATACATTAAAAGCTTGTCTAAAAGAATGAATCAGAAAGTTACATTGATAGGAAATTTAACCAATCAAATCAAAAGTAATCAAATTATGTATAACAAAAAGCTTTTAAAACATAGATATTATGAGGGATATTCCCACAATTTCTAATGAAGTTAAACATTGCGTTTTATAGTATATTTTGTATTACATTGACCCCATAAATATATTTAACAAAGGATCCAATGAACTCGTCAACAGAAACAATACTCTTATATATTATAGCAGCTGGAATTATATCAATTATATACGGTTTTTTTACAGGTCGAAATATTTTAAATTCAAGCTCTGGTAATGCTAAAATGATAGAAATAGCATCAGCTATTCAAGTAGGTGCACGTGCATATTTAAACAGACAATATAAGACTATTGGAATAGTTGGGGTAGTTGTTTTAATAATTATTTCTGTTGCATTTAGTCCTTTAGTGGGTCTCGGATATTTAATTGGAGCTGCATTGTCAGGGATTGCTGGCTATGTTGGTATGCTCGTTTCTGTTCAGGCTAATGTAAGAACTGCTGAAGCTTCAAGAAAAAGTTTAGCAAATGGTTTATCAATTGCTTTTAAATCAGGAGCTGTGACTGGTATGTTGGTTGCAGGATTAGCTTTGTTGTCAATTGCTGTTTATTATTATTTTCTTGTAAAGATTGGTATAGATGAAAGAGAAATAGTTAATGCATTAGTTGCACTTGGTTTTGGTGCTTCTCTAATATCTATATTCGCAAGATTGGGTGGAGGAATTTTTACAAAGGGTGCAGATGTTGGTGCTGATTTAGTTGGAAAAGTTGAAGCGGGAATTCCTGAGGATGATCCAAGAAACCCAGCTGTAATTGCTGATAATGTTGGTGATAATGTTGGAGATTGTGCTGGTATGGCAGCTGATTTATTTGAAACATATGCTGTTACAATAGTTGCAACAATGGTTCTGTCATCGATATTTTTTATTGGCGACTTTAGTATGATGATTTATCCTTTAGCAATTGGTGGCGCTTGCATACTTACATCTATTCTAGGAACATTTTTTGTAACCCTCGGAAGTGATAAGAATATTATGAAGGCTATGTATAAAGGATTTGTCATAACTGCTATAAGCTCTCTAGTAATCTTGTACCCTATAACTAAACATGTCATTGGTTTTACTACTGAGTATGTTGTAAACGAAAAATCATTTACTGGATTAAATCTCTATTTTTGTGGAATAATTGGTCTTATTATTACAGGATTGATAATATGGATTACTGAATACTATACAGGTACAGATTACAGACCTGTTAAAAGTGTAGCCCAATCATCAACAACAGGTCATGGAACGAATGTTATTCAAGGATTAGCAGTTTCAATGGAAGCAACTGCTATACCCGCATTAATCATTGTTGGTGGAATATTATTAACTAATCATATTGCTGGTTTGTATGGAATTGCAATTGCAGTTACCACAATGCTTGCGCTTGCTGGTATGGTTGTGGCATTAGATGCATATGGTCCAGTTACTGATAATGCTGGAGGTATTGCAGAAATGTCTAATCTTCCAAAAAACGTCAGAAAGACTACCGATGCGTTAGATGCAGTTGGAAATACAACCAAGGCTGTAACAAAAGGTTATGCAATCGGGTCAGCTGGACTTGGGGCTTTAGTATTATTTGCAGCCTATACAGAGGATATTAAACATTTTTCTAAAGTTGCTGGCTCTAATTTAGAAGGAATTATAGTTACATTTGATTTATCTAATCCATTTGTTGTTGTTGGTTTATTAATTGGTGGAATGCTTCCATATTTATTTGGGTCGATGGGTATGCAAGCAGTAGGTAGAGCAGGTGGTGCCGTGGTTATTGAGGTAAGAAGACAGTTCAAAAAGATACCCGGTATTATGAAGCGTAAAGCCAAACCAGATTATGGTAGACTTGTAGATTTATTAACAAAAGCAGCAATAAAAGAAATGATAATTCCATCATTATTGCCAGTTTTATCTCCTATAGTGCTTTACATAATCATTTACTTCATTGGAGGGCAGGTTGCAGCTTTATCTGCAGTTGGCGCGATGCTTTTGGGTGTCATAATAACAGGATTATTTGTAGCTGTTTCTATGACTGCAGGAGGAGGTGCTTGGGATAATGCAAAAAAATATATTGAAGATGGTAAATTTGGAGGCAAAGGTTCAGAAGCTCACAAAGCTGCTGTAACAGGTGATACTGTTGGAGATCCTTACAAAGATACTGCAGGACCTGCTGTAAACCCAATGATTAAAATAACGAATATAGTTGCATTACTATTATTGGCTGTAATAGCTGGTTAAGAATTATAATTTTTTAAATATTTATCAAAATTATAATTCCAAGTCTTCTTCCAGTCTTCATTGATAGTTGGAACAGATCTTGAAATATGATGACTTAATGATTTAATGGGAGCAAGGCAATTAACTTTTTCATAGATTTCATGCAATGGTTTTTCAAATGGTTCATTAATTGAAGTACCAACTTTTCTTATATAGTCCTTATATTTTAAAAGTATCTCTTTACTAAACATGAATGTTAACAAGGTTTCATTAATTTTTCGCCACCTATAATTTTTACCAACAAATAATGTTGTGTTGTAAAGTGAGTCATAAAAAAAAGGGTAGTCACTAGGACATATTACAACATCTTTTTTAATTAATGAAGCTACCCTCGAATATGTGTGAATAATTTCGTCAATACAGTTTTTTTCAAATAAATAATCATCTTCAATAAAAAAAATTAAATCCTTTGCTTTTTCAGCTTGATCACAACATTCCAGATAAGATCCTCTATTGCCTTTAATTTTTGAATTATTTTTTGTAACTTTAATTTTATCAGATTTTAAAATATTTATAATTTTTTGATCAAAACTATGATTTGAATTATCTGCAATTAAATTAATTGATATGTCTAGGTTATTATTTTCTAAGAAATGAAGTATTGAATTTTTTAAACTTATCAAACATACAGAGATGAGAGTTTTTTTATCTATTGAAGGAATAATTCTTTTCCAAGATCCAGTTGAGTGCCACATGTTATTATCAGGGGCATATCTAAAATAAATATCAAGTTTTTTTATTTTTCTTGTAAGTTCAAGATGTCCTCGATTAAAATTAAATGATTTATCGTTAAAAGCTACCAGATTTCCATTAACATTTTTATAATCTGGATTAACAATATTTAAAGTTTCTTTATCATATGCATATACTCCAAGAAATTTTAGTATTAATCTTTTGAATTTTGATTGTTTTAATAACTTTCTTTTAAACATGGAAATTATATAAGTTTTAAAATCTATGACCTTTTATGTATATTTAATTTGTACAAAAAACAATAATAATCGATTGATAAGTTATGTTGGATATACGAATAATTTAAAAAAAAGAATTTATCTTCATAACACATCTAGAGGTGCAAAATTTACCAAAGGTAAAAAATGGAAAATTTTATATAAAAAGAAGTTTTTATTTAAAAATGATGCTATGAAATATGAATATTTACTAAAAAAAAATAGATTAAAAAGAGAGAAGATAAAAAAAAAATTTTATACTTTTTATGAAAAATTTTAAAATTTTACATATTACTGACCTTCATTTTAGACATAATGGAAGATTATATTATTCAACCGGTAAAAAATTAAATAATGGACTTATCTTAAATGGTCACAATGTGCTAAATATTTCTGATCGAGATATAACAAGTCAAAGAAAAAATATATTTGATATAGGTTCAAAAAAATTTTTAACAGAAAAAATTGTTCAAAATATCGAAAACTTTAAACCCGATATTATTTTATTAGGACATGTCGATAGATTAGATTATGAAAGTTTTATATCAATTAAAGAAAAATATAATTCTATAAGATTTGCACAATGGTTTTTAGATCCTCTTAACACAAAGGGTCCAGATTTTGAAAAGAATAAGAGTCGTTTTTTTTTAAAATATCAATTTTGTGATACAAATTTTGTAACAACATCTGTTGATGTATTAAATTTTGCAAATAAGGAAAAAACGTTTTTTATTCCAAATCCTATTGATCCCTCTATAGATGTTTATAAAAACTATTCAAAAAAGACTAATATAGACATGTTTATAGCAATTAGTCACGGTCAACATAGAGGTATTTTAAAAAGAGATTTTATTGATGATAGAGTTAAGGTTATTGATATGTTAACAAATAAAATAAGCTATAATATATTTGGATATAAAAATAATCCTGTGTGGGGTCAAGATTTTTTTAATGAGCTTTGTAAATGTTCAATGGCTTTAAACATAAGTAGAGGACAACCTATTAAATATTATTCAAGTGATAGAATTTCATCTTTGTTAGGAAATGGTCTTTTAACATTTATTCACCATAATTATTTTTATCAAGATTTTTTTAACAAAAATGAAATTGTTACATATAAGAATTTGAAAGATTTAAATAGAAAAATCTTATTTTTTAAAAAAAACCAAAAATTGTTGATAAAAACAGCAAAAGCAGGTCACAAAAAAGCTCATAAAATTTTTAATAATAAACTTATTAGTGATTTTATTATTAAAAAAACAATGGAATTAAAAATAGATTCAAAAATTAGTTGGATAAATGTCTAAATTTCTTATTTTTAGAACAGATAGAATAGGTGATTTTATATTCTCAAGAATTTTAACTGAGTCAATCAAATTAAATAACAAAAATAACAAAATAGATTTTGTATGTTCTACTTATAATTCAAAATATATAAGAAATTTTAAAGATATTTCTGATATTTATATTCTTGATAAATATGATTTAGGTTTAATGTTAAAAAATTTGTTCAAAATTAATAAAAAAAAATATGATTATTTAATTATTTTAGATGGTAAAAGACGATCAATTTTTTTTTCTTTAGCCCTTAAAGCAAGAAAGAAATATGCAATTTTAAAAGATTTTAGACCTTCATTAATTCTTAAACTTTTTTTTAATAACTATTTTGTTAATTCGGAGGCAAATACTCAATTTAATAATTTCAGTAGTATTATAAATTATCTTAATATTAAAGTACCAGAAAAGATTAATTATTATAATAACTATAATTTTAAAAAAATTTCTTACAAATATTTACCCAAAAATTATATATTACTTCATTTAGATGAAAAATGGTTTGAAGGTTATTACTATAAAGATTTTAATTATATGAATTTAAATTTTAAAAATTTTGATTTTCTAATTAATACAATATTAAACAAATTTAAAAATGATATTGTAATTACTTCTGGTAAGGTTGATGTTAAACAATTTGAAAAAATTAAAAATAGATATTTTGTTAAATATTTTAAAAACATATACATGTGTAATAAATTTAAAAGAAAAATAGTATTTGTTGACAATACAGATTTTAGAGATTTAGAACAAATTGTTAATTTATGTACTAAAGTAATATGCTGTGAAGGTGCAATAAGTCATGTATCCCATGCATTAAATAAAAAAACGTATGCTCTTATAAATAACTTTAAAACTGCCAAGTTTTGGACTAATCACATGACTAATCTAAAGCTACTTAAGAGAGATAATATAAATAAAATTTGTAAACAAATCAGTGATATTTAATTAATGAATATATGTTTCTTGGATAATACCTTATTTGCATATAACTCTAATTACATTAATTCTTATAAACTTAGAGGTGCTGAAACTATATTAATAAATTTAGCAGTTTCATTGGCCAAACTAAAACACAATGTAACTGTTTTAAATAATTGTCCAAAAAATGAAGTTATCTCAGGAATAAAATGGATAAATATAAACTACTTAAATGAAAAAATGGATTTTGACCTAGCTATAAGTAATAATGATTGTAGACTATTTGACAAAATTTATTGTAAAAAAAAAATATTACTTTCTCATAGTATTCAAACATTAGAAAAATTTTTAAGAAAAAAGCAATTATTTAGTTATTATATTCATAGGCCTAAAGTGGCGCTGTTAAGTAAATACCATCTAGAGAATAGATCTTATTTAACTAAACTGTTCGGTCATTTTCTTTTGCCGTACGGTATTGATGAAATTTTTTTAAACGCAGAAGTTTCTGACAGCACTAAAATAGATAATAGACAAGCTATTTTTACTTCGAGATCGGACAGGAATCTTGATCTATTGATTAAAATATGGATAAATAAAATATTTCCTAAATTTAATAATGGAAAATTATTAATCACACCAACTAATAATTTTAACAAAGCATATAAGGATAAAAATATTTATTTTAGAAATGCTGGCCAAAGAGCAAATTTAATTAAAGATTTATCAAAGTCTAGAATGCTGTTAATTCCAGGTCATAAAGCTGAACTATACTGCCTAGCTGCTGAAGAGGCTAGAGAATTATGTTTGCCAATCATTACATTGGGAATAGGCTCATTATCTGAAAGAGTAATTCATAACAAGACCGGTTTTATTGCTAAAAATGAAAATGAATTTTCTTATTATGCTTTAAAAATATTTAAAGATGATAAATTATGGAGAGAGTTAAGATCAAATTTAATAAGTTTAAGAGGAAAAAAAAACTGGAACGAAAGTGCTAAAATATTATTAAACAATATCTAAAGATTATATCTTAATATGAATAAAATATTTTCTTTATTAAAAATTTTTTTCTATAACGTTTTAATTATCATTTTCATTTTAATTATATTTGAATTAATTGTTGGTAATTGGTTTAAGTCAAATTATTATGGTAATTTACTAATCCCAATTAATAAAAATAAAATTTTGAACAAACTCCCTTACGATTCTTATGAAAGTTCTTTTTATTCAACGGACAAAAATGGTTTTAGAGCAAATATTTATGATTTAAAAGATATTAATATCTTAGTTGTAGGAGGTAGCACTACTGAAGAAAAATACATAGATGATAATTTAATTTGGACTAAGGTACTTGAAAAAACACTGATAAATCAAAATTACAACAAAACTTTAAACGCAGGTATTGGCGGTCAAACATCATATGGTCATGTTAATATGTTTGATATTTGGTTTTCAAGATTTGAGAATTTAAAACCTCAAATAATCTTATTTTACCTAGGAATAAACGATGCACTATATATGATTGAGACATCTCTTAATGTTAATAATAATCATGGTGATGGAAGATCTTTTAATAATGTCAATAGAGATTTACTCACAAATAATAATCTATTTGATAATTATTTTCAGTATATTACAAATAATAGTGGTTTAGTTTTACTTTTTAAAATAATCAAAGGTAATTTTCTTTCCTTTAAATATAAAATTAGATATTCTAAAAATATTGATAACTTCCAAACCCCGGTCATTACAGAAAATCCTTATGACATGACTTATAATAAACTAAATTTTAATAATTATATTAATATTTATAAAACAAATCTTTCCTTATTATCAAAAAAAAGTTTAGATAAGGGCTCTATTCCAATTTTTATTACTCAAAAAGTTTCTGATAATCATTGGATTAATGAATATCTTTCAATAATAAATTCTGAAACAAATAAATTTTGTTTAAATAATAACAATATTTGTATTAATTTAGCTGAAGAAATTTCACTACATAATGAAAATGATTTTTATGATGGCGTACATACTAACCCTACAGGATCTTATAAAGTTGGAAAATTTATTGCTGAAAAAATTGATATCTTATTTAAATTTTAAGATTATTAAGAGCATTATTTTTAAATAGATTTGCCTCATTTATGTATCTTCTAACCATTTGAGTTGTTTTATGTCCGGTCATAGCCATAATATTTCTTTCTTCTACACCAGCATCTGCTGCAGAAGTAGCAAATCCTGACCTTAAACTATGACCACCATATTTTTCATATTCTAGTCCAGCAATTTTGGCATATTTTTTAATAATCAATGATACCGATTTATCAGAAATCTGATAAATTTTTCCACCATTTATATTTTTGTAATTTATAAGATCTTTTAATTTACGAACTGGACAATAATCCTCATTTTTGAAATAGGGGATAGCTTTTATACTACCTTCTCCAGATTGATCTGTCTTGGATCTTTTGATAAAAATTTTTAATCCTTCTTTAACGAATTCAAGATCGTCTTTTTCTATATTTACCAACTCTGATCTCCTAAAACCTCCAGAAAATCCTAGAAGTATTAATGATTTATTTCTAATTTTTTTATAATTATTCTCCTCAAATTTATCTATTACATTAATAATTAATTTTAAATCATTGATTAATAATGGTTTTTTTGACTTTTGATATGATCCGATAATTCTTTTAATACCTAAGAGATTTTCCATTATAATTGGATGCTTGGAATCTAAGTAGTGACCTTTAATTTTATGAACCACTTTTATTGAAGCTATTCGTCTTTTAAGCGTGCTATATTTACAAACTTTAGACAAATGAGTTATATACAATGATAATATTTTTGGTTCAGTTGGAAGAGACTGCATATTATTTCGGATGCAGAATATTGAGAAATCCTTAAAATCAGACTCATAAGCTCTAACTGTGTTATTTGCTTTGGAATTTTTTAAATTTTTAATTGTTTCTATTTCTAATTTTTTAATATCTGATATAACGTCATTCATAAATAATTCCGATAACCATTAATTATCGGAAACTATAATATAACACATTTTACAAGTCAAGCATTTAATGTAAAAGAATCTCAATGCCTAAATATGTATTAATCGGTCTGATTGTTGTTATTGGAACATTTCTAATTATGAATTACTGGCCAAAATTAAAAGAACAAACAAAAAATCGTATTTTAATGATTATTTTTGGCATATTTTTTATAAGCATTTTTGTTCTGCTATTTTTATTAATGTTTTGAGGTTAATTGATAGATATTATTAGTATTTTAGTTGCTGGGATATTTTCATGCATAATTCTTGATATTCTGGGTTATTTACTCAAATTGATGGGTATTCCAGAACCATCATGGGGAATTGTAGGAAGATGGACTTATTATATGCTTAAAAACGCTACTTTTTATAACCCAAATATTGTTCATATGCCTAATTTTAGGTATGAAGTTTTACTTGGTTGGATTTTTCACTATTATGTATCGATTTGTTGGGCTGTAATCTATTATTTTTGTTTTTTAATGATAGGTCTAAAAATGACATATTTTTCAGGCTTTATATTTGGAGCTCTTACAACACTAGCTCCATTATTGATATTTTTACCATTTACAGGACAGGGAGTGTTTGCAAATAAGACTGGAATACCCATTAAAACATCAATTATGTTTCTAATCAGACACTCAATTTATGGAATTGCTATGTATGAAGGTTTTAGATGGTTTAGTTAAAGCTTTAGATTAAGTTATCCCCATTATTCGACCATGTGAAAAACTAAGTATATTCAACGATAAAGTGATACATACAACCTACTCTATCTGATATTGTCTAAGATGAATTAAGAGGCAACTCTTAACTGACCATCTGGGGAAAAACCGAGAGGTTCAAGCCCAGAGGGCAGAAAGCCTTGCAGAGTAGCGCTAAAATTGTAAGGTGGAGGGCATGGCGGTAGCGCATACAACGACGTGCCAAAAACTACTGTTCTTTGTACCTGAAAAGGTGCAAGGAAACAGGGTTTTTTTTATGATTCTTAAAGGCACAAAATTTCAATTGAAAGTATGGAAATATCTTAAATCCATCCCCAAAGGTGAATTAAGGACTTATTCTCAAGTAGCAATAGCAATCAAAAAGCCAAAAGCAGTAAGAGCTGTAGCAAATGCCATAGGAAAAAATCCTTATGCTCCAAAAATACCTTGTCATCGGGTAATAAGGTCAGATGGCTCTTTAGGTGGTTACTCAGGTAAAGGCGGGATAAATACCAAGAGAAAATTGCTAAAATTAGAAGGTATTTTGCTCTAAAAATATTAAATACCAACGTTTTTTTATAAATATACAATATTTATTATTGATTTTATAATATCACCTATAAGTTGCACCGTAAAATTACAAATGTTTAAAATAGACCCAATTTTGGGCTTTTAATCGGTATATTCGAATATTGCAGAGCTATTTCAAAATCAGCTTTTTTTCCCTAAAAAAATTTTATAAAATGTCCTTGAAACATGTAATTATCAAAATATTGGCATATTTGCTTATTTTTTGAATTATTTATCACTAAGTTTTAGTAATTCTAATTTTATTTATAAGCTGGTATTTATTCCCCACTATATTCTCATCAAATCTTGTCTAATTTGGAAAAAATTATGAATTAATTCATTAAAAATAAGATTCTTTTTAAGATATTAATTATTTAGATAAAAAAATATAAAATATTCTAAAATTATATTAAAATCAAAAAAGCATTAAATTTCAATTATATATAATATAAAATTAAAGTGTTACATATATATATTAGTAAATATTACTTACCTATATAAAGTCTTGATAAGTAATATTCTCTTCTAGAAATATAAATACCACAAAGGACTATTATAGAAAGACCTAAATATGTCCAATTATCTGGCAATTCTTTAAATATATAATAACTTAGTAAAATATTAGTAATTATTTCAGTATAGCCAAGGGGAGCTAATTTAGAAGCATCAGCGTATTTAAGAGACAAAATGATAAAAAGATGTGCAATTGCTGCTATAAAGCCAACTAAAGCCATCATAATCCACTGACTATTTGATGGCTGTATCCAAACACCGGGCATAAATAAAGACATGACAATAGTCCCTACTGTGCCAGCAAATAATAAAGTTAATAGAGAATTATCAGAGGTACTTAATTTTCTTGTAATAATTAAATAAAAACCATAGCAAATACCATTGCCCAAGGCTGCTAATGTAGCTAAATTAATTTCTATAAATCCAGGTCTAATAACAATTAAGGTACCAATAAATCCCATGGATACAGCTGTCCACCTTCTTAAGCCTACTTTTTCGTTTAAAAAAAAGGGGGACATTGCAGTTACACAAATTGGAGCTACAAATGCTAGTGTTAAGGCCTTAGGTAAAGAAATCTCAGATATTGCAAAAAAAAATAAATATGTTGAAAATACAAAAATTAATCCTCTTATAAATTGAAGCATAGGTTTTTTACTCCAAACCATGGATTTTCTATCAAAAAAAAGCATTATTGAGAGTGCAAAAACAACTGTGAAAAAATATCTAGCCCAAGTAATTTGCAAAACATCCATAGATGAACTTAAATATTTTGCCAAAGCATCCATAAATGGAACAATCATCCAAGCTGATGCATTGAGAATAACAGCCTTCATATGAAAATCTTATCTCTTAATTAAAGTATTTTAAAGCAAAGAATACTGTTATAGGTACAGTTACAAGAGACATTAAAGTTGAAACAACTATTGTGCTAGATATGTTATCAACAATTTCCTTAGGAGAATACATTGAAGCAACAAGATAACAAAGTATTGCACTTGGCATAGATGACTGAATTAAAAGAACACCGGCAGCAAACCCAGATAGATTAAAAAAAGAGATCAGGGCAAAGCCAATTAATGGTCCTATAATTACTCTTCCAGTAGATGTAATTAGTGCATCCTTAAAGGAAAAAACTTTCATTTGTGTTAATGAAACACCTAAAGACATTAAAATCATTACTATCATTCCATAAGCAAGAAGCATAACAGTATTCAATACAAATATTGGCAAAGGTATTTCGTAATATAGAAAAATAATGGTAGCAATTATTGCATAAAATGAAGGACTTTTTATTATAACCTTTAAATCAAACTCACGTTTAGCTAAAAAAATATTAAGAGTAAAATGAAGAAGAACGACCAAAGAAGATATAGCTGCCGCAATTCCCATACCTAATTTACCATATGCAAATAAGCAAATTGGAATGCCCATGTTACCTGTATTTGGTAGAAAAAATGTTGGTAATTCTCTTAAATAATCTTTTTTCATTAAAATTAAAAAAATCAAACCAACAATTAAAAAGGAAGATAATAGCATTAATGCGTATAAAAAATACTCAGAGAACATTGCAAAAGTTACACCGCTTGCTGAAATAGAGAATATTACTATAGATGGCGTTCCAAAGTTAGCAGAATAAGTTGTTATAAATGATGTATCAAAATTTGGATTTTTTTTACCTAAAAAATATCCAATACCAACTATAAAAAAAACTGGAAAAAGAACTTCAAATAATTTTATATAAAGTTCCATTAAAATAATCTAATAAGAACAGGATTTTTAATAATATTTTTATTTGATTTAAATGATTTAATACAACTTTGAGCATCTAATTCATTTGCATTATGAGTAATAAGAACAATCGAAGCTGTCTTACTTTTATGATCAGGTATTTGTATTAATCTTTGAATAGAAATTTTATACTTCGCCAGAATCTTTGTTATAGAAGATAAAACGCCAGGTTTATCCTTAACTTCTAATCTTAAATAAAGAGAATGTGATGATTGTTCTTTATTAAATATTTTAGCTTTTAATCTTTTATTTTTAGATATACCAAAAGGATATTTTATATTTCCTCTCAAAATAGATAATAAATCAGACATCAAAGCAGAAGATGTTGGTCCTGGTCCAGCCCCCTCCCCTTGCAACACAGACTCACCAATAGGTGAACCATTTAATATAACAGCATTCATTACACCATTTACATTTCCTATATAAGAATCTTTTTTAACTAAACATGGATGAACTCTTTCAAAAATACTATTATTTATAATCTCAGTTATACCTAATAATTTTATTCTAAAATTTAACTGATCAGCAATTTTAATATCTGCATAATCGATGTTTTCAATACCTTCCATTAAACATTCAGATTTTGAAATTTTCTTATTGAAAGATAATGATGTCAAAATTTTTATTTTAGCTAACGCATCATAACCGTTAAGATCTAATTTAGGATTTCCAGGTTCAGCATAACCTAGTTTCTGTGCCATCTTCAGAACATTTTTGAAACTATCTTTAGTTCTCTCCATTTCTGACATGATGTAGTTACAAGTACCGTTGAGTATGCCATAAACTTTTGTAATTTTATTTGTAGCCAAACCTTCTTTGATTGTTCTTACAATAGGAATACCACCTGCTACAGATGCCTCAAATTCTAAATTTACATTGTTTTTCTCAGCTAGTTCTCCAAGTTTATCACCATGTTTGGAAATTAATGCTTTATTTGGAGTTATAACATGAATTTTATTTTTAAGAGCAGTCTCAATAATTTTTTTTGATATACCATCTGATAAACCTATAGCTTCGATTACTATATCTAAGTTTTTAATCTTCAAAATATCTAGAGGATTTGAATAAAAAATTTTCTTATTTATTTTAAATTTTCTTTTCTTATTTATATTTTTAGCCGATATAGCTATAACTTTAATTCGCTTTCCAGTTTTAGTTTCAATATCTTTCTTTTTTGTATTTAACTCATTTAGTACATATGATCCAATTTGACCAAGTCCAATAACAGCAATATTTATATTTTTATTCATTAATTAATCTAATTTTGGAAAGTCGCTTATCTCACCATATTTAATAACATTTTTTTTAAATTCATCAAAAGATGTTTCAACTTCAAAGTTTAATTTTGATATTTCATTATCAGTACCATCATCCTCAATATTCCACATGGAAACAGGATGATTTAAGGAACAATGTGATAATGAAAATATTAATAAAATTATTAAAGTATATTTAAACATTTAGACCTTCACTCTCATTAAAGCCATAATAATTATTCATATTTTGTACAGCCTGACCACCACCACCTTTAATCAAATTATCAATTGCAGACAATATTATTATTTTATCTTTATATTTGCTTTTACATACAGAAATTAAGCAATTATTGGTGTTGATCACATCATTAGTACTTAAGAAAGTATTTAATTTACTAATTTTTATAAATTTTTGATTCTTATATTGAAGATTAAGAACATTAATTATTTTATTTATGTTAATTCCCTTTTTTAAATCAACATAAATAGTGCTTAAAATTCCTCTAAACATAGGTGTAAGATGAGGTGTAAAATGAAATTTATTTTTTTTACCAGTCTTAAGATCAAGCTCTTGTTGAATTTCAGAATTATGTCTATGATTTGCTAATCCATAAGCACTCAACGACTCATATAAATTTTTATCTTTATATTTTTTATGTACTCCTCTACCCGCTCCTGAATAACCAGATTTCGAGTCAATAATAATTGATTGATTATTAATTAAGTTTTTTTTTATTAACGGGATTAATGGAATTAGTACAGATGTAGGGTAGCATCCAGGACAAGATACTATTGGGAATTTTTTAATTAATTGACCACTAATTTCGGGTATAGAGTAAATACTTTTTTTGATTTGATTTAATGCTTTGTGTTTAATTTTATACCATTTTTCATAATCTTTTTTATTATTAAGTCTAAAATCAGCTGCTAGATCTATAAGTAAATTATTTTTATTTAATAATTTTGAAATAGATTGTGCCTCGCCATTTGGTAATGCTGTAAAGATTATATCGACATTTGATAAATACTCTTTTTTAAATTTTGAAATTTTTGGTAATTTATATTTTTTTAATTCTTGTTCATAGGTATCTATTTTTTTTCCAACAGAAGTACTTCCACACAAATATTTAATTTTTATTTTTTTATGCGTACATAAAAGTTTAGTTAGTTGTAATCCTATATATCCAGTAGCGCCACATATAAGAACATTTTTCTTGCCCATAATTTAATATAACAGTTGAAATTTAAAAAGAAATTATCTTTTAGAAAATTGGTAGCTTTTTCTAGCTTTTGCTCTACCAGGTTTTTTTCTCTCTACAGATCTCGAGTCTCTTGTTGTGAGTTTTTCTTTACGTAGGGTTGATTTTAAAGTTTCATCAAATTTTAGTAAAGCTCTTGAAATACCATGTACTAAGGCACCAGCTTGACCGGTTTGTCCTCCACCCACTACTTTAGATTTAACATCGTAATCAGTTGACTGATTAATTATTTCAAAAGGTCTTAAGATTTGCATTACATGATTTGCTCTTGGAAAATAGTCATTTAAAGATTTACCATTAACGTAGAATTTACCTGAGCCTTTTTTTAACCAAACCTTGGCTATAGATTTTTTTCTTCTTCCTGTTGCGTATTTACTATCTTTAAAGTCTAATTTAATTTTGGGTGAAGATGTTTGGGAAGATTCCATATTAATTTCTTACAATATTTTTTTGGTTAAGTTTACCGATTTCAATTATCTTTGGATTTTGAGCAGTGTGAGGATGTTCATCTCCAGAATAGATTTTCAGTTTAGTTAATTGTTTTTTTCCTAGTGCACCTGAGGGTAACATTCTTTTAACAGCTAATTTTAACACTTCACCTGGTTTTTTTTCGCTCAACTTTTCAGGTGTTATTTCTTTAATACCACCAGGGTATCCAGTGTGTCTGTAATATTTTTTATTTTGAAATTTATTTCCTGTAAATTTAATTTGGTCTACATTTTTGATCACAACAAAATCTCCATGATCCATGTGAGGTGTATATTTTGTTTTATTCTTCCCTCTTATAATTTTTGATACAACCGTTGCTAATCTACCGACAACTGCTCCTTTGGCGTCGATTTCAAACCACTCGCTATTTATCTCATCTTTTTTAACAAACTTTGTCATGAATGCGGGATTAATACTTATAATTAGATATATTGTCAAATTATTATATTTTATTTGGACTGAATGGTTGATTGAATTATGACCATTTATTAGTAATAATAGGTTCAATAAAAAACAAATTCACAAAATTTTAAATTATAGGAGCCTAATGAGTGATAAAAAAAAAGATTTAAAACCAAACACGTATAAATTTGATACCCTCAGTTTACATGCTGGTTATCAGCCACATAAAAATGCTGGCTCAAGACAAGTACCAATATATCAAACAACATCATACCTTTTTGATGATGTTGATCACGCTGCTGCTCTTTTTAATTTAGAAAGAGGTGGACATATTTATAGTAGAATTTCAAACCCAACTGTTGGCGTATTAGAGGAAAGAGTTGCATCACTTGAGGGTGGTACAGCAGCATTAGCTACATCATCGGGAATGAGTGCTATATTTTTGACAGTAATGACATTATGCGAAGCTGGAGATCATTTAGTTGTATCATCTCAACTATATGGAGGAACTGTAAACTTATTTAGATTAACATTACCTAAATTTGGGATCAAATGTACATTTGTTAAACCTAGAGATACTGAAGGATTTAAAAAAGCAATTCAAAAAAATACAAAAGGTATTTTTGGAGAACTTGTAGGAAATCCAGGTAATGAAATTATGAACATGCCTAAAATTGCTAAAATTGCACATGATGCAGGAATTCCATTGATGGTTGATGCAACTTATCAAACTCCTTATTTATGTAAACCGTTTGAGCATGGCGCTGATATTGTAATTCATTCTCTTACAAAATGGATGGCAGGTCATGGATCTTCAATGGCAGGGATATTAGTTGAAGGTGGAAAATTTGATTGGATGCAAAATGATAAATTTCCAACAATGACAAAACCTTATGAAGGATATCATGGATTGTCTTTTGCGGAGGAATTTGGTCCAACAGCTTTTACGATGAAAGCTAGAGCTGAAGGCATGAGAGACTTTGGCCCTTGTTTAAGCCCTCAAAATGCATGGAATGTTTTACAAGGCATAGAAACATTGTCTGTTAGAATGAAGAAACATTGTTCTAATGCAGAAGAAATGGTTAAATATTTATCAAACCATGAAAGTGTTGCGTGGGTATCACATCCAAGTGTCCCAGACCATCCAGATCATGAATTAGCAAAAAAACTTTTGCCTAATGGAAGAGGTTCAATGATTGCTTTTGGTATTAAAGGTGGAAAAGATGCTGGTGTTGCATTTATTAATAACGTAAAATTAGCATCACATTTGGCAAATGTGGGAGATACAAGGACCTTAGTTATCCATCCTGCATCTGGAACCCATTCACAAATGGATGAGGCAACTTTGAAGTTTGCTGGATTATCACACGACATGATTAGATTGTCAGTAGGTATTGAAGACATTGATGATATAAAAAATGATTTCGAGATTGGTTTTAGAGCAGCAAGAAAACCAAGACTTGTATCAAATCAATGAAATTTAAAGTAAATAATAACGAAGTTTTCGCCTCTACTGGTGGAAGACCTTTTGATAAAAAAAAACCATTAATTATATTTGTTCATGGTAGTGGTCTTACACACATGACATGGGTGCTTCAAACCAGATATTTTGCTTTTCATGGTTATAATGCTTTAGCAATTGATCTGCCAGGCCATGGCTTGTCTAGTGGTGAAAGTCTTAAATCAATTGAAGAAATGGCTGATTGGGTAAATGATGTAATTGATGCTGTTGGTCATAAAGAAGCTTCCTTGGTAGGCCATTCACAAGGTTGTTTAGTTACAGTAGAGTGCACATCAAGATATCCAGATAAAATCAAAACTTTGAGTTTGATGGGTGGAGCTGGTGCTATACCAATGAATCCTGAACTACTTTCATTAGCAGAAAATAATGATCCAAAAGCAGTAGATTTGATGATGGATTGGGCGCATGGTCCAGCCGGTCACTTTGGTGGTCATCCAGTACCAGGTCTTTATCATATCAACACAGGAACTATGCTGGCAAAATCAAGAACAATACAGAATACATTAGGAGTAGATTTTAGAGCTTGTGACAATTACAAGAATGGATTTGAGGCAGCTAAAAAAATTAAATGCCCTACTCTATCAATTTTAGCAACTGATGACAAAATGTGTCCTGTTAAAGAGGGGAAAAAATTAGCTTCATTAATAGATGGTAGTCAAGTTGATATAATTGATAATTGTGGTCACATGATGTTGTTAGAGGAAGCGGATAGAGTATTAACAGTGCTTAAAAAATTTATAACAACAAATTACCCCCCATTATCAAGTTAAATTTAAGCTTGATTGTATTTTTTCATTTTAGTTTAATACAACTTTTAACAAGAGGGGAAATATGAGCAAAAACAAAAATCCAGAAACAATAGCGCTACATGGCGGTGATTACAGAAGTGATCCGGCTACAACAGCAGTGGCAGTACCGCTGTATAGAACAACATCTTATCAATTTAATGATACAGATCATGCTGCAAATTTATTTGCACTGAAGGAATTTGGAAACATATACACAAGAATTATGAATCCAACAAATGACGTACTTGAAAAAAGAGTAGCGGCTCTTGAAGGTGGTCTTGCAGCTGTTACAGTTGGTTCAGGCCAAGCAGCGTCAACATTTGCAATAATGAATGTTTGTCAATCAGGTGACAACTTTATTAGCTCAACTGATTTATATGGAGGAACAGTTAACTTATTCACTCATACACTTAAAAAATTGGGTATTGAGTGTAGATACGCTGACCCTTCCGACCCAAGTAATTTTGAAAAATTAATTGATGAAAAAACACGATGTTTCTATGCTGAAACTTTGCCTAATCCTTACTTAAGGGTATTTCCAATTAAAGAGGTTTCTGACATAGGTAGAAAACATAATATTCCATTAATAATGGATAATACTGCGGCGCCAGTAATTTGTAAGCCTTTAGAGCACGGAGCCGCTGTTGTGGTTCACTCACTTACTAAATTCATTGGTGGTCACGGAACTGTAATTGGAGGAGCTCTTGTAGATGGAGGTAATTTCGACTGGACAAAAGATCCGAAAAGACAGCCGTTATTTAATGAGCCTGATGCTAGTTATGGTGGAGCAAAATGGGGGGAAGTAGTACCTCAATTAACAGGGGCAAATGTCTCATTTGCTGTAAGAGCTAGAGTATGTCTCCTAAGAGATTTAGGAGCTCCTTTAGCACCAGATAATGCATGGGGAATAATTCAAGGACTAGAAACTGTGCCATTGAGAATGAAACAACATTGCTCTAATGCCGAGAAAGCTGTTGCATTTTTACAAAAACATAAGAATGTTGAAAGAGTTATCTATCCTACTCTGCACAAAGGTGAAATCGGTGAAAGATCTAAAAAATATATGAAAGGTGGTAATGGAGCTCTTGTGGGTATCGAGGTTAAAGGTGGCGTTGAAGCAGGTAAAAAATTTATAGAATCATTAAAAATGTTTTACCATGTAGCAAACATTGGAGATGCAAGAAGCTTAGCAATACATCCAGCAACAACTACGCATAGCCAATTAACAGAAGAAGAACTGCTTGCTGCAGGAGTAACACCGGGATATGTTAGACTTTCAATTGGTATAGAACATCCTGATGATATAATTGCAGATCTCGATCAGGCTCTAGGTGCGTCAGGGAAACCTAGTTTGAAAGCTGTAAGTTAGTTTTCGTATTTATATACAAAAAATAAATACAAGAACTAACTAGGAAAATTGAACTTATTTGGTGCATTGATGCAATTAATATCTGTGCACCATAAAGCAATGTAAATATCCCTAAAATAATTTGTAAAATAATAAAAAAACCTAAAATATTTACTGAATTATACATTTCATACATTTTATTTTTATAAATTTTAAATAATATAAATAGGTAAATAAAGCCTATCACATATGCTAATTTCCTGTGAATAAATTGAACTAAAGAAGGGTCGCTAAAGGCAGATAATTTAAATAAATTATAAATACTGTTGTCATCTGGAAAAATTGAATTGCCCATTAAAGGCCATGAATTATAAATTTTTCCAGCATCCATTCCTGAAACAAATGCACCTATAGTTATTTGCAAAAATATGAGGAAAAGGAATGATAGAGGTAAAAATGAATTTATAGTTTTTGAGTAATTATTTCTTACCTTTATCTTAAGATAATTCCATAAAATTAAAGATAGTATGATAAAAGCAATTAATAAGTGAACAGAAAGTCTAAAATGACTGACATCTACCCTATCAATCAATCCACTACTAACCATATACCAACCGATAAATCCTTGGAAACATATTAATGCGAATATCAAATATAAATTTATTAGTTTTGCAAATTTTACTTTAAAAGAAAAATAAATTAATGGAATTAAAAAGCCAATCCCAATTATTCTTCCTAAAAACCTGTGAGCCCACTCCCACCAAAAAATCACTTTAAATTCCTTCATAGTCATATCGTAATTTTGAAGTTTAAATTCAGGTATCTCTTTATACAAATTAAAATACATAATCCATTCCTCTTTGTTTAGAGGTGGAAAAAAACCAGAAAATAGTTGCCACTGAGTAATAGATAAGCCAGAATCAGTTAACCTTGTAAGTCCACCAACAACTATCATAATCGAAATAATCCAAAACATACAGATTAACCATGTAGATATATAATTATTAATTTTATGATTTTCGCTATACATGAATGGATAAATATAATAATTTTTGATTTATCCAATTATATAAATGTCGCCATTAAAAAAAAAAAAACTTAGTAAAATCAGAATAGAATTAGATATTCTTGACAATTCTTTGATCAAGATAATTAAAAAGAGAACTAATTTAGTTAAAAAGGTTCTCGCCCTTAAAGAAAAAAAAAATCAGATTGTTGATCAAAAAAGAATAAATTTAATTCTAAAAAATATTAAAAGAAAATCAATTACTAACAAAATTGATCCAAAAATAACTAACAAAATATGGAAATGTATGATCTACGCATACATTGATTTTGAAAGAAGAAATTTTAAAAAAAAAAAGTAAATTATTTACTATGAGGTGGAAGTTTTTTTTCTACAAAAACTTCATGTTTTCTTGTTGCTGGGTTATATTTATTAGCTTTTAATTTTACCTTTGCTTTTTCACCACCTGCAGGTTTTTTAACATAATAGAAAAAAGGACTGTCTGGTTTTGCTTCAGGGACCAGTCTAACTTTAACATGTGTTTTTTTAGCCATTATTTTTTTTTATAGTGGTTATTATTTTTTTAATATTTTTAATTTTTGATTTAATAATACTTTTTTGTTTTATAGAGATATTCTGTAATTCGTCAATATTTGAATTATTAGTATTAAGAACCTTTTTAACACCATACAATGTCATGCCTTTATCTTTTAATAAATATTTTATCTTTTTTAAAATATTTATAGAATTCTCATCGTAATATCTCCGATTTCCATAAAACATTTTGGGTCTAATTTGTCTGAATTCTTTTTCCCAAAATCTTAGTGTGTGAGTAGATAAAGAACCATTTCGTTTATTTACAAGATTCAAAATTTTGGCAACTTCTCCAATGGTTTTGTATTTACTATCTTTTTTTGTATTAGTCATTTTTATTAATAAACTTTTTAAATTCTTTTGAAGCTTTGAAAAGAATAACATTACGTTCTGAAATTATCTCACTTTTTTTTGTTTTAGGATTTCTTCCTATTCTTTCTTTCTTTCTTCTTAGAGAAAAGGTGCCAAATTTAGCAATTTTAACTTTTTTATGAATAATAATATTTTTTAAAATAATTTCTAAAATATCTTCTAGTAAAGTTTCACTTATTTTTTTTGAAAATCCAATTTGCATATAAATTGAATTTATAATTTCTTTTTTTGTTAGATTTATTCTCATCTAATTAATATTTTCTTTAATTTTATTGATTAAATTACCTCTGATAGTTTTTTCACAGACCTTTAAAGAATTAGCAAAACCAACAGAGTCTGTTGAACCGTGACTTTTAATAACTGGTTTATCTAAACCTAAGAGTATTGCTCCATTATAAAGCCTTGGGTCTAGCTTATTCTTAAATTTCTTCAGATTATTGAAATTTAATAAAGAGGAAAATTTTCCAATTAAAGTGGATGATAATGCTTTTTTAAGCTCACTAATTATAAAATTGGATGTACCTTCGGCAGTTTTTAAAGCAATATTTCCAGTAAACCCATCTGCAACAATCACATTAACATCACCGTCCATTATATGATTTCCTTCAATGTAACCTTTAAAGTCAAACAAAGAATATTTTTTTTCAATTAATAATTGATAAGTATCTTTTATCATTGTATTTCCTTTTAGCTCCTCAGAACCTATATTAAGTAAAGCTACACTTGCATTGATATCATTAAATAAGGCTTTTAGTAATGCTGAACCCATAATTGAAAAATCAATTAAATTTTTCGAACTACACTCTATATTGGCACCTAAATCTAAAACTACATTCATGCCTTTCTTGCTTGGCCAAAGCGCTGATAATGCTGGCTTATCAATTTTTTCAATCATCTTTAGATTAAGTTTTGATATTAGAAAGAGTGCACCTGTATTACCAGCAGACACAATTGCATCAGCCTCATCATGTTTAAGTGATTCAACTGCAAGCCACAAACTAGTATCTTTGCCTCTTTTTGCAGCAGCTAAGGCTGTATCCTCACCTTCAACTATTTTATCGGTATGGATTAATTTATATTTATTATCGGAGATATTATATTTTTTAATGAGAGGTAATATTAATTTTTTGTTTCCAAAAATTTTATATTCTACATTTTCTGACGCCTTTGAATGAAGTGATATACCTTCTAATATTTTATCAGGGGAATTATCACCACCCATAGCATCAATAGCTATAATTATTGGGTTGTTCATAGTAACTATTCTTTAGGATCTATAACTTGTCTTCCCTTATAAAATCCAGTTTTTAAATCTAAATGATGAGATAATCTATACTCCCCAGATTTTTTATCTTCAATTATATTTTTTGAAGACATTCTCATATGTGAACGTCTTTTTCCAGCCCTAGATTTTGTAGTTTTGCGTTTTGGTACAGCCATAATTAAAATTTAAGATCTATTATATCTTTTGTAAAGATTTTTAAAGAGTTTTTTGACAAAAAAACACTGAATTTATCGAAATAATTAACGATTAAGTCACTATCTTCTTTTAAATTGATTAAATCACCAATTACGTCTTTTTTTTTATTAAAATTTAAACTTGTCCATGTTTCTATATTTTCTAAAATAGAGTAAAATAGATTTACATAATCTTTCATTTTTTTGTTTACTGAGACATCTCCATAACCAATTTCTCTAATTGAAAGTTCAATTTGTCTAATAAAAAAATCAAATAAATTTTGAGCATCATTTTTAGATAACTCATTTTTATATGTTTTAAGAAAAAAACCAAAATGAAACAAAAGAATAATTAGTCTATCTGAAAAGGTATCATCATTTTTTAGACAATAATAAAGATTTTTATTTCTAGTTAATTTTACCAAATTATTGTAAATATTTAGGTATTCGTTTTTCATATGAAATATACTTTATTTTCTTTATTATTTTTATTTATACTTAATTGCTCGCTAAATAAAGTTTCTAATTTACACGGCTCAAGATTTATTGACACAAAATATGATAGTATTGTATTAAATAAGACAAATAAAAATGATATAAGAAAGCTTATTGGACCTCCCTCATCAATAAGTGAATTTACAGGTAATTGGTTTTATATTGAAAGAAAAAAAACTAATCAGTCTCTTTTCAAAATTGGTAAAAAAAAAATAATCAAAAATAATATATTAATTCTAGAATTTGATAATATGGGCATGGTAACAAAAAAAGATTTATTAAAGATTAACGATATGAGAGATATTAAATTATCAAAAGAAATAACTACTAAAAAGTATGGTCAAGACAACGCACTATACGATATCTTGTCTTCTATAAGGGATAAATTAAATTCGCCTAGTAGAAGAAATAATTAGATGGCGGTCCCTAGGGGAATCGAACCCCTCTTTCATGGATGAAAACCATGTGTCCTAACCGATAGACGAAGGGACCAGTGGTGGATCTTTTATTGTAATTTTTTAAAATAATCAAGTAAGTGAAATCACTTTTTTTATTAGGTTTAATTCAGATTTTTTATGAGTAGTAATTGTCTCAGTAACATACTTATCATTTTCCTTAATTACACCATTCATTAAATCTCCAGATGTAATACCTGTTGCACAAAAAATACTTTCACCCTTGATTATTTCATCAATCTCATATTTTTTGTTAAAATCTGTTATACCCATTTTATTTGCTCTTCTTTTGTCTTCTGCTGTTTTGAATAAGAATCTTCCTTGAAAATTGCAATTTAATGTATCTAAAGCCGCAGCCGCTATAACACCTTCAGGACCTCCACCAATACCCATAAAAATATCTACATTAAATTTTTTATCTGAAACAAGTAATGCTCCAGAAACATCGCCATCTGTTATAAATTTTATGTTTACATTTAGTTTTTCTAACTCACTTATGATATCTTTGTGTCTGGGTCTTTTAAGAATACATACTGTAATTTCTGAATTTTTTTTTTTTGTAATTTCTGAGTAAATATTAATATTTTTTTTAACCGTAAAATCAATATCTAAAGATCCTCTTGGAATATGATTGCCTGTAACAATTTTATTCATATATGTTTCTGGTGCATTAAGTAAATTACCCTTTTCTGCAACTGCTATTACTGACATTGAACCTGGTAGATTTTTTGCAACAAAATTTGTACCTTCAACCGGATCTACAGCTATATCTATTTGGGGTCCATTACCATTACCAAGAATTTCACCTATATAAAGCATAGGGGCTTCATCAAGCTCTCCCTCACCTATTACAACTTTGCCATTTATATTTAGTTTATTTAATTGGTGTCTCATTAAATCAGTTGCAGCTTTATCTGCTAATATTTTTTCATTTTTACCTATGTATGGATAACAAGCTATTGCTGCGTTAGAAGTTATTTCAATAAGATTATTTAATAATTCTTCTGATAATTTCATTAATTATGTTTTGATTTCACTTTCAGAACCTTCAATTTGTAATTTATACTCAAATTCTCTTAATCTTTTATAAACACTTGCTAATTCTATAATCGTTGGCCAAGCTTTAAGAATATACTGCATTGATCCCTCTACACGTCCAAAGGCTCTAATAATTTGTTGCATAACACCTAGTGTAACTGCTCCAGCTACTATTGCAGGTGCAAGAAAAACATAAGCCGATAAAACATTAGCCTGCAAATAAGCTATTCTACCAATATTAAAATAAAGGTATCTGATGTAACTTAAAAAATGGATGCTCCTGACATCATCAAATAATTCCTCAATTGATTTTGGTCTTACTGTTCCATCATCTTCAGCTATAACTAAAATTTTTCTATAAGCTGCCTCTTTTTTTTGAAGGTCATATTCAACACCTACTAATCTTAAAATTAAACCTAAAATAACCAAAAAAATTGTTCCACCTATAGACCATAGAAGTGCACCTACTATTAAACCATATTCCCAATCACCAAAAAAAAATATTGGAATACCTATACTTAAGCCAAATAATATTGGCATGAATTCTACTAATATCATTATTGCTTCAATTAGACTGGTCCCAAGTGACTCCATTATTCTTGAAAATTTTATTGTGTCTTCCTGAACTCTTTGAGATGCTCCCTCAATTTTACGAGCCTTTTCATATACGCTATGATAATATTCAACCATTGCAGTTCTCCATCTAAATAAGTAATGAGATGTAAAGTAGCTAACAATAACTGCTACACCAACATACATTGCTGCGAGCACGATAAACGAAAACAGACTGGCCCAATATTCTTCAATAGTAATAGCATTTGGTTTGCTAAGTGCTTTTTGTATCATGTCATAAAATTCACCAAACCACTCATTAATTTTAACATCAATTTTTACTTGTACCCAAAGTGATGACAAAATAATTAATGACCCTATCCAAGACCATAGATACCACTTTTTTATAGTAAAAAATCTAAACATTATTTTGTAAAATTATCTGCATAAGATTTTTTAGTTATTTTTCTTTTTTGTGGCTCTATAACTTCAAAAAGAATATTATTTTTTTTAGCATACTCTATAGCTAAATCTTTTGATTTAAATTCCAAGTTTAATTCTGAGTAAGTATCTGAAGAACTTTCCCATCCCATAAGTGGATTTTTGCCTGGATCTTCTGTAATAAATTCAATAATCCATTTATCAAATTTTTTTAAACCTGACTGCATCGCTGTTTTAGAAGGTTTGTAGATTTTAGCTTTTTTCATAATAATGGTCGGGGCGGCAGGATTTGAACCTGCGACCCTCTGGTCCCAAACCAGATGCGCTACCAGGCTGCGCTACGCCCCGATTGCAGTACTAATACAGTAGATAAAAAAAAATTCAAAGTATAAAAACACATTTTAAAAGGAATTTTAAACATTTATACTATATAAGAAGATTTATGATCATTAATTGTGAATGTGGAGAAAAAAAATTTAATGTAGATAGCAGTCTAATACCTAAAGAAGGTAGATTGTTAAAATGTGGGAGTTGTAGCAAAATTTGGCATTATACACCTATTATTGAAACCAAAAATGATGAAGAATTAGATGATAAAATTAATGAAAATGTTACTAAAAATGAACTTCAATCTGATGAGATAATAAATGAGGAGAATTTTAAAACTTCAAATGAAGAAGTGTTATCTGAAGAGAACACAGATGATGAGGAGGAAGAATATAATTTAAAAGAGGAAAAAGAAAATGATGAAAAACAAGGAAAAATAAAGACGATGTTAGTTTATTTTATTGTAGTAATTATTTCATTATTAGGTCTTATATTTTTATTAGATACATTTAAGTCTTATTTAATTAGTGTATTTCCAACTATAAAACCCTTTCTTGATAGCTTTTATGAAACCCTTTTAGATTTAAAACTTTTTATAAAAGACCTTGCTAACTAAATATGATCCAAAAAATTACAAAAGGTTTTACATCATTTTTTAAACTTGAGGCTGCGAGTGGAATAGTACTTCTTTTTGCAGCTGTAATTGCATTATTTATAAGTAATTCTGAATTATCCATTTTATATTTTTCAACATTAGAAAGATATTTATTTATTGGCATAAATAATTTTGGTCTTAAGCTTTCTGTTTTGCATTGGATAAATGATGCGTTAATGGCAATCTTTTTCTTTTTTGTAACACTTGAAATTAAAAGAGAATTTTTGCAAGGAGAGCTATCTAATATTAAACAAGCTTTACTCCCTATTATTGCAGCAGTTGGTGGAATGGTTGTTCCTGCATTAATATATGTGTTTATAAACTTAGGAGATGGCGAAACATTAAAAGGTTGGGCCATACCGTCAGCCACAGATATAGCCTTTTCATTAGGTGTATTATCGTTATTGGGTAAAAGAGTCCCTCTCTCACTAAAAGTATTTCTAACAGCTTTAGCAATTATAGATGATTTAGGAGCAATAGTAATTATTGCTTTATTTTATTCTGGTGATTTAAGCATTAAATATTTATCTCTGATGTTGTTAGCATTTATAATTCTATTAGTTATAAATAAATTTAATGTAAAAAGATTTCTGCCCTATCTAATAGTGGGAATTTTCTTATGGGATTTTACACATAACTCAGGAATTCACGCAACTATTGCCGGTGTATTACTTGCAATGACAATTCCTCATAGAAAAAAAGATAAAGATTTCTCACTTTTAATTAAGGTAGAGCATACCATAAGTCCTTATGTTGCATTTGGAATAATGCCTATATTTGCCTTTGCGAATGCAGGTGTATCTTTAGAAGGTTTATCTTTTTCATCACTATTAGATAAAGTTCCATTAGGAATAGTTTTAGGTTTATTTGTCGGAAAACAATTAGGCGTTTTTGTTTTTTCGTACATATCGATTAAATTAAAAATTGCCCAAATGCCAAGTAATACAAGCTGGTATAATTTTTATGGTGTCGGTGTTTTAACTGGAATTGGTTTCACAATGAGTTTATTTGTTGGAAATTTAGCATTTGCTGAAAGTATGCAATACATGGATGGAGTAAAAATTGGAGTTCTAACTGGGTCATTATTATCCACTTTATTTGGGTACTTTCTAATACTACTTACACCAAATAAATAATTAAAAATATGAAAAATTTATTAATAATTGGAGTAACTATATTTATGTTTTTTTTTAAAAGTTTATCTAATGCGAATTATGAAAAAATCTTTTATGACTTTAAAATAAATAGTATTTCCGGTGAGGTTATAAATTTAAACGATTACCGAGGTAAGCCTGTTTTAATAGTAAATACAGCAAGTTATTGCGGATTTACTAAACAATATAACGACATGCAAAAATTATGGGATATATATAAAGATAAAGGGTTAATTGTATTAGGAGTACCATCAAATTCCTTTAATCAAGAAAAAAAAATAAATAATGAAGTAAAAGAATTTTGTGAGGTTAACTTTAATGTTAACTTTCCACTTACTGAAATAACAAATGTAAAAGGTGATAATGCACATGAAATTTATAAATGGGCCGAAGAAAACCACGGTAAATCTGCTGTACCAAAATGGAATTTTTATAAAATTTTAATAAATAGAGAAGGCAAAATTGAAGATACTTATGCATCTTTAACAAAACCAACCTCAAAAAAAATTACAAAAAAAATTGAAAGTTTATTAGATTAATACTGTTAGTCCATCATGTGCAGGAATTACATTTTTGGGTAGTTTTTTTTTTATTTCATTATAATCAATTTCATTGCTTAGATTTGTAAGAATTGCTTTCTTAGGTTTAAGTTTTCTAATTAATTTTAGTACATCATCTAAATTAAAATGTGTTGGATGAAAATTATATCTCAAACAATCAACAATAAAATATTTTAAATTTTTTAAATATCTTAAATCTTTGCTATCTATATAGTTGACGTCAGGTGCATAAGCACATTTATCATTAATAATATAACAGATACTTTTTATTGAACCATGATGAACCTTTAGTGACTTAATAATAATTTTACTATTTATATCATTTAATATGTGTTTATTCTTTAAAGTTTTTGCATCGAGTATTGACGGATAATTTTTGTAATCTTTAAAACAATAACCAAAGGTATTTGTTAGATTTTTTTTTGTTATAAGGTCGGCATAAATAGGTATTTTTTTTCTATTTTTTAATGAGAATACTCTTAATTCATTAATTCCATGAGTTTGATCTGCATGAGCATGTGTATAAAAAACTTTATCAATATTTTTAACTCTATTTGCTAACAATTGAGATTTTAAATCTGGAGAAGTATCAATTAGTATGTTTAAATTTTTAGATCTAATTAAAGCTGAACATCTTGATCGTACATTTTTCTTATTATTGGGGTCACAGTTTCCATAATAACCATCAATTCTAGGTATACCTAGGGAACTACCACATCCTAAAATAGTAAATTTTAAGCTCATTGGCTAAAAAATAATCTATTAAAATTTTGTGTTGTTATTTTATCAAGCTCTGGTGAAGTAATATTTTTTAATTCTGAGAGTTTTTTTAGTGTATACCTCACAAAAGATGGTTCATTTTTCTTGCCTCTCATTGGCTCAGGTGCTAAAAAAGGACTGTCTGTCTCAATTAGTAATCTTTCCAAAGGTAACTGTTTAAAAGTATTTTGAAGATCGTTGCTATTTTTAAATGTAATAATACCGCTGGCTGAGAAATAAGAATTAAGCTCCATTAATTTTAAAGCAAATGAATGTGAGCCTGTGAAACAATGCATCAGTATTTTTAAATTCTTATCTGAATTTTTTAATATTTCATAAGTTTCGTCTTCAGCATTTCTGGAATGAACAATTAAAGGGAAATTTAATTCTAATGCAGCATCAATATGATTTTTGAAACTTGTGATTTGTTTATCTTTATCACTATTATTGTAATAAAAGTCCAAACCTGTTTCTCCCACTCCAATAATTTTACTATTTGATTTGATTTTACTTATTATTTCTTCTTTTGAAATTTGATCAGTGTTTGTTTCGTGAGGATGTATACCAAAGGTTCCAAATATCATTTCATCTTTATTAACAATATCTAAAATTTTTGGGTAACCACTTAATGTTGTAGAAATTGTTAATACCTTATAAATTCCTTCCTTTTTGCATCTTGATAAAATATCTTGAATATTTTGGAATAAAGGTTCGTGATCTAGGTGACAATGTGAATCAATCATTTTTTTCAATTTTTTTAAACAGAATATCTAATTTATTTAATTTGAGACCTTTTTTTAAATAATTGTTTTCTTTTATAGTTTCAAAATTAATTTTTTCCTCGTTTATACCAAATATATTTAAAACTTTTAGAGATGATGATGGTATAATAGGATAAAGCAGTATAGTTACTTTTCTTATTAGTTCCAAAGCTACATAAATAATAGTATTCATCCTTAATTTATCATTCTTTTTTTTCCAGGGTTCTTGATCATTAAAATACTTATTTGCTGAAAATAGTTGTTCAACTATAAAATTAATATATGAATTGACATCTTGATTATCTGAATACATTAATAAGTTATCATAATATTTTGAATATTGATTTAAAATAATTTTATCATCCTCTGCTAGATCATCAATAGTGGGAACTTCTAAGTCAGCATTCTTTTCACAAAACGCTAAAACTCTTTGACACAAATTTCCATAATTATTAGCTAAATCACTGTTAATACAAGACTCTAGTTTTTCTTGAGAGATATTACCATCATTACCAAAAGAAACCTCTTTAATTAAATAATATCTTAAGGGATCTAGACCATAATTTTCTATAATCTCAAGCGGGTCTAAAATGTTACCTTTAGATTTAGACATTTTTTCATCACCAGAAAGTATCCATCCGTGACCAAATACTCTTTTTGGGGGTTCTATATCTGCGGCCAATAAAAAAGCTGGCCAATAAATAGCATGAAATCTTAATATATCTTTTCCAATTAGATGAAGATCTGCAGGCCAAAAAGATTTGTACAAATCATCTTTTTCATTTGGGTAATTTAAAGCGCTTAGATAATTTGTTAAAGCATCCAACCAAACATAAATAACATGGTCTTTATTAGATGGAACTTTTATACCCCAATTAAAGGATTTTCTACTTACAGATAAATCTTTTAATCCTGATTTTACAAAACTGATAACTTCATTTTTTCTTGTTTCAGGTAGTATAAAATCTGGATTTTTATTATAAAACTCAATCAATTTATCTTGCCAATTTGATAATTTAAAAAAATATGACTCTTCTTCCACCCACTCTACTTTTGAACCTGAGCTAATTGATTTTTTTGTACCGTCTAAATCTTCAATTTCACTCTCTGTATAAAATGCTTCATCTGATACAGAATACCAACCTGAGTACTTGGATAAGTAGATTTCACCTTTTTTTTCTAAAATATTCCAAAGATTCTCAACAGATTTCGAATGTCTTGTCTCAGTAGTTCTTATGAAATCATTATTAGATAAGTTTAATGTATCAGATAAATCTCTAAAGGTTTTACTAATTTCATCACAAAACAATAAAGGATCCATTTTTTTTTCTTCTGCAGCTCTTTGTATTTTTTGTCCATGCTCATCTGTGCCAGTTAAAAAATACACTTTAAAACCTTGTATTCTTTTTAATCTTGCAAAAAAATCAGCAATAATACTTGAATAAGCATGACCCATATGCGGTTTTGCAGATGGGTAATAAATTGGTGTTGTAATGTAGTAATTTTTATTCACTTAATAATTTATCATTAAATTCTAGAAAAAAAGACTCAAAATCTAAGTTATATTTTTTTACAAAAGAAAGTTTTAGGTAAAAATATTTTTTTAGTTTAAATGAAATTTTCTTTGAAGTATTTATATTTTTATAGAAAAAAAGTTCAATAAATAAATTCAAATATTCTTTTATAAATTCATTAGATGTATATGATTTATTTTTTATTAAATAGATCAATAAATCCTTTATAGAGGTTTCTTTAATAGACAAATCGTTACTTTCAAAAAAGTTGACTAATGATATTAAAAATGATGGGGAGTTATAATTATTAATATAGTCTAAATTAATATGGTTATATATATTTTTGCCAGAATGGTAATTTACAATTTCCATTACTTCTGAGTTTAGTAGACTTAATTTAAACTCTAAACATCTTGATTTAATAGTTTCCAAAGTTTTAAGTTCTGCATTGTTAATTAAAATAAAGTATATTTTACTATTTGGCTCCTCAATTGATTTTAGTAAAGCATTAGCAGAATTAATCCCCAATAAATTAATATTTTCAATAATTATAAACCTTCTATCATTATTAAAAGAGGTTTGATTGGTGAATTGAATCATGTCTCTAATTTGATCTATATCAATTATTTTTTTATCGTTTTTTTTATAGATTTTCAGAATATTAGGATGTGAGTTAGAAGATATAAGCTTAGATACATCATTACTCAAATTATATTCATAATTTTTAAAATTATAAGATTGATTGCTTCCTTTTAAATAAAAAAAATTTAAAAAGTGATTGACAAATAATTTTTTTCCAATGCCTTTTGGTCCATTTAATAAAATTTTATTGGGAAATTTTTGTATCTGCTCAAGATAAATAAAATCATTAAAAAGAGATTTATGACCAATCATTTTACTTGTCTCACTCATTTACTTTAAAATCCTCTCAATTTTGTTAATTAATTTATTTTCAATTATTTTTAAATTATCTTTATTGGTATCTAAAATAAGGTATTTAGATTTGTTTTTATTAGCAATTTCTAAAAATCCTTTCTGAACTTTATTATAAAAATTATAATCAAATTTATCGTACTTATTTTTATTTTTTCTTAGCTTTAGTCTCTTCAGCATATTTTTTTTATTTACAATACTTAAAAAAGTAAAGTTAGGTCTTAAATTGCCTAACAAAAAATTATTCATTTTTAAAATTAAATTTTTATCTAGTTTCATTCCATAATGTTGATAGGCTAATGTTGAGTCTATAAATCTGTCAATTAATATAACTTTTTTTTTGTAATTTTTTTTTAGAATTTTATCTATATTTTCTGATCTCGAAGCCATTAGTAAAAATAAATCTGTTTTATTACTTAATTTTGATTTTTTATTTAACATTAAAGATCTTAATTTTTCAGATAGATTTGTGCCTCCTGGTTCTCTAAAGGTTTTATATTTAATTTTTTTTGTTTTTAAATATTTAATTATTTTTTCTAAGCTAGTGGATTTTCCAGAAGCTTCTATTCCTTCAAATACTATAATGGGATATTTAGACATCACCCCAGATTAGGAAATTTATAGAAGAAATAAATCTAGAGAAAATATTTTGTCTTTTTACATTTTCAAAAGCTAATAGATCGTATTCTCCTATCTGTTCGTCTTTATAAAGTATTTTAACTTTGCCAATTATGTCATTTTTTAATATTGGAGCCTTTATTGGGCCTTGATAGTTAACAGATACTTTTAGATATTTTTTTTTTGCTTTTGGAATAGTTTTATAAACATCTTCATTTATATACGATTTAATTGTTTTCTGTGTTCCTTGCCAAACATCCAATTCATCAAATATTTCGTCTTTTTTTGCGATATTGACTGTGTCAAAATTTGTTAAACCATATGTTAATAATTTAAGTGATTGTTTTGATCTCTGATTTTTCGAGACAAAACCACTACCAACTGCAATTATTCTCCTATCATTTCTTTTGATTGTTGAAGCAAGTGAATATTTTTCATAAGCAAGATATCCTGTCTTTATTCCATCAACTCCTATATTTTTATAAAGTAAAGGGTTTCTGTTACCTTGTTTAATTGGGTCTCCACCTGTTCGGTTCCAAGTAAATTCTGTTTCTTTGTAATACTCATAATAATTTGGGTAATTTTTTATCAGATAATTGGACATAATTAATATATCTCTAACTGTTGATAAATTATCAGGAGCATTTATTCCTGATGAATTAGAAAAATTAGTATTTTCCATACCTATTTCTTTTGCCTTTTCAGTCATCATTATTGCAAACTCTTCCTCTGTTCCTGCAATACCCTCAGCAAGAGCAATACATGCATCATTGCCTGATGAAACAATAATACCTCTTAATAAATTTTCTACGGTTATTTCATCTCCAACCATAATAAACATTGAAGAATATCCTGCTTGTGACAATCTCCATGCATTCTCAGAAACTAAAAATTTATCATCTAAAGATAACTCACCACTTTTGAGTAAATCAAAAACTATAATAGAAGTCATAATTTTTGTCATAGAAGCGGGAAAAATTTGCCGGTCGGCATCTTTTTCGTACAATATTTTTCCAGATAAATAATCTTGTACAATTGCGGTTCTTGCATTTACATCAAAATTAGCGGAAACTGGTTTAATAAGAAAAAATAAAATTATTATAATTGATGATAAATTTTTTATTCTCATAATTTAATTATTTCAATGCTATCAAAATCTAGATTTTCGATATTATGAAATCCTTTCTTTAATTTTTCAAAATCTTTATAAGGGCCTTTATAAACTCTAAAATTATTTTGTGACAACTTTTTGATTAAGATATTCTCAATTTTATGCTCTTCAAATAACCTTTTTTTTAACATAATAGCTGAATCTTCAAAATAAAAATCTGCAAATTTAATTATATAATTAAAATTTGTTACAAAATCATTCTTATATTCTTTAATTTCAGTTTCTAAACTTATACTCTGAACCATTATATCATCAACAGGAGCTTTATTAGCAACTTCTTTCTCTTCATCAAATGTTTTTACATCTTTTGCAACGTATAAATTGTTAGAATTGATAGTTTCAATTTGTACATAAGGTTCATCAGGATTGATTGATAATTCACTAACAATCCTCTTTGTTATTACAGAATTATAAAAAACAGGCAAAACGGTTTTGTTTTTAACAATAGTCATTAAAGATTTTCCATTAATTATATTTGTTATTCTAACAGGTGTACCACTAGGTAGGTTAGGGCTTAATATGTTTAGTGACGTATTATCTAAATTACTATCCAAAGAATTATCTACATCTTCATCATATATCAATGAAAAACCTTTATTAGAATATACGATATTAATTATTTCCTTTTTTTCATTTTTATCTGATGAAACTTTAATTTTATCTTTTTGAATAACAGTTTTTTTATCTTCAGGTTTATTTTTAATATTTATATTTTTTGAATGATGCTCACAGGCAAATAAAGTTAGAAATAAAAGATATAAAATATATTTAAATTGCATTTTTAAATTTTTTTTTTAATGTGCATACTGCTAATGCAAATCTTAAAGATCTATTCCATTTTAAAATTAATTCATAATTATCAAAAACTAAATAAGCTGGAGTTAGTTTTTGTGCGTCAGGTATAATATCATAATCAGGAGTCACTATTGCAGCTTTCAAGTTATCAAGATCATTAAGAATTTTATTATTTTTGATATATTTTTTTAAATAGGATACTTTGTTTTTATGCTTTATTTTTTTAGCTGATGTATTTAGATATTTATGCGGTATTTTGTTTATAAGTTCAACTTTGTAAAAACATGGTGTTTTATTATCCCAACCTATTTTATTTAAGTAATTAGCAGCAGAAGCAAATGAATCTTCTATATTTTTCAAATTTATAATTTCGTCTTGATTGTAATCAATTGCATAATTTTTAATAGTAGAGGGCATGAATTGAAAATTACCAAAAGCTCCCGCCCATGAACCTAAATAATTATTTGGATTTATAATTCCTTTATCAAATAAAATTAAAAGTGTAAGTAATTCTGATGTAAAGAACTCACTTCTTCTTTTATCATAACTTAAAGTTGCTAATGATGAGACTATATCCATTTTGCCTAAATAATTACCAAAATTTGTTTCAATGCCCATAAGTGATAAAAGCAAATCCTTATCAACAGAATATTCTTGAGTGATTTTATCAATTTTTGTTTTGTTTATTTTGTAAATTTTTAAACCAGAATTTACTTTTTTATTATTAGCTCTTTTAGAAATATATGTTTTGGTGTCTTCATAGAATTCTGGTTGGTATCTATCATATTTTATAACATTCTTTAAAAAAATAGATTTATCAATGGTACTTTCGATTATTTTTAAACTCACTCCTTTTTCTAAAGCAATCAATTTAAAATTTTTCTTCCACTCATTAAATTCAGAGTCATTAGCATAGACGTTAAAATTTATTATAATAAAAAGAAAAAAAACATAAATTTTAATTTTTTTCATATATATCTTTCAGATATATAAATACAGCAATCCATATTAAAATAAAACTAACTAACTGATTTATATTAAATTGCTCATTATAAATAAAAAAACCAAGAATAAATTGCAAAGTAGGAGTAATATAAAAAATCATTCCAGCAGGTCCTAGTCCTGCCAATTCAACACCTCTTACATACAAAAAAAGAGGAATCACTGTCATTGGTCCTGCTAACATTAATAATGGCATCAATAAGGGTTTTGATAAACTGAAATCATTGTAATTATTCATAGTTATAAAATAAAATGCAACCAATACAAAGGGAAGTATATACAAACTCTCTATAAGGAGCCCAATATCAGTTTCTACGTTAATTTTTTTTCTAAAAAGATTATAAAAACTCCAACTTAAAGCTACAATTAAACCTACCCATGGAATTGAATTAAAATCTATTATCAATAAATAACTGACAGAAATAATTACTAAAAAGATCGAAATTTTTCCTTTTTTTGTAATAGGTTCTTTAAAAAAAAAATTACCTAGAAAAACACTTATAATTGGCATGATAAAATAGCCAAAGCTTGCATCAATTATTTTATCTACACTAACAGCATAAATCCATACACCCCAATTAATAAAAATTAAAAAACCAGAAATAAATAGAATAAATAATTTCTCTTTATCATTAAATATTTTTTTTAAAATTATCCATTTAGAAAATAAAAAAGTAGTAATTATTAATACAAAAGTTGTCCAAACACTTCTATGAATTAATACTTCTATGTGTCCTGCAAAAGAAATATACTTGAAGTAAATAACACCAAAAAAACCCCACCAAAAAGAACCAAAGGATGTAAGTAAAACTCCTTTATTAAATTTTTTTTTACTCATTTTTAAATATCTGAATATTTTGACTTAATACTTAAGTCATTTTATTGTTGAAATATATATTAATAATAATAAAACCTTGCACACGGAGAGATGGCTGAGCGGTTGAAAGCATCGGTCTTGAAAACCGACAAAGGGGCAACTCTTTCCTGGGTTCGAATCCCAGTCTCTCCGCCATTTATTTAAAATCAATCAACAGCTTTAATATTTTATTATTTTTAAACATCATTTCATTCTTTGAGATTTTAATAATATCTTCATCATTCATATTAACTAATTTATCTAGATCTACTAAATCATCAAATGATAAAGAATTAATAATAGATTTAACAAAACCACTGACAAATATATCCATTTCTTTTGTACCTCGATATTGAGATCTATAAATAATCTTATTAATTAAATTTTGTTTGTTTGGATTCATTGTTTATAAATATATATATATATATTTAATGAGTAATTTTGAATATTTATTGTCACCTATTAATAAAATTAAAGGTGTTGGTAAAAAAACACTAAGTTCATTCAACAAAAAAAAAATTTTTACAATTTTTGACCTATTATGGCATTTACCTATATCAAGAATTGAAACTGCTGAGGATACAGAGATTGGTGATTTACAAGAAGGAAAAAATTATAATATCAAAGTAGTACCAATTAAATATAATTTTCCACGAATTAGAAATTTACCCAATAAGGTACTTTGTGAAAAAAATGGAGTAAAATTAGACTGTATTTTTTTTAATAGTTACGAGGGATATATAAAAAAATTATTACCTTTAAATGAAGAAATAATAATACATGGAAAGGCAAACAACTTTAGAAATAAGTTTCAATTTGTAAATCCGACAACAAAAAAAACTAATAATTTAAACATTATAAATGAAGATAGTAAATATAGTCTTTCTGATGGGTTAACATTAAATAAATATAATAAAGTAATAAATAGTGTTTTTCAAAATTTACCTGATTTAGAAGAATGGTTGCCAAAAGAGGTATCGGATTTATTTGATAATGTTTCATGGAAGGAATGTATTATCAAAATTCATAGCGAGGAAATTACAAAAATTAAAGATACAAAATATTTTAAAAGACTTGTTTTTGATGAGATATTTGCAAATTTTTTACTTTCATCTGATATTAGAAATAAAATTAAAAAAATTAAAAAAAAAAATAAAATTTTAGACTTTAAGTATCAAAATAAACTCATTAGCAGTTTAGAATATAAACTTACTACAGATCAAATAACTTCATTAAAAAATATAAATAAAGATATGGAGTCAAAACAAAAAATGTTTAGATTATTACAAGGAGATGTAGGATCTGGAAAAACAATTGTGTCTGTAATAGCAGCATTAAATGCTATAAAAGCAGGCTATCAAGTTGCAATAATGGCTCCAACTGAAATATTAGCTATTCAACATTATAATTTTATATTAGAAAATTTTAATACCTTTTGTAATCCTGAAATATTAACTGGTAAAACTGAATATAAAAAAAGAAAGAATATTTTAAATGATCTCTTAAATAATAAAATTGATATTTTAATTGGGACACATTCTCTTTTTCAAGAAAAAATTACTTACTTTAATTTGGGTTTAATTATTATTGATGAGCAACATAAATTTGGTGTTAATCAAAGAAAAAAACTATCAGATAAAGGAGGCAAAGATTGTGATGTACTTGTTATGTCAGCAACCCCAATTCCAAGAACTATGATGATGACTATTTATGGAGATATGGATATTTCTTTAATAAAATCTAAACCAAAAAATAGAAAACCAGTTAAAACATATAGTAAAAATGAGACTAAAATTAATGAAGTAATTAACTTTATTAAAAGTGAAATTTTAAAAAGAAATCAAGTTTTCTGGATTTGTCCACTTATCAAAGAATCAAAAAAGATTGACCATCAATCTGCTACAGAGAAATATAAATATTTAAGTAAAATTTTTAAAGACAGAGTTGATATTGTTCATGGAGCAATGAATAAGGAAGAAAAGGATAAAGTATTAAATAAGTTTAATGACAGAAAAATAGATATATTGGTTTCAACTACAGTGATAGAGGTTGGTATCGATTTTCCAAACGCTAATGTTATCATCATAGAAAATTCGAATAAATATGGTTTATCTCAGTTACATCAATTAAGAGGACGAGTTGGCAGAGGTACCAAAGAGTCATCATGTATACTTATGTTTAAAGCAGGATTGAGTGAAAATGCTCGTAGGAGAATAACAATTCTCAAAAATACTAACGATGGTTTTAAAATAGCCGAGGAAGACTTAAAAATCAGAGGATATGGTGATATATTAGGATTCAAGCAAAGTGGTTTAAAAAAATACAACCTAGCAGATCCAATTCAACATGAAGATCTTTTCAATATTGCAGAAAAAGAGATTAAAAAAATTGAAAAAAA
Organism: uncultured Pelagibacteraceae bacterium; assembly: GCA_902566315.1. GTDB lineage: Bacteria > Pseudomonadota > Alphaproteobacteria > Pelagibacterales > Pelagibacteraceae > Pelagibacter. Next base: position 141,739 of record CACFIL010000001.1, read on the forward strand.
TAACATTAAAATAAATAATTTTAATAGACTTATCAAACTTTACGATAAAGTTTCTGTAATTAATGAGACTATTTAGTTTTATTATCTGATGTCCCGGCAGAAACAATAAATTTTGATGCTTCTTCAAATGTCATATCTAGATATACAATCTCACTTTTAGGAAACATTAACAGAAAACCACTAGTTGGATTTGGCGTTGTAGGAACAAAAACGTTTACTAATTCTGTGTTTGTTTTTTTTGAAATTTCACCCTTATTTTCTTTTGTAGCAAAACCAACTGCCCATGTACCTTTTCGTGGATACTGTATTAGAACTACACTTTTTTTTGATCCTTTTTTAGGGGCAAATGTTTCTGTCATTTGACCAATAGCTGAATATATAGTTCTTAAAATTGGAATTTTTTTTAATAAATCATTAAATAATTGTAAAATCTTTTTACCAATAAAAGAGAGCGACAAACCGCCTACAAAAGTAATAAAAATTATCGAAAGTAAGATTTCTAAACCTGGTATTGCAAAAGGTAAATAGCTATTTGGATTTATTCCTTGAGGAATTAGTTTTGATGAAATTGATATGAAAAATGTTGTAAGATATAATGTAATCCCAATTGGGACTAAAACAACAATTCCTGTTATAAAATAATTTCTTAGTCTTGCTACAAATGAAATTTTTTTTCTTTTTAGTTTAGACATATCTTTAATTGATTATAAATTACATGTAATATAAATATTTAGAAAAGTGAATAGAAGAAATTTTATATATTTAATGGGTTGTGGCTGTCTTTCTGCGGGTTTACATGCATGTACTACCGCTCCAATCACAGATAGAAGACAATTAAAATTAATTCCAGAATCAAAATTAAATGCACAAGCTGCACAATTGTATGAAAAAGTAAAACAAAAAGCTAAATTAAGTGAAGATAAAGAGAGTTTAGATAAAATTATTGGAATTGGATCAAAAATAGAAACATCAATATCTGAGTATTTTTATAAGAATAATATGGAAGATCCGACTGTAAACTTTTCTTGGGAGTATATTTTAATTGATAATAAAAAAGTTAAAAATGCATGGTGTATGCCTGGGGGGAAGATTGCTGTTTACACCGGTATGTTGGATATTACTAAAAATGACGATGGTTTAGCTGCTGTAATGGGTCATGAAATTGCTCACGCGGTTGCAAAACATTCAGTGGAAAGAGCAAGCAGATCAGTATTATTAAATACAACAACTGGAATAATAGATATTGCAACTGGGGGAAAGTTATCTCAAGTTAATAGAACAACAGGCATGAATACAGTTGGCTTATTATCTCAAATTGGAATCATGAACCCATTTACGAGAAAACAAGAAAGTGAAGCTGATTATTTAGGATTAATTTTCTCTTCTTTATCTGGTTATGATATAAGAGAAACTGCTAAAATTTGGGAAAGAATGAAAAAAGCAAATAAAGGTAAAGAACCACCAGAGTTCATGAGCACACATCCATCTAATGATAGAAGAATTGATCAAATCAATAATTGGATGAATGAAATAATTTTGAATTATCCACCAATTGCTTAAAGTATTGGTGAGCCCTGATGGACTCGAACCATCGACCCATTCCTTAAAAGGGAATTGCTCTACCAACTGAGCTAAGGGCCCAACACGAAAATTCTTATATTGATTTTTTTTTATTTGGCAATGGTTAAAATTTACAAAATATTAATATACTTGTCGTGAAATTGATCAAAAGTTCCCATTTTAATATTTTTTCTAATTTCATACATAAGTTCTTGGTAAAAATTTATATTATTTAATGATAAAATCATTGATGATAATATTTCATTAGTATTATGAAGATGGTTTAAGTAATTTTTTGAGTATTTATTTAAATCAAACCTTGTTACATTACTATCTAGAGGTGTATTGTCTGTTTTATTTTCAGAATTTCTAATTTGAACTCTGCCATTCCAGGTAAAAGCTAATCCAGTTCTTCCCGATCTAGTTGGAAGGACACAATCAAACATATCAATACCTCTCTTGACTGCTCCTAATATATCGGAAGGGGTTCCAACACCCATTAAATATCTTGGTTTATCGATTGGTAAATTATCTTTTATACCATCCAAAACATCAAACATTTCATTTTGTGTTTCTCCCACGGCTAATCCACCAATAGCGTATCCATCAAATTCTATTTCTATTAATTTTTTTAAAGACTTATTTCTTAAATCTTTAAATAATCCTCCTTGCACTATACCGAATAAAGCTTTGTGAGGGTTTTTTCCAAATTCCTCTTTAGATCTTTTCGCCCACTCCATAGATAGATCCATAGAGGTTTTAATTTTATTGTAATCATTGGTATTTTTTGGACATTCATCCATCACCATAACAATGTCTGAATTAAGTTTTTTTTGTACTCTAATACTTTCCTCTGGACTTAAAACAAAAGTTTTTCCATCAATATGTGATTGAAATATTGCCCCTTTAACTCTATCAATTTTATTAAATTTAGATAGAGACATCACTTGATAACCTCCAGAGTCCGTCAGAATGGGAAGTTTACAATTCATAAATTTGTGTAAGCCACCAACTGCCTCTATTCTCTCTGTTCCTGGTCTAATCATTAAGTGATATGTATTTGAAAGTATTATTTCACTTCCTGTTTTAATAATATCGTCAATAAAAATACCTTTAACTGTGGCTTGAGTACCAACAGGCATAAAAGAAGGAGTATTAATTTCACCACGATGTGTTTGAATTAATCCAACACGATAATTTTTATTTTGATGTTTTACGCTAAAAGAAAAATTCTTTTTTATGTCTTCCATCCATCAAATTCTACTCAGATTTAAAGCTAATGATTTTATCTGGGTTAGAAACAGATCCATTGGGTCCATCCCCTTTTGTAATCATGTCAACAAACTCCATACCCTCAATAACTTTTCCAAATACTGTATATTGTCTATCGAGATGCGGTGTTGGACCAAAACATATAAAGAACTGACTATTTGCACTATTCGGATCAGAAGATCTTGCCATTGATAGCGTTCCTCTTTCATGAGGTAAATCATTAAACTCTTCTTTAAGATCAGGCATGTCAGACCCACCCATGCCAGCTCTACTTAAGTTAAAACTTTCTGAAGATGAATTTCCAAATTGAACATCTCCAGTTTGGGCCATAAAACCATCGATTACTCTGTGAAAAACAACACTGTCATACTTTCCACTGTTAGCTAGTTCAGTTATTCTTTTAACATGGTTTGGTGCCACGTCTGGGAATAATTCAATTTTTAAATCTCCGTCTTTTAATTTTAGTATCATAATGTTCTCCTTTGCATTTAAAGCTGTTGTTAATAAAAATATTGATAAAAATAAAATACTAATTTTTTTAAGCATAAATCTCTTTTAATGATTTGATTGTACTTTTGGTTGTAAACTTCCTTAAATCACCTTTGTGTAAAGCTATTTCTTTAACAAATCTTGACGAAATAATCTGATTTTCAACGTCAGACATAAGAAAAATTGTTTCTACTTTATTATTTAATTTTCTATTCATTCCAGCTAATTGAAACTCATATTCAAAATCTGAAACAGCCCTTAAACCTCTAAGGATTAGGTTTGACTTGTATTTTTTACATAATTCAGTTGTCAAAGAGTTGAATTTTATCACTTGAATTTTTTTTTTTGAAAGTTTTAAGTCTCCATATAAAGCCTTTGTAACAATTTTTAATCTCTCATCTATTGGAAATAAAAAATTCTTTTCATTACCATCAGATATGCCGACAATGATTTTATCTGTCAATTTTAGAGCTTTTTTAATAACATCAATATGGCCGTTTGTTATTGGATCGAATGTCCCTGGATATATAGCTATATTTTTCATTATACCAAATTATCGTCTAATTTAATTGATGAGACAACCGTTTCATCGCCAGTTAATTTTATAATTCTTACTCCTTGTGTGTTTCTTCCGGCAATTCTTATTTCCTTCACAGCAGTTCTTATAACTCTACCTTTATTTGTTGAAATTAATATTTGATCACCCTCAAACACAGGGAAGGATGATGAGACATTGCCGTTTCTTGGGGAATTCACAATACCAATTATCCCCTTACCTCCTCGATTTGTAACTCTAAAATCGTAATGAGATGTTCTTTTGCCATAACCATTTTCTGTAATTGATAAGATAAATTTTTCTTTTGCTTTAACCTCAGATTTTTCATCTTTAGTTTTACTTTTATTTTTTTTAATATCATCTTTATCAATAATAGATAATGAAACAATTGTATCCTTTTCTGAAAGATTAATACCTCTTATACCTTTAGAAGATCTTCCTTTGAAAACTCTTAGTTTTTTTGACTCAAACCTAATACATTTGCCGAATTTTGTATTTAACATTATATCTTGATCATCTGTGCATATTTTTACACCAACAATTTTATCATCAGAGTCTAATTTCATTGCAATTTTACCAGAAGCATTAATTGATGAAAAATCCTCTAAATTATTCTTTCTTATTTTCCCCTTGCTAGTTGCGAATATTATATGCATATTTTTTTTATCAACATCTTCATCTGGAAAAGGCATAATTGAGCTTATAGATTGATGATTTTTTAAGGGTAAAATATTAAAGAGTGATTTACCTTTAGAAGAAGTAGATCCTTCTGGTATTTTCCAAGCTTTAACTTTATAGGCTAAACCCTCCGTAGAAAAAAATAATAATGATGTATGTGTATCTACAGACAATGTTTGAACAACTGAGTCTTCTTCTCTTGTTTTAATTCCTGTTTTTCCTTTTCCACCTCTTTTTTGTTGTTTAACTCCACTTAGGGCACCTCTTTTTATATATCCTTGAAGTGTTATTGTTATTATTACTGACTCTTTTTGAATTGTTTCTTCGATATCATAATTTAAGACAGCATCTATAATTTTTGTCCTTCTAGGAACTGAAAATTTATCTTTTATCATTTGTAAATCGTTACTTATTACTCTTAACAACTCATTTTTAGAATTTATAATCTTTTTATATTGAGAAATTTCTGTCGCTAATTTTTTAATCTCTATTTCTATTTCGTTAATTCCGATAGCAGTTAATTTTTGAAGTCTTAGTTCTAATATTGATATAACTTGATCCTTAGATAGAAGATATTTTCCTTTGTAATTTTTACTATCAACTAATTTAATAAGTTTTGATGCTTGGTTTATTTTCCAAGTTGTTTTTAAAAGTGAATTTTTTGCTTCCTCAGGGTTTTTAGATGATCTAATTATTTTAATGACTTTATCAATATTCTCAACACTGACTGATAATCCAAGCAGTATATGAACCCTATCTTCTGCTTTTTTTAAATCAAATTTAGTTCTTTTTATAACTACATCTTCTCTAAATTTTAAAAAATTTTCTAAAAAATCTTTTAAATTACAAGTCTTTGGTTTTTGATCAACAATTGCCAATGAATTAAAACCAAAGGATGACTCTATTGAGGTGTACTTATATAACTGTCTTTTAACTGTTTCTGGTTCAACATTTCTTCTAAGATCAATTGATACTCTTATACCTTCACTATTAGATTCGTCTCTAATATCACTAATACCCTCAATTTTTTTATCTCTTACTAGTTCTGCAATTCTTTCATTTAAATTAGATTTGTTAATTTGGTAAGGTATGGATGAAACTACTAATCTATCTTTACCATTTTTTAAATTCTCTACTGAAATTTCTCCACGTATTTTAAAAGATCCTCTTCCAGTTTTGTATCCTTGCTTAATTATATCTTTTCCAATTATTAACCCTCCTGTAGGAAAATCTGGTCCAGGAATATGTTTCATTAACTCGTTAATTTTAATATCTTTGTTTTTAATTAAGGCTAAAGTTCCATCCACAACCTCCCCTAAATTATGAGGTGGTATACTTGTTGCCATACCAACGGCAATTCCTCCAGCACCATTAACAAGAAGATTTGGATATTGAGCAGGCAATACAACGGGTTCTTGTTCAGTTTCATCGTAATTACTTTTAAAGGATACGGTATTTTTTTCTATATCATCAATTAAAAACTGTGAAACTTTTGCAAGTTTAGTTTCGGTGTATCTCATTGCTGCAGGAGGATCCCCATCTATAGAACCAAAATTACCTTGTCCTTCGACTAAGGGTAAGCTCATTGAAAATTCTTGAACCATTCTAACAAGAGCGTCATAAACAGCTTGATCCCCATGAGGGTGGTATTTACCTATTACGTCTCCAACAATTCTTGCAGATTTTCTAAATTGTTTTGACCAATCAAAGCCACCTTTGTGCATTGCATAAATAATTCTTCTGTGAACAGGTTTTAATCCATCTCTTATATCAGGTAATGCCCTACTTACGATAACACTCATGGCGTAAGATAAATATGATGAGCTCATCTCATCATACATTGAGATTGGCTTAATATTATTATTTATTTTTGGAATTTCGTTTTTTTCCATATTAATTAAAATGGAATATCGTCGTCTAAGCCACTTTGATCTGGTGCAGGTGCATCATCAAAATTTTGTTTATTATCTTGTGACGCAATATTATTTTGATTACCGCCACCAAGCATCGTTAAAGATGAATTGTAACCTTGAATTAAAATTTCGGTTGAGTATTTATCTTGACCACTTTGTTCATCTTTCCATTTTCTTGTTGAAAGCTGTCCCTCAACGTACACTTGTGCACCTTTTTTTAAATATTGCTGGACGACATTTACCAAACCTTCATTAAAAACCACTACTCTATGCCATTCAGTTTTTTCTTTTTTTTCTCCAGTATTTTTATCTTTCCAGGATTGACTAGTAGCAAGACTAAGTCTTGCAACGCTTTTGCCGTTCACCATTTGCTTGACTTCTGGGTCTGCGCCCAAACGACCAATTAATAATACTTTATTTAAACTTCCAGCCATAATATTTTAATATTTAAGAATGTTTATTATATCACTTATTAACTTGAATATTAATTATATTAATCTAAAGCAACAAAAATTATGCTTAAAAAGATAGTTATTAAGGGTGCAAAAGAGCACAATTTAAAGAATATTACACTAGAGATTCCAAAAGAAAAATTTGTAGTCATCACTGGCCTATCAGGATCTGGAAAATCATCTTTAGCTTTCGATACTGTATATGCTGAAGGACAGAGACGTTATGTTGAAAGCTTATCAGCTTATGCAAGACAGTTTCTGGATAAGATGAAAAAACCAAATGTTGATTTAATTGAAGGATTAAGTCCAGCAATCTCAATTGAACAAAAAAATACATCAAAAAATCCAAGATCTACAGTTGCAACTGTTACAGAAATTTATGATTACATGAGGGTTCTTTATGCAAGAGCCGGCATTCCTTATTCACCATTCACAGGACTGCCAATAACTTCTCAGACTATAAGTCAAATTGTTGATAAAATTAAAACACTTCCAAAAAAATCAACAATTTTTTTATATGCACCAGTTGTTAGAGGAAGAAAAGGAGAATATAGAAAAGATATTCTTGGCTATAAGAAAAGAGGATTTAGAAAAATTAAAGTTGATAATAAACTTTATGATATAGATGAAGTCCCAGAATTAAATAAAAAATTAAAACATGATATAGCAGTTCTAGTTGATAGAATTGTTTTAAACGCTTCATTAGGTAATAGATTGGCTGAAAGTGTTGAAACTGCTGTTAATCTGGCAAATGGACTAATGTTTGTAGAATATGAAGATGAAACGCTTCCAAAAAAATTTAGAAAAACTGAAAATTTAATCTTTTCAACTAAGTTTGCTTGTCCTGAAAGTGGTTTTACAATTGAAGAAATAGAACCGAGACTTTTTTCTTTTAATAGTCCATATGGTGCATGTGAAGAGTGCGAAGGTATAGGTGTTAAATTAAATATAGATCCAAAATTAGTTGTGCCCGATGAAAAGAAAACTATTGCAGATGGAGCTATAGAGCCTTGGTCAAAATCATCCTCTCTATATTATGCTCAAACTTTAGCTTCTATAGCAAAACATTATGGTTTTTCATTAAATGATAGATGGTCAAGACTTTCAAAAAAAATTAAAGATGTAATATTATTCGGATCTGATGAGGAAGAAATCAAATTTTCATATGATGATGGATATGAAAAATATTCTCATAAAAAAACATTCGAAGGAGTGGTAAATAATTTAGAGAGAAGATTTTTAGAAACTGATAGTGATTGGAAAAGAGAGGAAATATCTCAGTACCAATCAGACACAAAATGTGAAAGATGTAACGGTCACAGATTAAAAGACGAAGCACTTTGTGTTAAAATTAATGACCTTAATATAAGTGAAGTAACTGAAAAATCTATATTTGATGCAAAAGAATGGTTTAAATCACTCGAGACAAAATTAGATAAGCGTCAACTTAAAATTGCTCAGCACATTTTAAAAGAAATTAATGAAAGATTAAATTTTCTACTTAATGTTGGTCTTGATTATTTAACATTATCAAGAGAGTCTGGAACTTTATCAGGTGGTGAAGCACAAAGAATAAGACTTGCTTCGCAAATAGGTTCGGGATTGACAGGAGTATTATATGTGCTTGATGAACCATCTATTGGTTTGCACCAAAAAGATAACGTAAAATTAATAAATGCATTAAAAAGACTTAGGGACTTAGGTAATACAGTCATAGTTGTAGAACATGACACAGAAACAATGGAGAATGCTGATCATATTATTGATCTTGGCCCTGAAGCTGGAAACAAAGGAGGTGAAGTAATTGCACAAGGATCATACAAGGATATATTAAATAATAACGATAGTATCACTGGAAGATACTTATCAAACAAAAGCTATATACCAATACCAAGGACTAGAAGATTGGCAAAAAATGGCAGGTTTTTAGAAATTAATGGAGCAAGTGGAAATAATTTAAACAACGTAAATCTTAAAATTCCACTTGGGAGTTTTACCTGTGTAACAGGTGTTTCGGGCAGTGGTAAATCAACGTTAATACTTCAAACTCTTTATAATGCTTTAAACCTTACTCTTAATAATAATAAATCAAGAAAAATTCCAAAACCATTTAGAGGATTTAAAGGTATTGAATTAGTTGATAAAATTATTGATATAGATCAATCCCCTATAGGTAGAACTCCTAGATCAAACCCGGCGACTTATACTGGTGCGTTTGGTCCAATAAGAGACTGGTTTACTAATTTACCAGAGTCAAAAAGTAGAGGTTATAAACCTGGAAGATTTTCATTTAATGTTAAAGGTGGAAGATGTGAAGCATGTGAAGGTGATGGAGTAATAACATATGAAATGCATTTTTTACCTGATGTTTATATAACTTGTGATGAATGTAAAGGAACTAGATATAATAGAGAAACATTAGAAATTAAATTTAAAGACAAAAGTATTGCGGATGTTTTGGATATGACCGTTGATGAGGGATGTGAATATTTTGAAAATATTTCTAATATAAAAACAAAATTGCTTACACTTAAGAAAGTTGGTTTAGGATATATAAAAATTGGTCAACAAGCCACTACACTATCAGGTGGTGAAGCCCAAAGAATTAAACTAGCAAAAGAATTATCTAAAAGATCTACTGGAAGAACAATATATATATTGGACGAACCAACAACAGGGCTTCATCAACACGATATTAAAAAATTATTAGAAATTTTACATACTTTTGTTGCAACTGGAAATACTGTAGTTGTTATTGAGCATAATTTAGATGTTATAAAAACTGCTGATTATATAGTTGATATGGGTCCAGATGGTGGTGTAAAGGGAGGAAATATCATAGCCGAAGGTAAACCTGAGGAAATTATTAATGTAAAAGATAGTTATACAGGAAAATTTTTGAAACCAATGTTGGACAATAAGTTCAAAAAAACTGCTTAAATTTTTATTAAAAATGTTATAAATTATAAATATTATGACTTCGATTCTTCAATCATTATCTAAAACAGTTCATATCTCTTTAGCATTATCCATTTTACTATTTTTAGGTTTATACTTTGGAAATGGTGGTTTTGATATTGACGTAGTTTTTTGGAGTTGGTTATTTAGATATATACATGTCATTGTAGCAATTATGTGGATAGGTTTACTTTGGTATTTTAATTTTGTTCAGATACCAAACATGGCTAAAATACCAGACGAACAAAAACCAGCGATTGGAAAAGTTATAGCCCCAGCAGCTCTTTTTTGGTTTAGATGGGCAGCATTAGTTACAGTCATATCAGGTCTAATCTTAGCTTATTTAAACGGTTATGTTCATCAAGCTATGACGTTGGGAATTGGATCGGGTGGTGGAAAAGCTACAGCTATTGGAATTGGAATGTGGTTAGGAATAATAATGGCATTTAATGTTTGGTTTGTAATATGGCCAAATCAAAAAAAAGCTTTAGGTATTATTGAGGTTGAACCTGACGTTAAAGCTAAATCTGCAAAAACTGCGATGCTATTTTCTAGAACAAATACACTTCTATCTTTGCCAATGCTTCTAACAATGGTAATAGCTCAAAATCTATATTAATCTTTTTCCTCTTTAACTATTGTTCTTTGGCTGACATTCAGTGCAACTAAAATAGGATTTGCGATATATATTGAAGAGTAAGTTCCAAAAATAACTCCTAATATCATTGCTAAAGAAAAGCCTTTTAGTATTTCACCACCAAATAAGTATATTGAAAAAAGAGCTAACAGTGTAGTTACAGATGTAATTATTGTTCTAGATAAAGTTTCATTAATTGAAATATTAGTTAAGTCAAAAATTTTAATATCAGAATACTTTCTTAAATTTTCTCTAACCCTATCGAATATAACAACTGTGTCGTTCATCGAATAACCAACAATAGTTAAAACAGCTGCAACGATTGAAAGGTTTATTTCAAGTGAAAAAATAGAAAATATACCTAATGTAATTATAACATCGTGAAATATAGCTAAAATAGCTCCTAAGCTAAACTGCCATTCAAATCTTATCCAAATATACAATAACATCGCCGCAAGCGATAAACTTATAGCAATAATTCCTGATTTTAAGAGCTCTGAGCTTACTTTAGGGCCAACATTTTCTACTCTTCTAAAGTCAACATCGCCAATAGAGCTTGATAATTTATTTTGAATATTTTTAATAAATTCAGGATCATTTGAATTTTGCTTTTCAAACTTAACAATAAAGTCTGTTTCATTGCCAAATTTTTTGACAGATACATCACCTAAATTCATTTGATTAAAGCTATCTCTAATAAGACTAATATTATTAGTTTTATCTGTAGTTCTTAATTCAATTAAAGTACCACCTTTGAAATCAACACCATAATTTAAACCTTTAAAAATTAAAAATACTAATGAAATCACTATTAGAACAAGTGATAATATATTAAATTTTCTATAGAATTTATTAAAAGAAATATTACTCATTTAAAGTAACTGCTCCTTATCTTTATTTTTGACTACATACAAAGAAGTTAACAATCTTGCTATGAAATAAACTGAAAACAAAGTGGTCAAAATTCCAATACCTAAAGTTACTGAAAAACCTTTTACAGGTCCTGAACCCATAAAAAACAAAATGAATGCTGCAATTAGAGTTGTAATGTTTGCATCTAAAATAGTTGTTCTTGATTTTGTATATCCAGCATCAAAAGCTATTATTGGATTTTTTTCATTTTTAGTTTCTTCTTTTATACGTTCAAAAATCAAAACATTTGCATCAACAGCCATACCAACTGTTAAAATAATACCTGCAATTCCAGGCAAGGTTAATGTTGCTTCAAACAAAGTTAGAATACCAATTAGCAAAAAGAGATTTGAAACGAGAGCTAAATTAGCAATTAATCCAAATGCTCTATACTTGTAAATCATAAATAAAATCACTAGCAAGAAACCTATAAATAAAGATAAAATACCAGCGTCTATTGAGTCTTGACCTAAATCTGGTCCAACCGTTCTTTCTTCAATTATATTTAAAGGTGCAGGCAGAGCTCCAGATCTAAGTAGCAATGCAAGATCTGTTGCAGATTGAAAGGTAAAGTCACCTGAAATTTGTCCAGAACCACCAACTATAGGTTCTCTAACTGAAGGAGCGCTAATTATTTTACCATCTAAAACTATTGCCAATTGTTTGCCAACGCCAGTGCTCGTTGCTTTACCAAATTTTTTGGCACCTACTCTATCTAAACTAAACGAAACTACTGTTTCGTTTGTTTGAGAATTCATAGTTGGCTTTGCATCAACTAGATTATCACCACTTAAAATTATTCTTTTACTTACAATTGCGTCTCTGGAACCATCTTCAAAAGATAGTTTTTCTGTTCCAAACGACTCTTCATTATTTTGTGAAATAAATTGGAATGTGAGATTTGCAGTTTTTCCAAGTAAAGATTTAATTCTATTTGGATCATCTAAACCAGGTAATTCAACTAAAATTCTATCATTTCCTCTTTTTAGAATATTAGGTTCATTTGTTCCAACTTCATCAACTCTTCTTCTTACAATTTCAATTGCCTGATCTAATGAAGAATTTTTTAATAAGACTAAACCATATCTAGAATAATTTAATGAGAAAAGATTTCCATCTTCTAAAACATCGAATTCATGAGATTTGTATGTTGGATAATAAGTATTAACATCACTTTCTTTATCATTTAAAATATTTTTAACATTTTCAATTTCATTATCTGTTGTTTCAAATAAAATTGTGTCACCTTTGAGTGAAAAATTTTTAAGAGTTATTTGTTTTTCCTTAAAATATCTCTTTAATTCAATTATTTTTGCCTGTAGTTTTTGAGTAATTACTGGTCGATTATCTATCTCAAGAAGTAAGTAAGATCCACCTTGTAAGTCTAAACCTAAATTTATATTTTTTGAAAAAAATTTGTCATCAAATTTAACAAAATTTGAAAAAGCGAAATAGGAAAAAATAATTGTAAAAACAATTACTGAAATTATTCGTAATTTTGAAAAGTATAACACTTTTTTATGATGTTATTTTTTTGGTTCTGTAGAGCTTACTAAACCTTGAATTCCAGTTGCTCTGACAACTTCGACATTCACATTATCAGAAATTTTTACCTCAACTTTTTCGTTATCAATTATTCTTTCAACGGTACCAACTATTCCTCCAGAGGTTATGACTTTGTCTCCTCTTTTAAGTGCTTCTACCATAGCCTTATGATCTTTTACTTTTTTCTGTTGAGGTCTAATCAGAAAAAAATAGAAAATAACAAAAATTAAAACTAATGGTATAAATTGTCCAATTCCAGCATCCATAACGTATCCTATTAAGTTAAGGCTATTTATCCTATCTATTATTCAAACTCAACTCTTAATTGATAGAAATTTTATCTATATTTGGCATATATGGCTTAAGAACATCAGGTATCAAAACAGATCCATCTTCAGTTTGATAATTTTCCATAATAGCAATCATAGTTCTACCAACGGCTAATCCACTACCATTAAGTGTACCAACAAATTCTTTTGAATTGTTTTGTCCTTTATATCTAGCTTTCATTCTCCTTGCTTGGAATGAACCACAAGATGAACAGCTTGAAATCTCTCTATACTTATTTTCAGATGGAAGCCAAACCTCAATGTCATAGGTTTTTTCTGCACTAAAACCCATATCACCAGTACATAAAACAATTTTTCTATAAGGAAGTTTTAACGCATCCAAAATCATTGTGGCAGATTTAGACATTCTCTCTAACTCTTCTGAACATTTATTGTTTTCTACAATACTTACTAGTTCCACTTTATAAAATTGGTGCTGTCTGATCATACCTTTAGTATCTTTACCGTAACTACCTGCCTCTTTTCTAAAACATGGTGTTGATGCAACTACTCTTATAGGTAATTCTTTCTTATCCAAAATTCGATTTTTTACAATATTTGTCAAAATTACTTCAGCGGTTGGTATTAGAAACTTTCTTTCTTCACCTTCATCAAGTTTAATTTCAAATTGATCATTTTCAAATTTTGGCAATTGTCCAGTGCCAAACATTGTTTCAGCAGTTGCGATTAATGGAGGCGATATTTCTGTATAACCATTTTTTTGAGTATGTGTATCAATCATATAATTTGATATTGCTCTTTCTAATTGCGCTAATTCTTTTTTAACAAATACAAATCTAGAACCAGTTGTTTTTGTTGCTAGGTCAAAATCAAGCAAATTTAATTTATCTCCTAATTCATAATGAGATTTAGGCTTAAAATTAAATTCTTTTATTTCACCTTTTTTTTCAATTTCTTTATTAGAATTTTCATTCTGTCCTACTGGGACATCGCTCAATGGTATATTGGGTATAGAAGATAAAATATCAGTAATCTGCCTTTGTAATTTTATTTGATTTTTGTTAATTTCCTCAATTTTTAAAGAAAGGTCTTTTGATTTTTCAAATAAACTTTGGTCTTTAGATTTTGAAATAGATTTTTTTTCCATTTCAAATTTTTCTTTTTCTTGAATAAACTTTCTATTTTCTTCATCTAAACTTATTATGTTATCAAGGCTTATATCAATATTTCGATTTTTAAGTTTATCCTTAAAATTTTCAAAGTCTTTTCTAATATCTTTAATATTGTGCATTTTTTTCTGCTGCTTTCTTTTCAATTATTCCTACTGATATTATTGATAATTCATATAAAATTAATAAAGGTATACCCAAACCAATTTGAGTGATTGGATCTGGTGGCGTTAATATAGCTGCTGCTGCAAATATAATTACAACAACATATTTTCTTCTCTCTTTTAAAAATGTTGAATTCACAACTCCAATTCTAGCTAACAAACTTAATACTACTGGTAATTGAAAACTTAAACCAAATGCAAAAATAAGCTTCATTACCAATGATAAATACTCGTTTACTTTAGCTTCTAATTGAATTGGTAGATTGGTTGCTGCACCTAAGCTCTCGAATGATAAAAAAAACTTTATAGCTAAAGGCATTATTAAGTAATAAACTAACATACCTCCAAGCAAAAATAGAATTGGAGTTACCACCAAGTAGGGCATTATAGCTTTCTTTTCATGATTATAAAGACCAGGTGCTATAAATTTCCAAATTTGGATTAGTATAAATGGGCTTGTAATAAAAAAAGCAGCAAAAAAAGAAACCTTTAAGTATGTTAGAAATGTTTCTTGAAGAGCAGTAAATATTAATCTTCTATTTGTGTCGTCATCCTTTACTGCATTCGCATATGGTTCAACTAAAAATCCATAAATGTACTCAGAAAAATAATAACAAATTACAAATAAAATAGCTAAAAATATAAATGAGTTTATTAATCTTTTTCTTAATTCAGTTAAATGACTTATGAAACTACCCTCTTTATCTTTACTCATCTTTTTTTCTCTCTTGATTTTCTGACTTAGGTTTTTCGTCTAAATCTGTATTTAAAGTTTCATTTGTTAAATCACTAACTTGTCCTTGAACATCGCGAACATATCTTTTTGCTGTACCGATCCATGAACCAATTTTTTTTAACATGTAAGGAAAATCTTTAGGACCTACTACAATAATTGCTATTGAGACTATGATTAGTATTTCTAGCCAGCCAATTGACGGCATTTGTTATTCTTTTTTATTAGAGTCTTGATTCTCTGAAATATTTTTAGTTTGGTCTTCATCAGTAACATCTGTAGCCATACCCTTTTTAAAACTTTTGATCCCTTTA
The DNA here is from genome assembly GCA_902566315.1 of uncultured Pelagibacteraceae bacterium. Lineage (GTDB taxonomy): Bacteria > Pseudomonadota > Alphaproteobacteria > Pelagibacterales > Pelagibacteraceae > Pelagibacter. The sequence goes on from CACFIL010000001.1 coordinate 157,381, forward strand.
GCAACATCACCCATCAGACTAGAGATTTTTCCTCTGCCAAAAAGTAACACTACTAAAATTACTACAATTGCTATTTGCCAAAATCCTATACTCATAAATTATTTATAACCTTATTATTGATTTATTAAAAGTGATTTTTTAGGTTTCGTCAGATTTAAGGGTACTGCTTAACATTTCATCAATATCAGAATAAATATTTTCCTTTTTATCGACTTGTTTTTCTTTAAAAAATTTGCCTGTTCCAAATATTGAAGAGTCTACACTTGATGTATCAATTAATCCTGCTGAACCTAATTCATTCACGGTTGGTAAATCTGACAATTTTTGCAGATTAAAATGGCTTAAAAATTCATCTGTGGTTCCATATTGTATTGGTTTGCCAGGAACATTTTTTCTACCTTCATGTTTAACCCAATTTAACTCCATTAGAATTTCTAAAGTATTAGTTCCAAAAGCTACACCTCTAATCTCTTCAATTTCAGACCTTGTAACCGGTTGATGATAGACAATAATAGCAAGAGTTTCGATTGCAGCTCTAGATAATTTTTTTTCAACAGTTTTTTGTTCTGACATTAAAGAAGATAAATTAACTGCAGTTCTAAATGACCATTTATTAGATATGCAAATCAAATTAATACCTCTATTTGAGTAGAAATCTCTTAGTTTTTCCAGTGATTTTTGAATATCTGTTTGTTTTGATAATTTAGACTCTATTGTTTCAACTGAAAGAGGTTCAGCAGCAGCAAATACAATAGCTTCAATCTCTCTTTCTACATCAGTGAGTTTAGTTGGAAAACTTACAATATTATTTTTTTTAGTTTTGTTCATTAATTTTCCTTAACATAGATATCATCGAATAATTCTTTTTGTTTTAAAGATATATTTCCTTCTTTTACCAATTCTAAAGAGCCAGCGAAAATTCCTGCTTTACCTGTTCTTTTTAAATTAGGAGACTTATTAAATCCAGAAGGAACCAACTCAGACAAATTTTTCCAATCATTGAGTGTACCAAAGAACTCTTTTATTCTTTTAATAGCATCTTCAGTAGTAAAAACAGGAAGTTTAGGTATGTTCATAGTATGAAAATCTTTAGTCATGACTATTCCTGAATATGCTTTTAATAATTCAAATAATGTTAAAGAAACTTTTTTGTCGTATATCGACTTTACACCACTTTTAGAACCACGCATAAAAACATCTCTACCTAATCTTTTTCTGTCTAACATTTGAGATGATAATAATCTAATTAATTCTAATTTTTTTAATTGTAATTTAAGTTTCTCAGCAACTTCAAAAGCTTTAAACTCCTCCTCATCAGTTTCAGGAAGTAATAATTTTGATTTCAAATAAGTAAGCCAAGTTGCCATTAACAAATATTCAGAGGCTATTTCTAAATTTATATTTTCTTTTTCTGTTAGATATTGATGGAATTGATCAGCAAGTTTTGTAATAGAAATTTCTTCTAAATCAACTTTTTGCGATTTAGCAAGATCAAGCAATATTTCAAGGGAACCACTGAAATTATTTAAATTTACATTAAAGTCTAAAGAATCATCAGACATAGTAAATTACTCTAACCTATAATTTTTATTAATTGTGATGTTTTTTTTGTTACAAATTTGTCTAATTTTGGTGAATTTTGTGCAACTGTTACCATTTCACTTAAATTTCCATTACAATGTAAGGCTAAATTGCATCCCGCTAAAAAAGATTTTTTTACTCTAACATCAAGTTTATCTTTTAAAGCTTTCATTGAAAGATCGTCTGTTAAAATTAGATTTTTAAATTTTATTTTATTTCTTATTAAACTAATAATTTTTTTTGAATGGGTAACATTATTTTGTGGATCAATTTTATGAAAAAGTAAATGTCCTGTCATTGCGATCAATGCTTTCTTATTTTTAAAAGTATAAAAATCATTTTTAACTAAATAGTTCTCATTTTTTGTTATTTTAGGAAGGTTTTTATGACTATCTACTTTAGCTAGACCATGCCCTGGTATGTGTTTCATCACTGTTGCAACACCATTTTTATGAAAATGATTGATACAAATATCTCCCATTGCTGATACTATTTTTTTGTTACTTGAAAATGATCTGTCATCAACAATCCTATGAAAATTTTTTCTTTTAATGTCTAGAACAGGAACTGTATTGATGTTTATGCCTAATAATTTTAATAGGTATGAAATTTGTTTTACATAGACATTATAATATATATTAAATTTTTTTTTATCTTTATTAAATAGCTTACCAAAGTATTCTGCTGAAAAAATTGAATTATCAATAAATTTCCTTAATCTACTAACTCTACCGCCTTCTTCATCTATCAAAATAGGATAATTTTTATTTTTAAATATTTTTTTAATAGAATTTGTTAATTTTTTAGTTTGATTTATAGAATTTATATTTCTAGAAAATAAAATAATTCCCCATGGTTTATATTTTTTTAAAAAACTTATTTCCTTTTGGGTAAGATATTTACCTTTTATTCCGCATATAAAAGATCTATGGGATTTATTTGTCATTATAAAGAAGTTCCCAAAAAGAATATTTATTTTTTTTCTTATTATTTTTAAATTCTACATATTCAATAATATTTTCTGTATCATTTTCTAATAATATAAGATCTTTTTCGATATTATTAATTTTTTCATCAATTGAAGAAAGTGATCTATAAGATTTCTTAATATTTTCATCAGAGAAATAGTATCTGGCAGTAAAAAAAATAAAGAAGAAAATCATAATAAGAAAAAAAAGATACTTTAGTTCTTTAATCATTACATTTTTTCAGGTGTATCTACACCCAAAATATTCATACCTGTTTTCAAAGTATTGGCTATAGATTTAAGGAAAACTAGTTTTTCCATTTTAATTGTATTGTCTTCCTCGATAAATCTTTTAGAAACATCATCCTTACCCATATTCCAATAAGAGTGAAATTCAGAAGCTAATTCATAAAGATAAACTGAAATTCTATGTGGTTCTAATTTTTCTGAAGAAACTTCAACACATTTAGGCCATTCACTAATTTTTTTGAATAACTTTATTTCCTCATTCACAAAATTAAAATCTGAATTTTTAATCTCAAGTTTGCTATTGATATCATTTTGGGTATTTCTAAAAACTGACGAAATTCTAGCATATGCATACTGAACATAGTAAATAGGGTTTTCTTTCGATTTTTCTTTTACTTTGTCAAAATCAAAATCAATTTCCGCATCACTACTTCTGCTTAACATAATAAACCTTGTTGCATCCTTACCCACTTCATTAATAAGATCCTCAATAGTAATATAATCACCTTTTCTTTTAGACATTTTAAAAGGTTTTTTGTCCTTAATGAGTTTTACTAACTGACTTACTTTGCAAATTAACTTATTTTTTTCACCTGACAACGCTTCAACTACAGAAGTTATTCTTTTAATATAACCAGCGTGATCAGCACCAAGAATATTTATAAGAATATTAAAATTTCTTTTTAATTTTGTATTATGATAAGCAACATCACTTGCAAAATATGTCCAAGATTTATCTTCTTTTTGAAGTGCTCTATCTTTATCATCACCAAAATCTGTAGATTTAAACAATAATTGCTCTCTTTCTACCCAATTCTCTTTGCTTTCTCCCTCAGGTGCTTTAATTTTTCCCTCATAAATATATTTTTTATCTTTTAAATTTTTAATTACTTCATCAACTTCATTGTTATTTATTATATCAGTTTCACTTGCAAAATTATCATGCTTTATACCAAGATTTTCCAAATTGATTTTTATTAATTTTAAAGATTCTTGTATTGAAAGTTTTTTTAGTTTTTCTGAAACTGACTCAAAATTTTTGAAATCTAAATCTTTGTTTTTTGAAATTATTTTTTTTGCTATATCTATAAGATAGTCTCCAGGATATAATTCAGTATCTTCTATCGGGAAAGTTTCATCGTAAAGAATTTCTTTTATTCTTAAATAAACAGATCTTGTAAAATGAGAAATTTGATTTCCATAATCATTGACATAATATTCTTTAGTAACTTTATGACCATTAAAGGATAAAAGATTAGATATTACATCTCCAAGTATAGCGCCTCTTGAGTGGCCTACGTGTAAAGGTCCAGTTGGATTTGCAGATACAAATTCTACTAAAAAACTATTTTTTCTTCCACTCGTGCTACTTCCATATGATGAATTATTTAAGACATCTAATATGAAACCATTCCAAAATTCATTTTTAAATTTTAGATTGATAAAACCTGGTTTTTCAATGCTAATTTCGTCGATATTGTTATCACTATCTTTTATCAAGTTAGCTATCTGTTTAGCAAGTTCAAGTGGAGGTTTTTTATTAATTTTTGATAATACCATTGCAACATTTGTGGAAATATCTCCAGTAAACTTTGCAGGTGGTATATCAACATTTATGCCTGATAAATTATCTGGCAACTCTAACAAATTATCTTTGTGAGCAGACTTAATAATTTTTTCTATCTTTAATAAATAATTTTCAAATATATTCATTTGTTTGACTTGTATAATTGTATTGCGTATCTATCAGTCATTCCTGATATATAATCAGAAATTGCTCTATATTTATTATTGTCGATAAATTTATTGACAATAAACTTTTTTGGTTTCTTTTCTATTATTTTAAATAAATTTTCTACTATTTTTTTTCCATGATTATTTTTCAATTGCACAATCTTATTTTTATACATATTTAATTTTAAAAAATTTTTGACTTCTTTTTCTATAGATAAAAATTTATTAGAAAAATTGATTACTTTATCTTTATACATTTGAACATCTTTTTTAGTATTAATCTTATTTTTCTTTAAATTTTTAATACTATTTTTAATTACATCTTGCACCATTAAATTTATCGAGTCTCTTATAATTTGATAAACTATTATATCTTTATTTGAGCGATTAATTTTTGTTTTATAAGATTTATAGATTTCTTTAAAAAAATTAATTTCACATAATTGATTTAGAGAAAACAATTTAGCCTTAATTCCATCTTGTATGTCATGATTATTATAGGCTATATCATCAGATATAGATGCAATCTGTGCCTCAAGAGAAGAATTTTTTTTAAAATTAATTTTTTGTTTAAATTTTTTAGCTCCAATTATTCTATTTATTTTATCAATATTATGTATTGGTCCGTTATGTTTTAAAAGGCCATCCAGTGTTTCAATTGTTAAATTTAAACCTTTAAATTTTAAATATTTATTTTCTATGAACATCACTATTCTTAAGGTTTGAAGATTATGATCAAAACCACCATGCATTGCCATTGATTCATTCAAAGCTTCTTCACCAGCATGCCCAAATGGTGTATGCCCCATATCATGGGCTAGACTTAGTGTTTCAACTAAATCATCATTTAAATTCAAATACCTAGATATTGATCTTGCAATTTGAGCAACCTCTAATGAATGAGTTATTCTCGTTCTATAATGGTCACCTTCTGTATTAACAAAAACTTGGGTTTTGTGCTTTAATCTTCTAAAAGATGCAGAATGGACTATTCTATCCCTATCTCTTTGAAAAGGCGTTCTAAAAGAGCTATTTGGCTCTAAATTTAAGCGACCTTTTGATGTAAAAAAACCTAATTTTGAGTAATTATTCATTCTTTAAAAATGGCAAATATTAATTATATTAGTAATAACAGCGATAAATAATGATTAAAGAAATTAAATTTACAGATAATGCGATAAAACAAATCAATAACCTTCTGTCATCTAAAGATGAAGGTTCTTTTTTTAGAATCGCTATCAAAGGCGGTGGATGCTCTGGGTTTCAGTATGATTTCTCATTTGATAAAACACCTCAAGACGACGATTTGAGACAAGATAATATTTTAATAGATAAAACTTCAGCTGATCTCTTGAAAGGATCAGAGGTTGATTTCGTAAAAGAATTAATCGGAGACCAATTTAAAATTAGTAACCCACAAAGCAAATCATCTTGCGGTTGTGGTGTTTCATTTTCTCTTTAATGATAATTAGCTCATGGAATGTAAATTCTATTAGAGCAAGAATATTAAATGTTCAGGAATATTTAAAAAAGTTCAATCCTGATATTGTATTAACTCAAGAAATAAAAACTCAAGAGGAAACTTATCCATTTGATGATATTAAAAAACTCAAATATGAAAGTTATGTATTTGGACAAAAAAGTTACAACGGCGTAGCAATACTTTCCAAAAAAAAATTAGATAAAATCGAAAAAGATATTTTTAAAGATAAGAACAAACAATCGCGAATAATTACAGCAGATGCAAAGTATAAATCTAAAACTATTAAAATTATAAATATTTATACGCCAAATGGTAACCCAGTAGATACTGAAAAATATGATTATAAATTATATTGGCTAAATAGTTTAATTAAAAAACTTAAAACACTTTTAAAAAGTTATGATAATATAATTATTGCAGGTGACTTTAATATAATACCTTCTGCTGAAGATGTTCACGACCCTAAAGGATATAAAAATGATGCTCTTTTTAGAATTGAGATTAGGAAAAAATTAAGAGAAATGTTTAATTTGGGATTTCACGATGCGTTTAGATATATTTATCCTGATAAAGAAGAATATACTTTTTGGGATTACACAAGTGGTGCTTGGCAAAAAAATAATGGAATGCGGATTGATCACTTTTTAGTGACTAACAGTTTACTGAATAATATTAAGGATGTTAAAGTTAATAAATATCCTAGAGGTAGAGAAAAACCATCTGATCATACACCAATTGAATTAGAATTAGCTTAAAGATTTAATTTTATTAACTAGATCCTCATTAATATGTCTAGGTCCTTTATCTAATCTATTCTTATGTCTTCTTTCACCAGGAAGTCTGACATCACCCATCGCTTTCATTTTTTCAAAAAATTTTGATGAATGTTCGTCCCAATTATTTTGTGATAATTTATCTGGAGATATGGCTAAGATAAGCTCACCACCACTTGGAGGACCTCCATCATTATTATCCTTCTCAGCTGTCTCAAAACTAAAATTATCCCCTACTAAGGCACCTGCAAGCAATTCGACCATCATCGCAATCCCAGAGCCTTTATATCCGCCGAAAGGCAATAAAACACCCCCATCTGCTATTTCAGCTGGATCAGTTGTGTCCTTTCCTTCTTTTGTTAATCCTGTGCCTAATGGAACTTTATGACCTTCTCTTTTAGCAACTTGAACTTCACCCATAGCCATTGAAGCTGTTGCCATATCGTAAACAACTGGAGGTTTGTTTTTTCTTGGCCAAGCAAATGAAATTGGATTTGTTCCAAAAAGAGGTTTAATTGATCCAGCAGGCGCAACAGCTGGTTTGTAAGATGTGCATGCAAAAGCAACCAAACCTTGCTCTGCAATTGCCTCTGTTTCGGGCCACATTGCAGCCATGTGATGAGAATTTGTTATTGCTAAAACCGCTATACCATTTTCTCTTGCCGCTTTAATTAATTCAGGAATTCCTTTTTCTAACACCATTGGTGCTAAACAATTTTTTCCATCTACTTTGATGACGCTTGAGGTTATCTTTGAAACTACTGGTCTGCTTTTGCCATTTATTTTTCCACTTTTTAAGCCTGAAATATATGCAGGCAATCTAAATAATCCGTGAGATAGCGAACCATCTCTTTCAGCTTTCATTATTAAATCAGATAAAATGTTTGATGTTTCTTCGTCACATCCATTAGCGAGTAAAGTTTTATTAGCCAGATTATAAATTTCATTCAAAGTTAAAGGAATTGTTGTCATTAATTTTATTAGATCTTATTTAATTGAAAAGTTCAATTATTTTTAATGATTATGATTGTGTTCTTTGTTTAAATTATCAATATCAATTTCTTGAATTTCACTAATGGGCTTAGCTATACGCCAATTCCTTACTTTCCCATCTTCTGCTCTTTCAGTTATTATTGTCTCTATAGGAGGGCAATTAGGTTCATGACAACTTAACTCAGTCATGCTTAAAATAGATTTTTCTGGAATTTGATGTTTTTTTGAAAATACAAGTTTTAAATTTCTAATAGTTTCAGCGTTAGGTTTCTTTTTATTAAACATAAATTATTTTTTTTCCTCATCCCAAATCGATGTCCATAAAATATTTCCTCCCATGTCACCAATTAATAGATGTGAGCAATCTTTGGTTACTGCAATGGCAGAAACTTCAAATTCTGTAAAGCTTCGAATAATAATTGTATTGCTTGCCTTTTCGATTTCTGACAAAAAAACCGAACCGTCACTTAACCCAGTTAAAATTGCATTTTCATTTGGGAATGGTTCAACGAATGTAACTAATTTATTTCCTACATAAGGAAGACAAATGGGTTCTCGACCTACTGGTCCATCTCCATCGAATGGCCAACATACTGCTTCTTTAGCTCCTGATGTAGCTAAATATTTTGAGTCATCTACGAAGGCAAAACTTTTAATTTTTGCACCATATCCAGACATTGCTGAGTCAATTTTGTCTTTTAATCGCCAAAAATGTAGTTGGTTTTCCTGCATTGATGTTACCAGGTATTTACCATCAGGACTAAAAATTACTTTGTTGTGAGAACCCTTCCAATTTAATTCTGATGAATTCCATTTGTTGCTATAATCTTTTTTCCAAAGAGTTACTCCTCCGTAACGAGAAACTGCCAATCTTCTGCCTTTGGCATCAAATGCTATACCTCCAATAGTGCTATTATGCTCAAATAATTTTGGCTCTTTATGATTTGGCGACCAAAGATAAACAATATTTCCAGATGAACAAACTAGACTTCCATTATTTGCTGTAACATGATCTACCCAACGCGTACCAAAGTTACCAATCTCACTAATCTTTCCATCAAGGGAAATTTTTAAAAATCGACCATCATCTCCACCAGTTAAAATATTATCACCATCTTTAGACATGCAGAGTACAATGCCTTTGTGAGCTTTTATTGGTTCAGAACTTTTGCCAGATGTAAAAATTCTTACTGTGCCATCACCAAATCCAACTACTATTGAGTTACCAACTGTAACCGCATTAGTTACAGGAATTCCAAGTTTAAACTCTGTTCCTCTTTGTTCAAATTTAGTCTTATCTAATTCTGGGAATTGACTTGTATCAGCCTTCATGCCGATTTACAGTTTTCAAATCCTTCTTTTAAATTCATACTTTCTAGGTTTCGACCAATGAAGACTAGTCGAGAACTTCGTTCTTTACCCTCAGGCCATTTACCCATTGGTGAGGCATCCATAAGCATATGTACACCTTGAAATACATATCGATCACTTTCTCCTGTAAAGTCAAGTATACCTTTGGTTCTTAAAATATCCTGACCTTTGGTTTGTAATAGTTTACTAAACCAATCTTGAAACTTTTCCATGTCTAAAGGGGTATCAGAGACAAATGATAAGCTAGTTACATCATCATCATGCTCATGGTCATGATCTGATGTTAGAAAATCAGGCTCAACATCTAAAACACGTTTTAAACTAAATGCATCAAGATTTAAAATCTCATTTAAAGATACTCCACATTTGGTTGTATTTATAATTTTTGCGAAAGGATTAATTTTTTTAATTCTTTCTTTAACAACTTCTAATCCACTTTCATCAACAAGATCTATTTTGTTTAATAATACAACGTCTGCAAAGGCAATTTGCTCCTCTGCTTCGTGATGATCTGTTAATTGTGTACTTAAATGAACAGCATCAGCAACTGTAACAATTGCATCTAACTTTGTACGATCAGCAACATCTTGATCTACAAAAAAAGTTTGTGCAACAGGAGCTGGATCAGCTAATCCTGTTGTTTCTACTATGATTGCATCAAGCTTATCCGCTCGTTTCATAAGACCACTTAAAATCCTGATTAGGTCTCCTCTTACAGTACAACAAATGCAACCGTTGTTCATTTCAAACACCTCTTCATCAGCATCAACAACTAAATCGTTATCAATGCCCTGCTCACCAAATTCATTAACTATCACAGCATATTTTTTGCCATGCTGCTCAGTTAATATTCTATTTAAAAGAGTAGTTTTTCCAGCACCTAAAAAGCCTGTTAAAACAGTAACAGGAACTTGTTTGTTAGTTTCTTCCATTAATTAAATTAACATCCTTTAAAGGATTTTGACATATTTTTTATTAAATCAAAATATAAACCTTTTCCAGGAGTTAAAGTTGCACCCAACGGATCAACAATACCGGTTTTAATATTCATATCTTTTGCAACAGCTTTAATGATGTCTGGATTAAATTGAGGCTCAGAAAATACACAAGCTACTTTATCGTGCTCAATTACTTCTCTGATTTCTGAAAGTTGTTCCGCACCAGGTAATACATCTGTATTAACTGTGAAAGCTCCTAATATATTTACATTAAATCTTTTCTCAAAGTATTGGTAAGCGTCGTGAAAAACGATCGAGGCAGTACTTTCATTAAGTTCTGCAGTTACATCTTTTGTAAGTTTATCAATTTCTTTATAAGCCTTACTTAAATTTGCTCTATAAGCAGCTTCATTTGTTGGGTCATTTTCAATTAAGTGCTTAGACATTTCAAATAAAATAACTTTTGCATTAATTGGGTCTAACCAAATATGTGGATCAAATTCACCGTGGTGGTGTCCTTCGTGTCCATCATGATCATCATGGTCATCATGCCCATCTTCTTTTTTTGCATGGTCATGATCATCGTGGTCATCCTTTTTTTTATGTCCATGATCGTCATGATCGTCCTCTTTATGCCCATCTTCTTTTTTTGCATGGTCATGATCATCGTGATCATCTTTTTTCTTGTGTCCGTGATCATCATGATCATCGTGATCGTCATGGTCATCAAAAATATTTCTCTCTCTAAATTTTAATTTAACTAAACCTTTAATCTCTAATAACTCAATTTTTTCTGCCTCATTAGCAATTGAGTCTAACGGTTTTTCTAAAAAATTTTCTAAATCTTCACCTACCCAAAAAACAATGTCAGCATCTTGTAACATTTTTGCATGCGAGGGTTTCATGGCAAATCCATGTGGTGAAGCGTATCCTTCAACTATTAAATCTGGTTTAGCTACACCATCCATTAAATAGCTAGCTAAAGAGTGTATTGGCTTAATTGATGCAACGACTTTGATGTCGGCATTTGCTGATGTAAATAAAGTTAAAAATGATAGTATTGTTAAGATTATTGAAGATTTTTTTAGATTTTTCATAATATTTGGTTATTGTTAATTGTTATAATATAACGCTGTGTAATAATATAACATATTTAAGTCAAGTGAATAAATGAGCATGGGAAATAATATTTTAGTAAAATTAAACAATGTTGGTTTTCAACAAAATCAAAAGTGGCTTGTTCAAGGTGTTTCTTTGCAAGTCGAAAAAGGTAAAATTGTTACCTTAATTGGTCCTAATGGTTCTGGTAAAAGCACAACTGCTAAAATTGCTCTAGGTTTATTTAAAAATATTGAGGGTCAAGTTGAAAAATTCACAAATAATATTGGTTATGTTCCACAAAAAATATCAATAGATTGGACGCTTCCTCTAAGAGTTAGAGATTTTATGCTTTTAACAGATAATCTTACAGAAGACGTAATTGATGAAGCACTTTCATTAACTGGAGTAATTAATTTAAAAGATAAAAGTTTGGGAAATTTATCAGGTGGAGAATTTCAAAGAGTGTTACTTGCCAGAGCTATTTCAAAAAAACCTGAATTGTTAGTGCTTGATGAGCCAGTTCAAGGTGTAGATTTTACAGGAGAAATTGCCTTGTATGAATTAATTAAAGAAATTTCAGAAAAATTAAATTGCGGTATTTTATTAATATCCCATGACTTACATACAGTAATGAGCGCTACCGATCATGTTGTTTGTTTAAATGGTCATGTCTGTTGTTCAGGTTCACCTAAAGAAGTTGCAAAAAATAGTGAATACAAAGCATTGTTTGGCGAACAAGCCTCTCAAACTCTTTCAATTTATGAACATAAGCACGATCATGTTCATGCTAATGATGGGGATATAAAAAAAAATTGATATGTTTGACGATTTTTTTATAAGAGCGTTGGTTGCAGGTATTGGTATTGCTTTTGTTGCGGGACCACTTGGTTGTTTTGTTGTGTGGAGGAGATTGTCTTATTTTGGAGATACACTCGCCCACTCCGCATTACTAGGTGTAACAATTGCATATTCATTAGAATTTAATATTGCTGTTTCAATATTTTTAATTTCATCAGCAATTGCATTAATTTTAATACAACTACAAAAAAAAACTAATCTTCCAAGTGATGCATTGTTAGGGCTTTTGGCCCACTCGTCATTAGCAGTTGGATTAGTGGTGATTGGATTTTTAACCTTTATTAGATTTGATATTATGGGATTGTTGTTTGGGGATATATTAGCAGTTAATAAAAAAGATTTGATAACAATATGGGTTGGTGGAGCCTTAATTTTATTGGTTTTAAGATTAATATGGAAACCATTGTTCGCCTCAACTGTAAATTATGAATTAGCACAGGCAGAAGGTCTAAACCCTGAAAGAGCAAAAGCAGTCTTTACAGTCTTATTGGCCGCAATAATTGCCATATCTATCAAATTAGTTGGAGTGCTATTAATTACAGGAATGTTAATTATACCAACTGCTATGGCTAGAAATCTTTCAGATAACCCGAAAAAGATGGTGATTTTTGCAATAATAGGAGGATTGTTATCAGTGTTTATAGGATTATTCTCATCTTTAGAATTTAACACTCCATCAGGTCCATCCATAATTGCTGCAGCTCTTGTCTTGTTTATTTTTTCATTACTTAAAGTTAAACAAACGATACAATTGAAAAATTAATGGAATATTATAAAAAATAATTAAATGCAAAAACAAGAAACATTAACTAAAAACCAAAAAATAATTTTAGATTTAATTGAAAAATCTGATCAACCATTAAAAGCATACTCAATTTTATTTGATGTTAAAAAAAAAGGTATTAATGCTCCTTTGCAAGTTTATAGAGCGTTAAAAAAACTAGTCAAAATCGGAAAAATTCATAAAATAGAAAGTAGAAACGCTTTCATCGCTTGTAAAAATTCAAAATGTCAAATTGCTAAAGCTACTGTTTTTTCGATTTGTGAAAGTTGTGAAGATGTTACTGAAATTCATGATCATAAATTATCAGAACACCTAAGAGATTTTAAAGATAATAAAGGAATGAAATATAGTAAATACAATTTAGAGTTTTTTGGAATTTGCAAGAAGTGTGTTTAAAAAATGAAAATTGAATATTATTTTAGTGTCCTATCTCCATTTAGTTATCTAGGAGCTGATAGATTTACAAAAATAGTAAGCAAATATAATTTAGAGGTTACTGAAAAACCACTTGATTTAGTTGGCGAAATATTTCCAAATACTGGAGGATTGCCAGTTCCTAAAAGACATCCTGCTAGACAAAAATATAGACTTGTAGAACTGGAGAGAATTTCAAATAAACTGGGTTTGCCGATTATTAAAAAGCCAAAGTTTTTTCCACCTAAAGACCCGCACTTACCAGCAAAATTTGTAATAGCTTCAAATAAATTGGGTAATAAACTTCATTTTGGAAATGAATGTTTAAAATATTTATGGTCTATGGATAAAGATCTTTCTGATCACAATACACTTCAGGAAATTTGTGAAAAATTAAATTTAAACTTTGAAGAAATGAAGAAATTAGCTTTATCTGAAGATGTAAACTTGGAATATCAAAAAAATTCAAAAGATGCGGTTGATAATGATGTATTTGGCGCTCCTTCGTATGTCTTAAATAATGAGATTTTTTGGGGTCAAGATAGATTAGATTATCTTGAAGATGCATTAAATAAATAATTTAAAATTAATAAATTTTATTAATAATTTAATTAAGCATTAATAGAAACTAATTTTAACAAATCTTTAAAATAATATTATCATAATTTAAAATGGTAATAAATTTAAAAAAAAGGAGAGAAAATGACTGCAAATATCAGAATATTAAAATGGACAAGCACAGTTTTGACGCTTTTAGGAATATTAACTTTTTATTTAGATTACTATCCTTATAGCATGATACCTCACAGTTTAGGTATAATCGGTTGGACTATTGTTGGTACCATTACAAAGGATAAACCTTTATTAACAAATTTTTCACTACAAATCCCGATAATGATTGCAGGTATAATTAAGTATTCTTATACAACTGGGTTATTTTAACTTACTTGGATTCCGTTTGACCAAACATTTTTTACAACTGGTAAATTTTGATAAATTTTAAACCTTATTAAATCTGCTCTCTTATTATTGTCAATGGAACCCCTGTCATTTAAATTTGTAGCTATAGACGGAGCGTGACTAGCTGCTGCAAATGCTTTTGGAAGATTATCAATTTCTAAACCCCATTTGACAACAGATATAATTAATGATGATGGAATATAATCTGAGCTTAAGATATCTAAACAATCATTTTCTAAGAGTTCTTTTGCAGATATATTGCCAGAGTGTGAACCTCCTCTTAGTAAATTAGGAGATCCCATCATAACTTTAATATTGTAATCTTTAGAAGTTTTGGCTGCTTCTAATGTTGTTGGAAATTCAGCCAATTTTACTCCATATTTATTTGAATTATGAACATCATTTTCTGTGGTATCGTCGTGACTAGCCAAAATACAATCATATGATGATTTAAATTCTAAAATTTTATCTATGTGTTTCTTGCTATTTTTTTTTTGAAGATTTTTTAAGTGATCAAAATGAATTTCCATTTCATTTTCTGTCATACCGTGTTTAATTGAAAGATATTCTTTGTACTTATCTATAACTCTAAATTGCCTCTGACCTGGTGTATGATCCATTATACTAATCAGTTTTACATCGTGAGTTTCATTGTATTCGTCTAATTCATCAATCAAATTCTCCGAACAAGTTTCAGCTCTTAAATGTATTTTGTGATCAATCTTGAGAATATTATCTTTTTTAAAACTTGAAATTATATCCGAACAGTTTTTTGCATATTTTTTATATTTTCCTGTTTTTTCAATAGAACCAACTCTTAATGCATCAAAAACTGTAGTTATTCCAACAGATGCTAATTCTCTATCATGAGATAAAATTGCATTTTCTACTGGAAATGAAACTTTAGGTCTTGGTGTCATGTGTCTTTCAAGATTGTCAGTATGTAATTCAACCAATCCTGGCGAAATATAATCTTTTTCGCAGTCTATAGAACTTTTGTTATTACTTAATCCAGTACTTATATCGACAATCTTGTTATCTTTAATCCTGATATGACCATGAACGATTTCATCTTTTTTAATTATCATGGCATTGTTTAAAATATATTCATGCATCACTTTTTAATACACATGAATTGTTACAAATATTTTAAATTAGAGAAAATTTATATAAGTATTATAAGTTGAATTATGAAAAAATATTCTAGATACGCTATTTATTATGCACCTCCAAAAGAGAGTAGTCTAGAAGAATTTGGCAGATATTGGTTCGGTTGGGATCCACTTAATGCAAAGTTAATAAATAACAAACATAGAATTAATTATCTAAACAGATTTGGAATTAAAAACTTAATAAACATAGATAAAAATGTTTTAATTGCAAAAAAATATGGGTTTCACGGCACACTTATTCCTCCTTTTAAACTAAACAAAAATTATAGTACCAATACATTATTTAAAAAAACTGAGGAAATAGCAAAAAAATTCAAAAAATTTAAATTTTATAAATTTAAATTAAAAAAAATGAATAATTTTTATGCTTTTGTTCAAAATAAAAAAAATAATAACATTAATAAGTTATCAAATAGACTAGTTAGAGAATTATTTAAATTTAGGTCACCTCTTACAAAAAAAGAAATTGATAGAAGAAATCCCTCTAAACTAAGTAAATTACAATTAAATATTTTATATAAATGGGGATACCCCTATTTAATGTCAGAATTTAATTTCCATATGACCCTTGCATCAGAGGTCACAGGAAACAAATTGTACCTTGAGTTAAAAAAAATTGAAAGAAACAAAGAAATCATTTTAAATGAAATAAATAATTTTGATAAAATATATATATTTGGTGAAAACCAAAAAGGAATGTTTGAGAATTTAGAAAATTTTTCACTTAGCTAAAATTATTTTTTTCAATTTATTTGCACCTATAGCTATTGATTTATTATTATTTATAGTAATTATATTTTTCGGTAGTAAATTAATTTTTCTTTTTATCCTTTTATTAATTGATTTTTTGTCTTCTCTAGCTCGATTTACAAGTCTCTTTTTAATAATTGTTGATGGGGCAATAATATTAATTATTTTAACGTTATTAACTTTTTTTTTTACTTTAAAAAGTACTTTTCTTGATCCATTAAAAATTACTGTTTTACCTTCCTCTATTTTTTTTATTTCCTTAAATGGAATACCGTATGAAAAACCATGAGCTTTCCAGTAAACAAAGAAATGTTTTTTTAAAATCTTATCTTCAAAATTTTTAATTGATATGCTGTAATGATCTTCATTTTTAATATCTTTTTTCCTAGTAATGTACCTTTTTACCAAAATGGAATTAGGAATTTTTTTAATTACTTTTTTTAATAAAGTATCTTTTCCTGATCCTGATGGTCCAACGACTACGATAAGCTGACCGTTATTTTGCATCTGATATTTTTGTAATATCTATTTCCCTAGCATTTAAATATTTACGTGAGTATTCATCATGAAAAATACCAATTATTGAAGATCCACTATCCTTTTTTTCATTAATCAAATTCAAAACAATATCTTTGTTAACACTATCTAAACTAGCAGTTGGTTCATCTAGTAATAAACATGGATAATTTCTAATCAGTCCCCTTGCAACATTAACTCTTTGTTGTTCTCCACCTGAAAAAGTTAGTGGCGATAAATTCCATAAGTTTTTATCTATATTAAGTTTTAGTAAAATTTTTTCAGCTTTTTCACGAACTTCATCTTGATCTGAATTTATTTCTAATAAGGGCTCCATAACAATTTCAATTGTAGGAACACGAGGTATCACTCTTAGAAATTGACTAACATATCCTATTATATTTTTTCTAAGTTCAATAATATTTCTCGGATATGTATGATCTATGTTGTGATTATTAATTTTAATTTGTCCTGATTGAAAAACATAGTTTCCATAAATCATTTTTAAAATACTAGACTTTCCAACACCTGATGGTCCTGTTAACGCTACAATTTCTCCAGGATTAATTTTCAAATTCAAATTATTAAAAACTAATATGTTTGTTTTGCCCTGATTATGAAGTGTAAATTTTTTTGTAATTTTATTTAGTTCAATCATTTTTAAACCTGTAATACTGAACTAACTAATAACTGAGTATAAGAATGTTGCGGATCATCTAATACCTGATCACAAAGTCCAGACTCAACAGCCTCCCCATTTTTCATAACAATAATTTTATCAGCTAACAATCTAATCACTGCTAAATCGTGAGAAACGATTACAACTGATAAATTTAATTCTCTAACTAATTTTCTTAACAAATCTAAAATTTTTGCTTGAACAGAAACATCAAGACCTCCTGTTGGTTCGTCCATGAAAATTATTTTAGGACTCGTAACCAAATTTTTTGCTATTTGTAATCTTTGCAACATTCCACCAGAAAATGTTCTTGGAAAATCATCTACTCTACTTTTATCGATTTCTACTTTATCTAACCATTTAAAAATAGTTTGCCTAATATTTCCATAATTTCTTTGTCCAATCGACATTAATCTTTCACTAATATTTCCACCAGCACTTACATCTAATCTTAAACCGTCTCTAGGATTTTGGTGAACAAAAGCTAATTCAGTTCTTATCAATAACCTTTTCAATGACTCAGATATTTCTAGAAAATCAATCGTTTCATTACCTGTTTCAATTAAGATTTTTCCACTATCAGGAATAAGATTGCCTGATATGGAATTTATAAAAGTTGTTTTTCCTGAGCCAGATTCTCCTACTACACCAACGACTTCCCCAGGATATAATGTCAAATTCATATTTTTGCATCCCACTTGATTACCGTAATATTTGTTTAAATTATGAACTGACAAAATTGGTTGCATTTAATTATTTTCCATTCTTTGATTACAATAATTTGTATCTGAACATATAAATGATCTATTACCGTCATCATCAGTAATTATTTCATCTAAAAAACTCTCATTTGATCCACAAATAGAACATTTATGAGGTGCCTTTGAGGGATCAAATGGATAATCTTCAAAATCAAGACTCGTTACTTCAGTATATGGTGGTATTGCATAAATTCTTTGTTCTCTTCCTGCTCCAAATAATTGAATAGCAGGGTTATTGTTCATTTTTGGGTTATCAAATTTTGGAATAGGTGATGGGTCCATTATATATCTATCATTTGTCTTTACCGGATAAGCATATGCTGTTTCTATATGACCATTTTTGGTAATATCTTCATATAACTTTACATGCATAATTCCATATTCTGATAGTGCATGCATTTTTTTAGTTTCTTGATATCTTGGTTCTAAAAACGCAAGAGGTTCTGGTATTGGAACCTGATAAACAAGTATTTGTTTTTCTTTTAACTTTTCTTCTGGAATTCTGTGTCTTGTCTGAATTATCGAAGCTTGGCTTGTTTTTTCTGTGGTCTTAATATTAGCAGTTTTTTTAAAGAAATTTCTAATTGAAACTGCGTTTGTAGTATCATCTGCTCCTTGGTCAATAACTTTTATCACATCGTCAGTTGTTAAACATGACGATGTTACTTGAACCCCTCCTGTTCCCCATCCGTATGGCATAGGCATTTCTCTAGATGAAAATGGAACTTGATAACCTGGTATACAAAGAGCTTTAATCAAAGCTCTTCTTATCATTCTTTTTGTATTTTCGTCTAAATAAGCAAAATTATAAATTTCATCTTGAGCTGCAACAGTATTTTTTTTATTTTTAAATTTAAGTACGTTGTTCATTTTTTTTATACTCTTCTCTAATTTTTCTTACTAAATCCAATTCCGCCTGAAAATCTACATAATGAGGTAATTTGATATGTTCTAAAAAACCTGTAGCTTGAATATTATCACAATGAGATATAACAAATTCTTCATCTTGAGCAGCAACACCTAAGTACTCCTCACCAAATTCTTTCCATCTCATTGATCTGTCAACCAAAGCCATAGAAATAGCTTTTCTCTCTAATTGACCAAAAACTAAACCATATCCACGGGTAAATTGAGCAGGTATTTTTTTACTACCTTTAAATTGGTTTACTGACTCACACTCAGTAAACATGACATCAGCAATATTTATTTCTATACCTAATTCTGGAATTTCAAATTGAACCTCAACGTAACCAGTTCTTAATTCACCAACAAATGCATGATTTCTAGCATACCCTCTCTGTGTTGAATAAGCTAAACCAAGAAGAAAACCTTCATCTCCTCTTGAAAGAGATTGCAATCGTTCAGATCTTGTTAAAGGAAAATTAATTGGGTTTCTTGTAATATCTTTAGATGTTTTGCCACTAGGTATTTCTTTCTGAATTAACCCTTCTTTATTTAAAAAGCTTAAAACATGTGGGATTTCTTTATCATCATATTTTTCAATCTTAGCTTTTTCATACTCTCCATCAGCAAGAAGCTTGAAATCAAGTAAACGGTGTGTGTAGTCAAATGTTGGGCCTAACTTTTGTTTACCTGGGATATCTTTAAATGTTGCAGATATTCTTCTTAGACATAACATTTTGCCAGTTTCGATAGGTTTGCTTGAACCAATTCTAGGTAAAGTAGTTCTATAGGCTCTCATTAGAAAAATTGCTTCAATCAAGTCACCTCTAGACTGTTTGATTGCAAGAGCAGACAAATCTTTGTCATATAAAGATCCTTCTGACATAACTCTATCAACACTTAAAGTTAGTTGTTCACTAATTTGTTTAATATTTAGTTCTGCTATATTTACATCCCCTCTTCTTATTTCGGATAACCAGGAATGTGCGTTATTTATTGCCTTTTCCCCACCTTTTACTGATACATACATTTTATAGCTCTCCTATTTTCAATGATCTTGGTATTGAATAAAATTTATCATTATCAACAAAATAAAAATCAAGTCCTAATGGAAATTGCTGGTTATTTTTTTTTATAACCTCTCTATCAGGTAAAAATATACTTTTAGAACTTTTAATACCAGGACCAGAAATTATGGCATTTGGTTTTTCAAATTGGGACTGGCAAATAATTGTACACGATTGATCAGGATTTTGCTCGTCCCCCTTTTTAAATTCATCTAATGGTAAAAGATCATCCCAAGTACCAATTGTAAAATTTGCATTTTTTTTATCTGTAATGTTTGCACCTGTATTAAATTTAATCCAATCAATAGTTTCTTGATTGTTAACATCACCACCTAAAAAAATATTTGAATAACTATCACAAAAAGTTTTTATTATTGAACAACTAGCTGAAAACATATTCGAAGGGGGATCTATATTTTTTAATGTCTCAATTGAACCGGGATATGAGGTTGCAAACAAAATACTTCTAAAATAATCAGCACTTACTTGAGAATTATTTTTTTTAGAAACAACTTCCATAGATTATTTATCCTCACCTCTTACCAAGGTAAAAAAATCAACTTTAGTAGCTTCTGTTTTAGATAATATTTCATTTCTTTTGTTATTTTTATATTTAATTAATTTATCAATTATATTTCTTTTAATTATTTCTTTTTTTTCAGTTTGCATCAATGCATCACACAAAGCTGCAATTTTGGATTTATATTTATTTCTACCTTGAACATAACCATGTCCTTGAATTTTTTTATCTAAACTTAATGAACATCTCGTTATAGTTACTTCTCCAACATTAAAATTATCACCTGTGACGCCTGCTTTTCCTTGAACCATAACACTGCCAATCTCAGGTTCTCTTAACCAATTATATTCTATTTTCATATTTAAATTGTCCCAAAGCGATATTAGATAATTTTCATCTGCTGTTGCTAAATAACTTAACCATTGTTTTCTTGATTTATTTTTCATAATACTATACAACTAGACAAGTACTAAAATTAAAAATAATTTCAATATATTATTTATTAAAATTTTATGACAACAAAAGATTTGCTTTGGAAGGAAATATACAATTCAATCAAAAGAGAAATTGTTTTAAATAAGTACAAAATTAATAAAAAGTTAGATTCTGAGAATGACTATGCAAAACAATTCAATGTCAATAGACACACTATAAGAAGAGCTTTTAAAGAACTTAAAGATGATAATTTAATATATTCAAAAAGAGGTCTTGGAGTATTTGTTAAATCATCAAAAATTAATTACTCAATTAGTAAAAACGTACGATTTACTGAGAATATACTTCAAGAAAACCAATCAGTAAGAATTGAAATAAAAAGTTTTGATATTGCTGAATGCAATCCTTTTGAAAAAAAAGAACTCAACTTAAAAAAAAATGACAAAGTTACACGCATAAATAGCATAGGTTTTGTCAACAATTCACCTTCTGTAATAACTCTCAGATCGATTCCTTATAAAAAATTTCCAAAATTTATTAATTATTTTGTTAAAAAACAATCAGTAACCAAAGCTTTTAATTTATTGAATATCAAACTAATTAAAAGATCAAAAACTCTAATCAATGCTGAAATTGCAGACAAAATAAAATCAAATTTATTAAATATAAATGAGGGGGAAGCACTATTAAAAACTTCATCTGTTAATGTCGATTTTAAAAACAATCCTATAGAGTTAAGTGAAAGTTATTTTATTGGATCTAAAATTCAATTTTTAATAAAAAATTAGATTTTCTACCTCAGGTTTAAATTTCATATAACTTAAACAAAATTTAAAAGATTCATTAATAATATTTTAACATTTATTAAAGATTAGAGGATTAATAAATTCCTCAAATGATTATTAAAAAAGTTAACAAATTTTTCGGTGATAATCATGCCGTTAAAAACGTTTCTTTTGAGGTTAACAAACCTCAAATGATAGGAATCATAGGTAGATCTGGGGCTGGTAAATCAACATTACTAAGAATTATAAATCGACTTACCGACGCAACAGATGGTTCGATTGAAATTGAAGGTCAAAATATTCTAGATTTAAAAAGTAAGGAAAAGAGATCATGGCAAAGAAACTGTGCAATGATTTTTCAACAATTTAATTTAGTCCCACGATTAGATGTTCTAACAAATGTAATATTAGGCAGATTAAATTATCAGGGCTCATTTAGAGCATCTTTAAAAATGTTTTCTCGAGATGAAAGAGCTGATGCTTTGATTTTACTTAACAACTTAGGTATGGCTAACACTGCTCTCCAAAGAGCTGAAACATTATCTGGAGGTCAACAGCAACGTGTAGCTATATGCAGAGCTTTGATGCAAAATCCTAAAATGATTTTAGCAGACGAACCTATAGCATCTTTAGATCCAATGAATGCAAGAATGGTAATGGAATCATTAAGAAAAATTCATGACGAAAAAAATTTAACAGTTATTTCAAATCTTCATACACTTGATACAGCAAAAACTTATTGTGATCGAATTATTGGAATGAAAGATGGTGAAATAGTCTTTGATGATTTGCCTGAAAAATTATCAGATAAACTTGCAAGAGAAATTTATGGTGCAGAGGCTGATGAAGCTTTTGAGCCACAAGTAACATCTACAGAGCTTAAAACAAAAAAAAAGATAAATGGAGATGTTGAGAAAGAATTTGCAACTGCATGAGATCAATAACTCATCGTTACAAATATAAATAAGTCGAGAGACTAAAATTATAAAAAGGAGACAATTATGTTTAATAAACTAACAAGAGTTATTGCACTTTTAGCTATGGTGTTTTTTTCAACCCAAGCTAATGCGGTAACTTACACGGGTCCAAAAATGGACTTAAGTAAATACCAACCAGAATTTAGAGTTGGTTTTTTAGGTGACGAAGCAGCTCAAGATATTATAGCTAGAAATGAATGTTTCATGCCGTATATCGAAGCCGCTTATGGTGTACCTGCTAAATTCTTTACATTTAAAGATTACGCAGGAACAATGGAGTCGATGCTAGGTGGTAATCTAGATTACACATGGTTTGGTTCATCCGGATATGCGGGTATGTATCTTAAAGATCCAACTGCAGTAGTACCAGTACTAACAAGAATGCAGCCAACAGGTGATATGGGTTACTACTCTGTTGCAGTAGCAACTAAAGCATCTGGAATTAAATCAATGGCAGATCTTAAAGGTAAATCTTTTGGTTGGGCTGACCCTAACTCTACATCAGGTTTTTTAATTCCTTCAATTGAATTAAAGGCTATGGGTATGGACCCAGATACATATTTTTCAAAAACACAGTTTTCTGGAGGACATGAAAACAATGTATTAGCAGTAATGAATGGTGATGTTGATGCTGGTGTAACATGGGTATCTGGTGTTGGTAGCTGGGAAGAAGGATATTCGTCAGGGAATTTAAGAAAAATGGTTGATAAAGGGATTTTAAATATGGACGACATTGTTCAAATTTGGTCTTCAAAATTAATTCCTAATGGTCCAATTGTGATGCCTACTTTTTTACCTGTTAGAGCACACCAAGTAATGATTGGTTTAAAGCAATGGATACACGAGAACGATCCAAAATGTAGCGAAAACGTTGCAAACGGGATTGTA
The DNA here is from genome assembly GCA_902566315.1 of uncultured Pelagibacteraceae bacterium. GTDB lineage: Bacteria > Pseudomonadota > Alphaproteobacteria > Pelagibacterales > Pelagibacteraceae > Pelagibacter. The sequence continues at coordinate 181,040 of CACFIL010000001.1, forward strand.
AAAAAATGGGTTCCGGTGGATCATTCTTTTTACGAGTCAGTTGTAGCTGCAAGAAAAGCTAAAATTGAAGCGCAAAAAAATAATTAATTAAACCCCCTATAATTAGAGGCAAAGACTGTAAATCTTTGCCTCTGATTTATCTTTAAAATTATGACAAAAGCCTTACCTGCCAACCTAGAACAAATTGAAGTTAATTTAAAAAAATTAACAAACCAGAGAACTAGGTCCTCGCTACTTGGAATTGCAATTCTAATATTAATTTTTTTTGGTGGTACCTTGGTATCGTTAGAAGCAAATGCAGGGTCTTTTGGAAGAGGTATAGCTAATTTTTTTAACTACCCTAGAGATTTATTTGTAGACACTTTTGAGATGGGATGGAAATATTGGCCAAGAGTTATTAAGTATATTCCTGAATTAATTATTACTTTAAATATTGCTTTATTTTCAACTTCTATAGGTTTTATTTTAGCAATTATATTTGCAATTTTTTCAAGTAGGAACCTAATTAGAAACAAAAGAGTTATTCAATTTACAAAATTTTTAATGGATGTGACAAGATCATTTCCAACATTAATAATAGCAATGGTGTTTTTATATCTAATGGGTAAATCATCTTTACCAGCTGTAATTGCTATAACAATACATACTGCTGGAGCACTTGGTAAATTATTTACAGAGGCTATAGAAAATTGTGATGGAAAACCTATTGAAGGTTTAAGTTCTGTTGGTGCAACTTGGACACAGAAGATAAGATTTTCAGTTCTTCCCCAGGTACTACCTTTGTTTTTAAGTTATGGAATATTGAGGTTAGAAATTAATGTTAGAGAATCTACAATATTAGGTTTTGTTGGTGCAGGTGGAATTGGAGAAATGTTAGCGGCTCTAATTCAGTGGAATTATGGAGCTGATGTTTTAGCGTGTATGTTCTTACTGGTTGGTACGATAATTGCATTAGATTATTTGTCTGCATATTGGAGACATAAATTAATTGGAGCAAATCAATGAGTTCTAGTTTAGCTATTCAAAGAGAAAATATTCGTAAATTATTTCCTGACACATTTAAACAAGCCAGAAAGAGTAGATTAAGAGGCCAAATAATTTTTTTTCTCGTCTTAGTATATTTAATAGTAGGTTTTTTTACTTTAGATGTTGTTGATATCCCAAAAAAATGGAAACCACAAAATGCTGCTATGTTTGTCTTAGACACATATGCACACAAAGATCATGTAACAATGAAATGGGAAAATCATGAGGATATTAAAATAGCTTTTGAAGGAAATTATAGAAGTGTTTATGGAAGAGATAATCTTGATAAATCAATTCCAGATTGGTTTTACAAAAATTCTGATAATGTTGGCAATGTAGTTGAGTTTAATAATAAAGGTAAGGCAATATTATACAAAGATAAAGTCGAGATTGTAAATTTTCCAAAATATGAGAGAGGTTTTACCATAAAATTAAATTCTAATGGTAAACCTTACCTTGTAGGTTCAGAGGATTTGGTCATAGAAGATTTAAAAGGTTTTAGAATCACAGAAAATAGAGTTGAATTTAGACCAACTTTGTATGAGAGAATTCAAGTATATCCAAAAAAAGTTGAAATTCATCGTTACAGTATCGGATGGAAATATTTTTGGTTTGATTTCTCAAGTCCGTTAGAACCATATACCTTTTTCGAAGCACTAGGTTTGACTTTTTCTAAAGAAAGAGTTGTTCCTGAAATGTCTAATTTAAAACTTTTCTTAACAGAGATTAAGGATAATGAAGCATTTATGCACGGTAGAGTTTGGTGGGCAATGCTCGAAACAATTGTTATGGCTGTATTAGGGACAATGTTTGCTACGGTAATGGCTCTGCCCTTGTCATTCCTTGCTGCATACAACGTTACACCTATTAAAGCTCTAAGATTTACGTTAAGAAGATTATTTGATACTTTAAGAGGAATAGACTTTTTAATTTGGAGTTTAATATTTTTAAGAGCTTTTGGTCCAGGACCCTTCACTGGTATTTTTGCGATTGGTTTTACTGATACAGGTACTTTAGGTAAATTATATTCTGAAGCAATTGAAAATACTGAGAAGAAACAACAAGAAGGAGTTCAATCTACAGGGGCTAGCAAATTTCTACAACATAGATTTGGTATAATTCCTCAAATACTTCCAATTTTTGTATCTCAATCCTTATACTATTTAGAGTCAAATACTAGAGGAGCCGTAATAATAGGTGCAATGGGCGCAGGAGGAATTGGTTTACAATTTTTAGGTGCACTAGGTACTGGAAATGATTTTGAAAATGTCGCCTACATGGCAATATTAGTTTTGGCTGTAGTAATATTTATGGATAGATTATCTGCTTGGCTTAGAAGAATATTAATTGGATCAGATCAATTAATTGTAAGGTAAATAGAAAAAATACCTTTATCAAAAATTTTTCTAGAAATTTTAATTTAGGAATTTAAAAAGATAAAAATCAATCTTTCCAGAATTTCCACCAAGGTTTTTCTTCCTTTGTTATCTCATTATTGTCAACAACAACTTTAGTTATAGATGGATCCTCTCCATCTACTAATCCTGCTCTAGCAGTTGTTTTAGCGTCTTCTAATTTTAGTTTTGCCTCAAAAACTCTATTTTCATTACACAATTTCATGCCCTCTTTCATTAATGCTTCTGCCTCAGATGCTTTTTCAAGACTAGATCTTGAAATATCATTTTTAACAGTGGCTCTTAACATAAGTACGCCAGGGTCTTCACAATTCCCTATTTCATTTTTAAATGTATCCTCAGTATTTTGTGAATAACTACTGCCGGCTTGTTGCTCTGTTATTTTAGCATGATTGTCAGCTTGAGTAATAGAAATTGTGGATAAAGTTAATATAAATGAGATTAAGATTTTATTCATAATAATCTATTAACTTACTTTTGTTAAAAAAATGTTAAAGAAATAAAAAAATTTGTGAAATATTTGTCTGCATTTTTAATAGGTATATCAGTTACCTTTTGTTACAGCAGTTGTATGTATCTGTTCTCAGCGTTGTTGCTAACTTGGGAAAATGAACTTAGTATCTCAAGGAATAATTTAACCTTTATTTATTCTCTAGGCTTAGTTGTGCATAGTTTACTTTTACCTTTTCTAGGTAAGATTGTAGATAGAAATCTAAGTTTTCCAATGATGTGGACCAGTCCTATACTGTTAGGACTAAGTGTAATTTATCTTTCATCAGTAGATACATATGGTGGATTTTTACTTGCTTGGATACTTGTCAGTGCAACCTCGGGTGGCTGTCTTTATACGATGCTTTTTAGTGTCATTACTATTAATTTAAAATCAAAGGCCAAAACATCTATTGCAATAATTACTTTATTTGCTGGATTTGCAAGCACATACACATTTCCTACTGCTACTTATTTAACAGAACAATATGACTGGAGGTTTACTGTATTTATTTTTGGAATATTAAATATATTGATTAGTTCACCAGCTAATTATTTTGGTTTCAAAAATATAATTATAAAAGAATTTAAAAAAATTGAAAAGAAAACAGATCAAAATTCAAAGCTTAAAATAATACTTAAAGATTATAGATTTTGGTTATTTAGTTTTTCATTGTTTGTTATTGGATTTAATATTGGTGCTATTACAACTCATGTAATTCCAATGTTGCAGGAAAAAGGGATGAGTCTATCCCAAGCTGTTTTGACAGCATCTCTGTTTGGACCAGGACAAGTAATAGGTAGAATTTTAGTTATGATATATGGAGGTGATAAGTCAAATTTAAAATTATTTGTAATTTGTTTTTACTCGATGGTAGTTGGAATGATATTTTTATACTTTATAAATATTAATCATTACTTAGCATTTTTATTTGTTTTATTTAATAGTTCAGCATATGGCAGTATGGCTATTTTAAAACCTTTGGTTCAAAATGATACTTTTGGCCAAAAAAACTTTGGCAATATTCATGGTATTTTAGCTTTGCAATATATGATTGGTAGTATTGCTGGTCCATGGATTGGTTCGTTGGTATGGAATGTAGGAGGATATGATTTGTTAATATTAGTATTTTTTGTTTTAGCAATATTTGGTAACTCGACAGCAATTTTTTTAAACAAAAAAAAGTTTATTTAAAGCTTCTCTCTACGTGTTTGTAAAAATAATTTATATTTGGAATTTCTAAATTTTCAATTTTAGCAAGATCATCATATTTTCTTAATCTAACTGCATCTTGCATAAAAGGTTGTTTAATAAATTCGTTTGCTTCCTCTTTGGAAAAACTTCCTCCTTGGACATCTAAACTTCGTTTTGAAGCAATAGATAAAGACTCATAATAACCTTTTTCACAATAAACCAAATATCTTTTAGCCGGAACATGTCCTTTAATTAATATTGTAACATCTTCTGGAAAAAATCTAGAAAGAAAAAGAGATCCTGAATTTTCATGCTTTTTATCTATTCCTTTTTTTATGGCTTCTTTGTCATTATTAATTAAGTGACCAATATCATGGAATAGGGCTGCAGTAATAAAAAAATGGTTTTCATTATTTTTTTTTGCCAATAATGCGCATTGAATTGCATGTTCTAGTTGTGAAACTTTTTCATTTCCATATTGTTTGTCTGATCCAATTTCTTCTATAATTTTAAATAAATTGGCAATATTTGACATATTATCCATCATATTCTTTTAAATTAAAAATGTTTCAGTTTTATTACAATTTAGATTTAGTACTCATTAAGTATAGAAAAAATATTTTATAGTAATAAAAGTTAAAAATGAAAAAACTTTTATTTGTTTGTACTGGCAATTCTCACAGAAGCATATTGGCCGAAAGTGTAGTTAATAAATTTCATAAAAATAAATTTATTGGTTACAGTGCGGGTAGCAAACCATCTGGAATAATTAATAAATATGTCATTAAGTATCTAAATGAAAATAATTTTGATACAAAAAATCTGTCATCAAAAAACTTCAACAAATTCTTGAATGAGAAAACAACCTTTGATCAGGTATTTACTGTATGTAACAATGCTAGTAATGAAGTTTGTCCAGTCTGGCCATCCCCTGAAAAAATAGTTCATTGGGATATTGAAGATCCTGTTTATATCATTAATGAGTTAGAGAAGAGTGATAAACCAAATAAAGAAGAGCTGATTTCAACAGAAATACATAAAACTTATTCCAATTTAGAAACAAGAATTAATGATTGGATAAAAAATTATGAAATATAGTAAGTTTTTTCTTGGAGAGTTTATTGGTAGTTGTTTCCTTGTAATGATTATTGTTGGCTCAGGAATAATGGCTGAAAATCTTACAAATGACACAGGTATTATGCTTTTAGCCAATACTATAGCAACTGGCGCAGGACTTTTTGTGCTAATAACTGTTTTTAGTGATGTTTCAGGAGCACATTTTAATCCATTTGTAAGTCTAGCAATGTTTCTTACAAAAAAATTAAAAGGAAATTTATTACCCACATATATATCTGCGCAAATTTTAGGTTGTTTGTTAGGTGTAGCACTTGCCAATTTCTTTTTCGAACATCAAATTTTTGAATTATCAACAAAATCAAGGGACGGAATAAATATATTTACATCTGAAATTGTAGCAACATTTGGATTGATACTGATAATTTTTGGATCATTTAAGAAAGGAAGTGTGGTAGTGGCCTCATGTGTTGCTTTTTATATCACTGCTGGTTATTGGTTTACATCATCTACATCATTTGCAAATCCTGCTGTAGCAATAGCGAGAACATTTACAGAAAGTTTTACTGGAATTAATTATATGTATACTCCAGTTTATATATTAGCAGAAATTATCGGTGCACTTTTTGCTGTATTTGTGGCTAAAAAAATGCTTTTCAATAACAGGACAAGAGATAAAACTATCTCGTAGAAAAATTGAACCTATAAGATTTAAGGTCAATTTTCTAAATCAGTTTTTAAAAATTTATTGAAAATCAAAGATTAAAATAATAATGAAGAATATCTATAAGTAAAAACTATTACAGGCTAGAAGGATTAATACTTTCAAACTCCAGCATGTTTTTAAAGGTGCACATTTCAGGTTTTGTGAAAGTAATTTTTGGAATTTTTTTATTAAAATCAGAGGATAATTGTTTATTAAATTTAGTTAAATTTTTTATTTCAGTTTCATTAAGTTGTCTCAAGATATAAGCTAATGTAACATGGAAAGTATATCTTTGATGATTTTCAAATTTAATTTTCAATAAATTACTTAGTTCATCTCTACAATTTCTTAAAATTTTTTCGTCCTCCTCAGAAAAGGGTTCTAAAACAATGCTGTAACCTCCAAAAAATGTTTTTAGTTTTAAATTGATTTCTTTTGGAAAATTATAGTTTTCAATTCTTTTATTTAATTGAATAGCTATATCTTTGTAATCCATATCAAGATCTATATCTGTTGGCCAATAATAAGTATTTTTTGTATTTAAATTACAACAGTCAAATAATGTCATATGAAAACTTGATGGTGGTAAATAGGAATAAGTTTTTTCAGGATTAAAATTTTCTAATTTTTTTTGAAAACCAATAATTTGATCGGATAAATATGTATTAAGAGGAATATTACAAATTATTGTGCACCCTGGAAATGGTAAAGGTTTTCCTTTATCGTCAAATTTATTTTCTGCACCTTTTAAAGTATACCCTCTAAGTTTACCTGCTAAAAATTGTTCTTGGTTATTAACTATATTTAAATCCATTAAAATAAACTAAAACCAGTTTATATTTTCTTTGTCACAAAGTTCTTTCAGCCTTAATGGATAGTCTGTCATGATACCATCTACACCATACTCAATCATTTTTAACATATCGTTCTCTTCATTAACTGTCCAAACGTTCACTGGCAAATCTTCTTGATGAGAAATATCTACTAGTTTTTTTGTAATATCTTTATGGTATGGATGCAAAGCCTTTCCACCTTGTGATTTTATAATTTTTGGTAATTCATATTTTTCAAAAAAAGGTAAGTAACTCATCCATGGAGATCTATTGTAAATTGTATTTTTAATTTTAATTCCTGCCTGTTGTAGAAAACTTAAATAAGCTCTTGAAATTTCAGGGTAAAGATTTTTGATTTCTGTCAGTGTTCTCCAATCAAATGAAGAAATGATTATTTTATTTTGTAAATTTGATTTATTTACTTCTTTCATAACAAGTTTTACCATTTCCTCTGGGGTTGGAGTTAAATTTTCCTCGTCAGGTGTAGATTTAATTTCTAAATTTATTAATAAATTTTCAGATTTGTTTTTTGAAGATAATTCTAATAACTCAGAAAGTTTTGGTATCTTTTGATTTTCTAAAGTTTTTTGATTAACAAATCTTCTTCCATATCTAGATAATTTATTTAAAGACCCAACATCAAATTTTAAAAGCTCATCGTAACTTAAGTCAAATATTATTATATTTTCATCCGTTATCCAATTTCCCTCATTATCTTTTGTAAAACTTGGATCTAATCTAAAGTCATGTGTAATCACAGGAATAAGATCTTTGGAAATCAAAATATCTGTTTCGTATGCATTAATATTGTTTTTAAATAAATATTTAAAACTTTCTAAAGTATTTTCAGGAAGATCTCCTCTAGCGCCTCTATGGCCATAAATTTTAATATAATTTGGCTTTGATAAAATCAAAATTAATTTACTCGATTACCATTAGATTTATCAAAAACATAATAATTGTTATCATTTATGTTCAAAGATAATTTACTTCCTTTTTTAATAATTTGACTTCCAGGACATCTAAAACAAAAATCTTTTTTATTTTTTATTTCTCCATAAATCAAATTATCTGAACCTAATTGTTCTACCAGATCTACAGATAAATTTATTAAACCTTTATCAGTTTGCGACATATGCTCTGGCCTAATTCCTAATATAACTGGTCCATTAAAATCACTTGTAACATTATTAATTTCAAAACCTTCTGAAGTAAGAGTTTTATTTATTAATTCTCCTTCAAGAAAATTCATCTGTGGCGAACCTATAAATCCTGCGACAAACATAGATTTAGGATTATTATAAATTTCTATCGGTGTTCCAAGCTGCTCAATAAGGCCATTATTTATTACTGCCAGTCTATCCGCTAAGGTCATAGCTTCTACTTGGTCATGAGTTACAAATATACTTGTCACTCCAACTTTTTGCTGAAGCTTTTTTATTTCAAGCCTCATTTGTATTCTTAGTTTTGCATCTAAATTAGATAATGGCTCATCAAATAAAAATATTTTAGGATTTCTCACAATGGCTCTTCCCATGGCAACTCTCTGCCTTTGACCTCCTGACAACATGGATGGTTTTCTTTGCAAGTATTCAGAAATTTGTAATAGCTTTGCTGCCTCATTAACTTTTTTTTCAATATCTTCTTTTGAAATACCTCTATTTTTTAATCCGTAAGCCAAATTGTTGTAAACATTCATATGAGGATAGAGTGCATAATTCTGAAAAACCATAGCAACATCTCTATCTGAGGGGTCAACTTTATTAATTAATATTCCATCAAGATTTATATAACCTTCAGTTATGTCTTCTAACCCAGCAATCATTCTTAAAAGAGTAGATTTTCCACATCCGCTTGGTCCAACAAAAACCATGAATTCACCATTTTCTACATTCATACTTGTCTCATGAACAGCTTTAGTTCCGTTTGGATAGATTTTAGTAACTTTATTTAATTCTAAAAAACTCATTTATTTCTCTGTTTGAATTAATCCTTTTATGAACCATTTTTGCAAAAATACTACCACTAAAACTGGGGGGATCATTGATAAAATAATATAAGCAAATCTCTCTGCTGTTCTTGGTAAAGCAACTCCCTCATAACTTTCAGTAAATATAATTTTCATTCCCATAACTACAGTCCAATATTCCTCACTCGTAGTCATTATTAACGGCCATAAATATTGACTATATCCGTATACAAACATGAATATAAACATCGCTGCAATCATTGTTTTAGATAATGGAACTAGAAAATCTATAAAAAATCTCCAACTATTTGCACCATCTAATTTTGCTGATTCAAGTAATTCATCAGGTATAGTTTTATAAAACTGTCTAAAAAAAAACGTAGCGGTGGCTGATGCAACCAATGGAAGAACAAGACCTGTGTAAGAATTAGTTAAACCTAAATCTGATACAATCTTATAACTTGGAAAAATCCTAACCTCCAGAGGCACAAGTAAAGTAATAAAGATTAACCAAAAAATCGGTACAGCAAATTTGAATCTAAAATAAACTAAAGCATAAGCTGACATTGCTGAGATAATTACTTTAAGGGTTGCAATTCCCAAAGCCATTATAAAGCTATTTATAAACATTTTTGCAGCAGTCACTTCCTCTGACCAACCACCCTTCTCATTTAAAACTTCGTTATAATTTCTTGTTAATTGATCGCCAAGACCAAATTGCATTCCCTCTTTTAAAATAGTTACAGTATCGTGGGTAGAGCTAGCAAATGATAACCAAATCGGAATTACCATCAATAAAACACCTAGTATAAGTACAATGTGTGCTAAAATTTGTGAAAATTTAATTTTCATTTGTCTTGAAAAATCCCTTTAATAAAATATTTTTGTAATACAATTATGATTAATACTGGTGGTATCATTGACATGATGACAAATGCAAATTTGTTAACGATTGATCCAGACATCATCTTTAATCCCATGACAACAGTCCAATATTGTTCAGAAGAAGTTACTAATATCGGCCATAAATATTGATTATAACCGAATACAAACATAAATATGAACATTGCAACAATCATTGTTTTTGACAATGGCACTAAAAAGTCAATAAAAAATCTCCAAGTATTTGCGCCATCTAATTTTGCTGATTCAAGTAATTCATCAGGTATAGTTTTATAAAACTGCCTAAAAAATAAAGTAGCTATAGCAGAAGCTGAAATTGGAATAATTAGTCCCCAATATGAGTTTACTAAGTTAAGTGTAGACATAACAGAATAGGTAGGAAAAATTCTTAACTCCAGAGGGACTAGTATAGTAATAAAAATTATCCAAAATAATAATGTTGCATATTTCACTCTAAAATAAACTAAGACATATGCAGTCATAAGAGATGAAATAACTGATAAAAACGCAACTCCAGTTGCCATTAAAAAACTATTTAAAAACATCTTCAATACAGTAATTTCTTTAAAAAAACCACCCTCATATAATAAAACTTTTGTATAATTCTCTAAAAACTTATCTCCTAAAAAAAATTGAAGACCTTGGGTATTAATAATCAAAGCTGTGTGAGTTGAGCTTGCAAAAATTAACCACACAGGGATTATCATAATAAAAATGCCTATCAAAAGAATTAAATGAGAAAAGTTTGATGAAAAATATCTAATCATTTTAATTGTAATGTATTTTCCCTTCTATGTATCTAAATTGAAAAATTGTAATAACTAAAACAATCAACATCATCATAATTGATTGAGCACCAGCACTTCCTAAGTCTAACCCCCTAAATCCGTCCATGTAGGCTTTATAAACAAGAGTTCTTGTTTCACCTGAGGGTGCACCAATTGTTGTAGTGTCAATTATTCCAAAAGTATCAAAAAAAGCATAAGTTATATTGATAATGATTAAAAAGAAAGTTGTGGGCATCAATAGAGGGAAAGTGATTGTCCAAAATCTTCTGAAACTACTTTTACAATCAATTATCGATGCTTCAATGACAGATTTTTGTATTGCTTGAAGACCGGCTAAGAAGAAAATAAAATTAGCACTTATTTGTTTCCATGATCCTGCTATTATTAAGTAGATATAAGAATCAAAAACACTTTCATACCAATTAAAACCCCATAAATCGTTAAATAGATGATACAATAATCCAAATCTTTCACTAAAAAAATAATTTGCCATAACACCCACCACAGCTGGCGCAATAGCATAAGGCCAAATCAAAAGAGTTTTGTAGGCACTTTTTCCATGCATTACATTATTGGCATTTACAGCAAGTAACAATCCAATGGCTCCTGTGACAAGTGTTATCACAAAGCTATAAATAATAGTAAACTTAAAAGCTATAAAATAAGCCGGGTCATCAAAGATAAATAAAAAATTATCAAACCATACAAATTGTCTTCCAAATCCAAATGCATCTTGCATGGTAAATGCATCTCTAAAAGTTTGTATTATTGGCCAATATAAAAATATTAATAAAATACCTAGCTGTGGTGCTAAAAAAAAATACTGTGAATAGTTTGATTTAAACTGAACTTTTTTCATATAATAAATAAGGAGGTTATATTAATACCCTCCTTATTTATATTATTTTTTAAAGAGTCTTAGCAAATTGTTTTAACAATTTAGCTGCACCCTTATCCATGTTCTTTAATCCTTTTTCGATTGATATTTTGCCATTTAACATTGGCTCAACATTTTCGTAAATTACTTCACGAATTTGAGGCCAGTTACCAGCTCTATATCCACCAGGAATAGTTGAACCTTCTAAGCTTAATTGTTCACCAACAGCTTTGTGATATGGAGAAGCTCTATAAAAGTTTATAGTTTCAGCTAATTCTATACCACCTTTAGTTACAGCAGAATAACCTGTCATGTTGTGATAGTATAAATCCATTTCAGGAGAACCCATAAATTCGATGAATTTAGCAAGTCCTTTATACTCTTCTTCTGTATGACCATTTAAGATCCAGTTTGCTGCGCCACCAATAAATGTTGGATACTCTTTGCCACCAGTTACTGAATCCCAATAAGGAATATGATTAACTGTAAAATTTGGAACAACACCTTTCATTCCACCAAATGATGCAGCAGATCCAAACCAAAAAGCAGCCTCACCTGCTATAAATGGTGCTTGATTATCTCCCCAAGCTCTTCCTTTATAGCCGTAGAGACCTTTTTCGTACCATTCTTTTACTTTTTTCCAATGATAAACAAATGCATCTGTTTCAGCAAATAAAGTTTTTGTCGGAACAGCATCGTAACCATTGTTTCCATCTGTCATAAGTAGATTATGTCTTGAAAAGAAATTTTCTGTCCAGATCCAAGGAGAGTGACTTTGAAGTAAAGGAATATATCCAGCAGCTTTAATTTTTGGAGCCATAGCCTCAAATTCTTCATAAGTTTTTGGAACTGATTCTATTCCTACTTCTTTCAATATGTCCATATTTGCATACATTAAGCAAGTTGAACTATTAAAAGGAACACCTATCATTTTTCCATCAGAGTCAGCATAGAAGTTTTTAATTCCAGGAATATAATTATCTGCATCTACTTTAATTCCATATTTCTCAGCCATATCTTCAAAACCAATAACAACGCCATTTTTAACTTGGGCTACCATAATTGCAGCACCAGCATCGTAAACCTGTGAATAATGTGGTTGGTCTCCTGCTCTAAATGCAGCTATAGTTGCCGCCATGTTATCTTCATAACTTCCTTTACCTGTAGGAACGACGGTGTATTCATCTTGTGAAGCATTAAATCTATTTGCAATTTCAATAATTACATCACCAAGAAATCCACTATTTCCATACCACCAATGAATTTCTGTCTTTGAATAACTGTGTGATGTAAATGAGAAAGTAAATAGAATTGTTAAAACACTCAATATTTTTTTCATTGTACCCCTTTTGTTATTTATAATTTTAATCAGATAAATTATTTATGTTAAAGTATCGTTAAATTTTGATTACTTAAATGTAAAAATATATAATGTTTCTAAAAGAGGTTGTATATTTTAAAACAAATCATAATTTAAATGTCTAAAATATTCGATTTATTCATAATAGGTGGCGGTATAAACGGTGCAGGTATTGCAAGGGATGCTGCAGGTAGAGGTTTATCAGTTTGTTTAGCTGACAAAGGTGAGATTGGTGGAGCAACTTCATCCTGGTCAACGAAATTAATACATGGTGGTCTTCGTTATTTAGAAAATTATGAATTCAAATTAGTTAGAGAATCTTTAAAAGAAAGAGAAATTGTTTATAAAATTGCTAAACATATTTCAAAACCCATTCCTTTTATAATTCCTTATGCAGATAAAATTCGACCAGCCTGGTTAATTAAAATTGGTTTATTTTTGTACGATAATTTAGGTGGCAAAAGTAATATACCAAAATCAAAAACATTTGATCTTAGAAAAAAATTTTCAAATATTCTTAAAGAAAAATACAAAACCGGTTTTCAATATTTTGATATACAAATTGACGATAAAAAATTAACGAAATTAAATACCAAAGATGCAAAAAGAAATAACGCTAAAATACTAGAATACAACAAAGTTAAAAAAGCTGAAATTATTGGCAATGAATGGATTATTAGTCTTGAAAATGGTGAAAAAGTAAAGTCAAAAATTTTGATTAATGCATCTGGACCGTGGATAAATGAAACCTTAAATAAAAATATAAAAATTAAATCTAAGAAAAAAATTAGATTGGTTAAAGGAAGTCATATTATTACAAAAAAATTGTACAAAGAAAATGTTGCGTTCACATTTCAAAATACTGATAAAAGAATAATATTTGTAATACCTTATAAAGGGAAGTTTTCTTTAATTGGAACAACTGAAGAAGAGGTGAAATCACCTGAAAATAAAGGAATATCAAAAAAAGAAATTAGATATTTAATTAGTTCAGTAAATAATTACTTAAAAAAACAAATAACATCAAAGGACATCGTAGATACATATTCTGGGATAAGACCTCTAATTGAAGATTTTAAAACAGCCTCAAAAGTCACAAGAGATTATGTTTTTGATTTAAAAATTATAAAAAAATTACCTTTATTGAATATTTATGGAGGAAAACTTACCACCTACAGAAAATTGTCTGAAAAAGTCCTTATTGATCTTGAAAAATTTTTACCTAAAACAAAAAAAGGTCCATGGACACACAAAAAGAAGCTTTTTTAATTTCCACGGTCTTAAAAAATGCTTTTCATTAAGTAATTTTATTTAATTCTAGTTTGAATTATTTTGATAATTTTAGGTAAATCTTTAATTGTATCTATTACATAGTGAGCGCCTACTTTCTTAAATTTATTCTTGATCTTTTTTCTAAATTTAGTTTTATCTTTAAAAGAAAGTCTATTAAATTCGACTTCTGTTTTACCAAATTCATTACCTGAAAATATAACACCCACTACCCACATCCCAGCATTTACTCCCTCTAACAATCCAGGAATAGTGTCATCAACTTTTATACAATTTGATCCCTTGGTAATATTTAATTCAGAAAAAATTTTATATATTATTTCAGCTGAGGGTCTTCCAATTTTTGTGTATGAAGAACTATATGACACATCAGGTATAAATCTTTGTTTTTTTAGTTCTGGCAATATAACGTTTAGAATTTCTTCTGAATATCCGGTATTGATTCCTATTTTTATTTTTTTGTTTTTTATAAAATCTAAAGTTTTTTTACTTCCTGATATAAATTTTGAATGTTTCTTAATTATTTTTTTTAATTCTGGATTAAAAAGTTTAAACAATTTATCAATATCTTTATCTGTTGGTTTTGATTTAAATTTTTTTTTCCACTGCGAATTAATTTTTCTTGTTGTTAGCAATGCTTTTATATGGGCTCGTTTTTCAATACCCATTGGTCCTATGGCTTGTTTTCGTGTAATTTTAATTCCAAACCTATCAAATAATTCTATAAGAACTTGAGATGGCGCAAGGCTTCCAAAATCTATTAATGTACCAGCTAAATCAAATACAACTCCTTCTATATTGGAATTTTTCATATGTTTTTTTTCGAATCTTTTAATTAAAATTTAATATTTGAAATTAATCATATCTTTAATTGAATAATAATACTGATTTTATTGCTGTTTATTTTGATTTTAACTTGTTTTATTAATGTTACAAAAATATTACAGATTTATTACATATGCTGAAAATACTAAATTTCTTATTGATAATTTCAACAGTATGTTTGACTTCAGCAGCAAAAACAGATGAGTTAGATTTAAACAAACTTTTGAGTAAGTTAAAAGATTGTAATACACAAAGTGAGGCAAAAATTTTAGAAAAAAGCATATGGAATTTGTGGGAAACACATCCATCAAATTTTCAATTAACTATTGATTTAAAAGAAGGTTCAAGACTAGTTCAAAATGGAAATTATATAAGGGCATATAGGATTTTTAGTAAAATTATAGAAAAAGATCCTAATTGGGCTGAAGCTTGGAATAGACGTGCAACATCTTTATATTTTATGGGTAAGTATAAAAAATCACTTAGAGATATTGATATGGTCTTAAAACTTGAAAGCAGGCATTTCGGTGCTCTAATTGGAAAAGGACAAGTATACATGGAAATGAAAGATTACGAAAAAGCCTACACTAGTTATTTAGAAGCTTCATATATAAACCCAATGAATACTGATACAATAAATCAAATAAACAAAGTCTCTAAATTAATTAAAGAAAAAACAATATAATTACTTTATCTGTAAAATATCTTTAATATTATTAAAATATAATAACTTATGAATTATTTGAAAAATATTAAGCTTACAAATAATATTACTTTAATTAATAAGCCATTCAAAAAAAAAGAATATTATCATTTCTTAAAAACCTCTGATTTATCTTTGGTAGTTGCGGAAATTAAGAAAAACGTTTTTGTTCTAGTTAGACAAAAAAGAATTCCAGTTAATAAAATCAACTATGAATTTCCATCTGGTATGATTGATAAAGGAGAAAATTCTATAAGTGCTGCTTGTAGAGAATTTTATGAGGAAACAGGATATAAAATATTAGGAAGACCAAAAAAATTATTTACAATTAATTGTGAGCCAGGAAGGTTAACAACTAAAATATACTGCTATTATTCAAATAGAATAATTAAAAAAAAAGGACCTGAGAAAGCTATTAAAATTCATTTTCTGTCTAAAGAAGAAATAAACAAATTAATTTTAAATGAAAAATTTTGTAATGTATCTCATGTGGCTTCATTTTTTAAAGTTATAAAGGTGCCTACAAAGTAAGCACCTTTTATAAGAGAAAATAATGATTTAGTTAATGTAATTAATGATGAAATATTACTGATAAATTAATAAAATATTAAATCTAATTTAAATTAATATTAAATTAATTTGAATAAATTACCCTAGGATCTAAAAATAATTCTCTTGCTAAAGCTTTGAATTTTTTTCGTAACTTGTTTTGAGATTATCTCTTGATGCTGCGAAGGTATTTTTAAAAATACTGAATTACCTCTTTTATAAAGTTTAAATTCTTCTAAAAAAATTGTAGATATTGATGTAAGAGAATTAGCAAATCTTAAGGCTGCACCAACTTGTTTGCAAGAATATATCTCGTTGTTATTTAAAAACGTTAAGTATTCTATCTTTGGGTTGTATTTTATACTGCAATATCTCCAGTAACAAGAAAGTGCCAATTGTATTCTTTCTTTATGTGAAAGTTTTAATAAAGGCGTATTTAATGTTTCTTGAAAAAACCAACTCTGCTTTTTGGAATGCTCCCAAACCCCAATCCATATGACTTAGTACGCAAGATAGATGAAGCAATTTTTGATTAAAATGCTCATTTCCCTCAAATATAGGTTTTATAAAATCAAAATATTTCTTATATGTAGATCCTAAATCGCCTCTTTTTTTTTGAAATATGCTCTAATGATTTATTAAAAACAAAATTACTATCTGAGTTTTTAAATAAATCTTTGGCAAGAGATCCTTCTCTAATACCGCTAATTGAGCAAATAACATTTTTTGGATTTGCTATGTTCATAATTTCTTCTAGAATTATTGAGCTATAAGGAAGATAAGGCGTTCTAGACTTTGATATGTATTCAACTGATTTCAATTTAGATTTATTAAATGAAGAAATTTTTTCTAAAAATTTTGTAAGTTTTTCATTTTCTATTGAGTATTGATGAATAATATGGACTGGATATTCATTTTGAAATAAGTGTAATTTAAACAGAGCTCTCCACGTACCTCCCACCAAATATAAATTATTAAATTTTTTTTTAGATAACCATTTTTCATCTCTTAAAAGATTTTTGAGATATTTAGGTAAATTTCTTTTTTTAACAATAGGATTGTTAATTAACCTTAAAACACCAACTGGAAGTGATGTTTTATTTGTTACAACATTGTTTTCAACTCTAGCAAGCTCTAAACTTCCACCACCTAAATCAGCAACAAGTCCATCCACATTCTCAAATCCAATTTTAACGCCTTCAGCTGATGATTCAGCTTCTTCTTCACCAGTTAAAATATTTATATTTTTTTTAAATAAGTATTCTACTTCTTCAATAAAGGGCTTTGCGTCTGTAGCTTCTCTTAATACAGCTGTTGCAATAATTTTAAGGTTATTAATTTTTGAAACATTAAGAATTTCTGAAAATCTTTTTAAAACTTTTAAAGCATATATCTTGCCTGATTTATGAAGTTTTTTTGATTTATCTAAGTTTTTACCAAGTTCACAAACTGCTTTTTCATTAAAAAAAGGTACTCTAGATGATGTAAAATCATCGTAAATTAACATTCTTATAGAATTTGAACCTATATCAATAATAGCTAATTTTGATTCTCTTAATTTTAAATTTTGCTTATTTTTAATTACTTTAAGTTCCATCTTTAACCAACCTTAAGTTTAATTTTTTAGGTTTAATTTTTAGTTTTGCCTTTCCTCTTCCTGATAAACTTGGATTATTCATGAAATAATCATGTGCAGAAAAAGAATCTTTTCGACTATATTTAATTTTTTTGATAATTTCCATTAGGATAAAGTTCCCAGCTCTGATTCGTGTCTAGATAATTGGCCATCATTATTTGGTCTAAAACCTGTTCATGAACAGTTTGATTTTCAATTGGCACGAGAAGTTCGACTCTTCTATCTAGATTTCTTGGCATCAAATCTGCAGATGAAATATAAACTGTTGCATTTCTGTTAGGCATTAATTTTCCATTTGCAAAACAATATATTCTTGAGTGTTCAAGAAATCTTCCAATGATACTTTTTACAATAATATTTTCCGATTTATTTTTAATACCAGGTCTTAAACAACATACACCTCTTACAAATAAAGAGACTTTTACACCGACACTAGAAGCCTCATAAAATTTATCAATTATTTGTGAATCAACTAATGAATTCATTTTAGCCCAAATCTCAGCGTGTTTCCCTTTTTTTGCATTACTTATTTCCTTATCTATATTCTGATTTAAAGTTTTTCTTAAATTTACAGGTGAAATGGAAATTTTATTTAAATTTCTTGGTTTAGAATATCCAGTCACGTAATTGTAGAATTTTTCTACATCTGCAGCCATTTTTTTTATCAGAGCTAAATAGAGATAAGTCTGTGTATATTTTTGCATTTACAGGATGATAATTGCCAGTACCTAAATGGAAATATGTTTGAATTTTACCACCCTCACGTCGATGTATTAGTGATGATTTAGCATGTGTTTTGTATTTTGCAAAACCATAAACAATTTGAACTCCAGCTTTTTCAAGACTTCTTGCCAGCTGTATATTTGCTTCTTCATCAAATCTAGCTTTGATTTCAATTAAAGCAGTAACTGTTTTGCCATTTTCGGAAGCGCTAATTAATGCTTTAACAATTGGTGAATCTAAAGTAGTTCTGTACAATGTTTGTTTAATAGCAATTACTTTTTTATCCATAGCAGCTTGATTTAAAAATTCAATTACAGCATCAAAAGTCTCAAATGGATGATGAACTATTAGGTCTTTTTTCTTAATTGTCTCAAAAAAATTATTATTGTATTCTTTTAATCTTTCTACTTCTCTTGGTGTAAAGTTTTTAAATTTTAATTTAGAATTTTTAATTTTACAAATTTGGTCTATATCCTGGATTCCAACTAAACCTGCTACTTCATAAATATAATTTGGATTAATTTCTAATTTATTTGTTATAAATTTTACAAGTTCTTTGTCGCTTTTTTCTAAAATTTCTAATCTAACAATATCACCAGTTCTTCTTCGCTTTAATGCTAGTTCAAATGATCTGACTAAATCCTCAGCCTCTTCTTGAATTTCTACATCACTATCTCTTATTACTCTAAATATCATTTTCTTTTCTAATAAATGATCTGGAAAAATTTCAGAGGCAAAGTAACCAATAACATCGTCTAGAACCAAAAATTTCTTAAATGATTTTCCTCCATCTATTTCAATAAATCTTGATAATGCTTTAGGAATTACGATAATTGAATTAAGAATTCTCTTTTTTTTCTTTTTTCTTCAGCTTCATAACTAAAGCTCTACCTTGATTAATAATAAATGGAAAAGGATGAGAAGGATCAATCGCTGATGGTGTAAGTAGAGGATAAATTTCTTCGTTAAATATTTCTAATAATTTCTTTTTTTCTTTTGTGTTAAGGTTTTCTGGCTTAGTCAATAAAATATTATTTCTCTTCAGCTGATTTGATAGATTATTAAATATGGTATTTTGTTTATTTAATAGATTTTTTGTATCATTAATAACCATCTCCATCTGTTCTTCAGGCGTTAGTCCATCTGAACTTAGTGAGTCGACTTCTTGTTTAATTTGACTGTATAGTCCAGCAACTCGAACCATAAAAAATTCATCTAAATTAGAGCCTGCAATAGATAAAAATTTTACTCTCTCATAAAGAGGATTTTCAATATTTTGCGCCTCTAACA
>CACFIL010000002.1 GCA_902566315.1 uncultured Pelagibacteraceae bacterium
TTTGTATCCCTTGGCAGCCACTACTACATAGGAAAACTTAATTTCAATTCCTAAATTTTTGGCTTCGCTAATAATGTCTGAAGATGGTTCTTTTCTTGTGTCTAAAATTAATGGGTTTACGCCATTTTTTTTGAATTCTATAGCTGTTTCATATCCACTGTCATTATTTGTAAATATTAAAGGTTTTTTTCCAACTAAAACTCCATAAACCTTCATATATTCTTTAGCAGCTGAAGATAACATTACACCTGGGGTATCATTGTTACCAAATACTAACGGTCTTTCTATTGAACCTGATGAAATCAGAACTTCTTTTGCTCTTATGTACCACAAACGTTGTTTAGGTAAGTATTTTTGAGTCTTAGGTAAATGATCGCTTATTCGTTCCGACATTACCAACATGTTATGATCATAATAACCAAATACCTGTGATCTATTTTTTACAATTACATTAGACATTGACTTTAATTCTGTAATTATTTTCTCTGACCATTCAATACCAGTTTGATTTCCAATATTTACATCACTAGTTAACAGGCTTCCCCCGTATCTTGGTTTATCTTCAGCTAAAATTACACGCGCACCATTTTTTGCTGCTGCGTATGCACTTGCTAAACCTGAAGGTCCTGATCCAGTAATCAATAAATCACAATATTCATATTTGTGTTCATATCTTTCTTTATCATGCTTGATTGATGCTTCTCCAAAACCTGCTGCCATTCTAATAAAAGGTTCATAAATTTTATACCAAAAGCTTGGTGGCCACATAAAAGTTTTATAATAAAACCCAGCTGGAAAAAACATTTTTAAGAAATTATTAATTGCACCAATATCAAAGTTTACACTAGGCCAACAGTTTACACTTTTAACTTCTAAACCTTCAAAAATCTCCTGTTCTGTAGCTCTAATATTAGGATCTCTTTCATTATTTCTCTCTAGCTGTAAAATTGCATAAGGTTCATCAACACCAACTCCAAAAAAACCTCTGGGTCTATGATATTTAAAACTTCTCCCAACAAGGTGCACTCCATTTGCTATTAACGCAGAAGCAATAGTATCTCCTTCATAACCAAAATATTTTTTACCATTGAATGTAAAAGAAATTTTTTTATTTCTATTTACCATTCCAATTTTATCTAATCTAAAATCTTGGGACATTATTCAGTTAGTTCATCTGCTTTATAAGTTTTAAAAATTTCATGAGTTGATGTATCTCTTTCAACTTTAATCCATTGTCTGCAGCCAGATATATGGTGCCATAACTCTAGGTGTTTTCCTCTAGGACTTTTTCTTAAATAAACAAAATTATTCCACTCTTGGTCACTAATTTCCTTGTTAAGCTCTGGTCGTTTTACTGTTGCATCTCCGCCATAAGCAAACTCATTCTGTGATCTTAATCCACAATGTGGACAGAATATATAGAGCATTTAAGATATCCAAGTTTTGGTACCAAGACCCTTTTCATCAATTAAATCACCAGTATTAAATCTATTTAAACTGTAACCTGAGTTTAATTCATGAACTCTATCCTGTGCAATTGTATGTGCAAAAGTCCAACCTGAAGCAGGAGTAGCTTTAAATCCACCATAACACCAGCCACAATTTAAGTATAAGCCATCAATATGTGTTTTATCAATAATTGGTGAACCGTCCATTGACATATCCATAATTCCTCCCCAAGTTCTAAGCATTTTCAATTTGCTTAGAAATGGAAACATTGCAATACCTTCAGTCAATACGTGTTGGAGTGTTGGTAAATTTCCTCTTTGAGAGTAACTATTGTATCCGTCCAAGTCTCCACCCATAACCATCTCTCCTTTATCTGATTGGCTACAATAAAAGTGACCTGCACCAAATGTAACAACATGGTCAAGTAAAGGTTTAACAGGTTCTGATACACATGCTTGAAGAAGATGAGTTTCAATTGGTAATGTCATATTTAACATTTCTGCTAAAATATTTGTGCTACCTGCAACACACAAACCAACTTTTTTCGCTTTGATATCTCCTCTAGAAGTTCTTACACCAATTATTTTACCATTAGTAACATCAAATCCTGTAACTTCACAATTTTGAATTATGTCAACACCCATCGAGTCTGCTTGCCTTGCATATCCCCAAGCAACAGCATCGTGTCTAGCAGTCCCAGCACTTGGTTGCATCAAACCTCCAAAAATTGGAAATCGTACATTGTCAGAAAAATCTGCCATTGGAATTCTTTTTTGAACCTCTTCCCTATTTAATAAAACTGCATCAATTCCATTTAATCGCATTGAATTTCCTCTTCTTGAGTACGCATTCATTTGGGCATCTGAATGAGCAAGATTAATTATTCCTCTTGGAGAAAACATAACATTGTAATTCAATTCCTGACTCATCTTTCTCCATAGATCCATGCCAAACTCACTGAACAAAGCATTATCATCATGCATATAGTTTGATCTAATTATTGTAGTGTTTCTTCCAACATTACCTCCACCTATCCATCCTTTTTCAATGATAGCTACATTTGTAATATTGTGCTCTTTAGCTAAGTAGTATGCAGTTGCTAAACCGTGACCTCCACCACCTATAATGATTACATCATATTCCTTTTTAGGAGTTGGGTCTTTCCAAGCTACTTCCCAGTTCTGATGATCTGAGAATGCATTTTTAATTAGACTAAAAACTGAGTATTTTTGCATTTCTTAATTTTATCCAATTAACCGTAAATTTTTTCTTATTTTTTATATATATATTTTTTAGATGTTTAAAATCTAATCAAAAAAGTATAGACATTTTGCACATTAAACAATTATAAATTTTAAACTAAATGTCAAAATCAGATATCCAAATAGCTCGTGAAGCAAAAATGAAACCTATCCAAGAGATTTTGGATGGCGTGGGGGTACCTGATAAAGCTGAGGCATATAGTCCAATAAGTAGGTATATAGCTAAAATCAAACTTGAATACCTTGAAAAATTTAAAGACAAAAAAGATGGAAAATTAATATTAGTAACTGCAATTACGCCCACACCTGCAGGAGAAGGAAAGACAACAACCTCTGTAGGATTGTCAGATGGACTAAATAAAATAGGTAAAAAATCTATTGTTTGTTTAAGAGAACCAAGTCTTGGTCCTTCTTTTGGGATGAAAGGTGGAGCTGCTGGTGGTGGTTATGCTCAAGTAGTTCCTATGGAGCAAATAAATCTTCATTTCACTGGAGACTTTCATGCAATTACATCTGCACATAATCTTTTATCTGCATTAATAGATAACCACATATATTGGGGAAATAAACTAAATATAGATGTCAGAAGAATAGTTTGGAAAAGAGTTCTCGACATGAATGATAGAGCTTTAAGATCTATAAATATTAATCTTGGTGGTGTTGCGAATGGATTTCCAAGAGAAGATGGTTTTGATATTACTGTTGCGTCAGAAATAATGGCAATCTTTTGTTTATCAAATGATTTGCACGATCTTGAAAATAGAATTGGTAATATTACTGTTGCTTATACCAGAGATAAAAAACCAATATATGCAAAAGATTTAAACGCGCAGGGTCCAATGACTGTATTGTTAAAAGATGCTATTAGACCAAATGTTACTCAAACCTTGGAAAACAATCCTGCTATAATTCATGGTGGACCATTTGCAAATATTGCTCATGGATGTAATTCTGTTTTAGCAACTAAGACAGCATTAAAACTCTCAGATTATGTCGTAACAGAAGCAGGGTTTGGAGCTGACCTAGGAGCAGAAAAATTCTTAGATATTAAATGTAGAAAATCAGGATTAAAACCAAGTTGTGTTGTGATTGTTGCAACTATTAGAGCTTTGAAAATGCATGGAGGAGTTAAAAAAGATGAATTAAAATATGAAAATGTAGATGCAGTTAAAAAAGGATTGGTTAACTTAGAAAGACATATAGAAAATATTCAAAAATTTGGTTTACCTGTAACAGTAGCTATAAACCATTTTGTTTTAGATACTGATAAAGAAATTGATGAAGTTACCCAGTTTTGTGTACAAAAGGATATTAAAGCCTCTATATCAAAGCATTGGGAGAAAGGTGGAGAAGGTGCAACTAATTTAGCAAATGATGTGGTTGTACTATGTGAAAAAGATAGTGATTTTAAATTTTTATATGATGATAAAACTTCATTATTTAAAAAAATAGAAACAATTGCCAAGGAACTTTATAGAGCAAGCGAAGTAGTTGCAGATACTAAAATAAGAGACCAATTAAAAGCTTTTGAAGAAAGAGGTTACCAATCATTACCAATTTGTATTGCAAAAACTCAATATAGTTTTTCCACTGACCCAAATCTAAAGGGAGCACCTTCAGGTCATGTATTACCAATAAGAGAAGTAAGACTATCATCAGGAGCAGAATTTATCGTTGTTGTATGCGGTGCAATAATGACAATGCCTGGATTACCAAAAGTGCCAGCTGCGGATTCAATTCGTATTAATAAAAAAGGTGAAACAGAGGGTCTATTTTAAAAGATAATTAAGCCAGTTTTCAAGTTCACGCATTCTAAGATCTTTATTTGTAATCTTATTTTCTTCCGCAATCATTCTTACATGATTATTTATCTCTTGCTCATCAACAAAAGCATTATTGTTTAAAAGACGTTCTTTTCTAAAATGTATAAGGCTTATCATTTTATCGTAAGTTATTTCAGGATGATATTGAATACCCCATATATCACTTACTGCAGACTGAAAATTTACTCCCATAACTTTATTTATAGGATTTGAGGCTAGCAATTTTGAATTTTTTGGCAATTTTGTAACTTCATCAAAATTAAAAGCGGGTGTATTAAAAATTTTACCTTTATTTTTATATATTGGATGTTGCAATCCATCATTATTTATTTCAATATTAAGCGCTATGCCTCTGTGAGATCCGTTTGTGCATCTTTTTACTTGCCCTCCTGCTACTGTAACTGCAACTTGGAGTCCCCAGCAAATAGCTAATATTTTTTTAATTTTTTTTTGACACTCTCTCATAAATTCGATCTGTCTTCTTATTTCAATGGTGTCATTATAAATATTTAGACTACTTCCTCCCCATATAAGTCCATGATATTTATCGAGATCTGTTACTTTGTCAGATATATTTTTATCGGATGAGGGATTTACAACATCTATTTCAATTTTATCAGTAAAATAGGCAATGCTATCTTTTAGACTTTCTGTATGTGTTTTAATCCCACCATCAGTAAAACTCTGATTCTCTTCTCTTAAATTTCCCTCAACTATTAATATTTTTTTCATCAAAATAATTTACCTGAAATACTATGCTCATACATAACTTTCATATCATTTTTAGTCAATTTTTTTGGATTTGAAGATGTTGATGGATCATCAAGAGCCATCTTCGACAAATCATCTAAGTTCATTTTATTTGTTTCTATTACATCTGACAGTTTATGTGGAATATTTAATTCTTTTCGTAACTCTAGTATCCATTCAAGAAAAGCATCAAAACTTTTACTTAAGTTAAGGTAATCACAAATAGAAATAATTCTTTCCTCAATATCTTCTTTATTAAAACTTAAAACATATGGCATAAATATTGCATTAGACAACCCGTGATGAAGATTAAATTGTGCATTAAGTGGATGACTTAGTGAATGAATAGCACCTAAGCCTTTTTGAAATGCAGTAGATCCCATACTTGCTGCAGCTAACAAATCAGATCTGGCATCTAAATCACTTCCATTCTTTACAGCTTTTAAAAGAGATTTTTTTATCAACCTCATACCCTCAATCGCTATTCCATCAGCCATTGGGTGGAAACCAGGAGCACAAAATGCCTCTAAATTGTGTGCTAATGCGTCCATTCCTGTAGCTCCTGTTAAACGGGGAGAAAGTTCTTTAGTAAGAACTGGGTCTAATATGACAATAGATGGTAAAAATTTTGGGTGGAAAATTATTTTTTTTATTCCAGTTTTGGAATTTATTATTGCTGATGCTCTGCCAGTTTCTGAACCAGTTCCAGCAGTTGTTGGAATTGCAATTATTTGACAGATATTTTTTTCATCCGCCCTTTTCCAATAATCACCAATATCCTCAAAATCCCAAATTGGTCTTGATTGTCCAGACATAAAAGCTATGGCTTTGCCGACGTCTAATGCACTTCCGCCTCCAATAGCTACTACACTATCGCAACTATTTTGTTTGAAAACATCAACACCTTCATCGACATTCTCTCCTGTTGGGTTTCCTGAGAAATTAGAAAAAGTAGATAATTTAAATTTCTTTTCTAAATCATTTACTAAATCTTTTATAAATTCTAAATTGATTAAGTCTTTATCTGTTACTAATAATGGTTTTAAGGTTTTAATTTCAACACAAGCCTTTTCTAGATCCTTAGCTCTATCTTTGCCTACCCAAACGGTTGTGGGGTAATTCCAATTGTAATTAGTCATTTTTATTTTCTAGTATTAAGTCTAAAAATAATGCGGCAGTCCAAGAAAAATTTGTAGCACCAAAACCTTTACCGGTTTTGCAACTAAAGTATTCATTAAACCCTTTTTGCTTTACTAAATTAATAGTTTTTCTTTTTATTTGTTTAGCAAATTTAATATTCTTATTTTTTAAGCCTTGATATATTATCCAATTACAATTAATCCAGACTGGACCTCTCCAATATCTTTTCTCTTCAAATTTTTGGTGATTTGATTTTACACTTGATAATAAATATTTTTCTTTAGAACTGTGTTTTTTTAAGTTTTTAATAATTTTGTTATTTAATACTTTATCTTTTAAATCTGCAAATAAAATAAAATAATGAGTTATTGATGGAATGTTTATTTTTTTTTTATTTTTTAAATCGACGTTGAAAAATGTATTTTTTTTCTGATTATATAATTTTACAATTTTATTTTCAGATTTTAATATATAAGATTCTAATTCAGTACTTTGTAAATTGAATATATTTAATAATTTAAGCAGATCTTTATTTGCTCGTAAAAATATAGAGTTAAAACCAACATCAACTACATTGAATAACGACGCTTTATAAAGCTTTTTTGGATTATAATTATTTTTTCTCAAATGATTTTTGATAGTTACGTATCTATCATAATCAATATCTAATGGCCTATATTCAGGATTAATAACTTTGTTATCTCCCCTTTTGTATTTTAAGTTTTTTGGGACTTTTACTTTACTCATAGGTTTATCCCACAATGGTGAATTATCGTAGCCACTTTCCCAAGGGTGCAAAATTGACACCAATCCTGTATTATTTGGGTCTCTAAATTTAATTAACCATTTGTGGTATTTTAATATTCCCTTAGCTATTTTTTTAAATTCAGCTTTGTCTTTATTATTAATTTTTTTTTTATCCAAAATTAGTTTTAAAATTATTGCAAGAATTGGTGGTTGGGTAATGCCAGATGAGTGTATTTTATTTCCACAAGCCCATACAGAATGGTTTGGATAATAGTTGGTATTTAAATCGTGAAACAAAATATGAGGTATCATTCCATCTTTCCATTGACCTCTTATTAATGTCTTTATTTCATCCAGAGCATATTTGATTTTAAAATGCGAATATCCTAGAGCAATGAAACCTGAATCCCAATTCCATTGAGCTGGGTACAATTTGTTATTGGTTGGTAATGTATAGCCTTTTTTTTTATTGCCTAATAAAACTTTCTTGGCTGATTTAACAAAGTCTTCCATTAACCCTTTACACTTCCTGCAGTAAGACCGCTAACTAAATATTTTTCAAAGTATACAAAAATTAATAATACTGGTATTGTTACAACTACCGATCCAGCCATTAGATATTGTCTTGGTGTTTCGGCATCACCACTAAGATATTGTATTGCCCTTGATAAGGTAAATGAATTTGGATTATCCAAGAACATCAAAGAAAATAAAAACTCATTCCATGCGATCATAAAGACGTATAAAGCAACTGAAGAGATCGCCGGTATGCTTAATGGTAAAATTATTTTTATAATTATGCCAAACCAATTTAATTTGTCCATGATTGCTGCTTCCTCTAGTTCTTTAGGAATACTTCTAAAATAACCTTGTAACATGTAAATTGCAACTGGCAAAGTAGTTGCTGTATAAACAATTAATAAACCACCTACCGAGTTTCTTAAACCTAGTTGACTAAAAACAGTGTACAAAGGAATAACTAATACAATAGCAGGAAACATATAAATAATTAAAATTGAAGTCGACAAAAAGTTTTTTCCAAAAAAGTTTAACCTTGCTACAGCATAAGCAGCTGGTATTGCAAATAGTAAAGTAACTATCACTGTCCCAACTGAAACAAATGTACTTATTAGTATGTATCTGCCAAATTTATAAGTATCAAATATCACAAAGTATGACTTAAATAATTCCTTAAAGTCTTGCTTAAAATTAATACTAAAATCTAAAGGATTAATTAGTAAAGCAGCTTGAGTTTTAAAGCTTGTTATCAACATCATATAAAATGGAAATAAAATGACAAATGAGAATAAAACAATTCCAAAAAGAGTTAAAAAATCGAAAACTACTATTTGTGATGAATGCTCAGAAGCTAAAAATTTTTGACTGTATTTATTAGTTTTTAATGAGAACAATATCAATATTGCAAATATTCCAATATTATACCAAATGGGCATTATCTGAACTAAATATCCATCTACAAAGGTAAATATAAAGGCAAAAAGAGTTGATTTTATTAAATAATTTAACTTTTCACCTACAATTAAATTTAAAAGACTAATAGCGATACCTAAAGTAATAATTATTACAAAATTAAAATTTTTTAACTCAACTCCTTGCAAAGTTACTAAAATTTTCCAAATAGAGACCAACGAAAACAAAAACATAGAGGATATTAATGCGTAGTATATTAAACTTTTAGCTTTCATCGACCCTCTTACCTATTAATTTAAAGTAAACGAACATAAATAATAGCAGTAAAGCAACTATTACAATTGATACAGCTGACCCCATACCAATATCGGAAATAGTAAATCCTTGCTCATAGACATTTATTGGCAAGGTTCTAGTTCCAGAGGCACCTCCTGTTAATAAAAAAATATCCTCAAATTTATTAAAGTTCCAAATAAACCTAATCATAAAAAGAATGGATATGACAGCTGTTATTTGTGGAAGAGTGATACTAATAAATTTTTGTAAAGGACCAGCGCCGTCCACTTCAGCTGCTTCATATAATTCTTTGGGTACTGCCTGAAGTCGAGCTAATATAAATAAAAAAGCTAATGGAAAGTATCTCCAAATTTCAAAAATAATTACAGTTGTTAATGCTAATCGTAATTTAAGATCAAAACCAAAAAAATTTATTTTTAAATATTTTTGACCTAATAAATTTAAGGGCTCTTGTATGACTTGAAAATTCATCAATAGATTATTTAAAGTTCCACTGTAAGGGTCTAATAATAACTCCCAAGTATAAGCTAGAGCAACAACTGGGCCCACGTATGGAAAAAGTAAAACACTTCTCATAAATGTTCTTCCAAAAAACTTCTGGTTCACAAGTTGAGCGGTGAGTATTCCAAATACAATCGAACCGATTGTGCCAAAAAAAGTATAGTAAAAAGTAGTTGATAATAAATCAAAAAATTCATTTTGAAAAAATACCTTTTTAAAATTCTTAAATGTAAAATTAGTATTTAATAAAATATTATCTGATTTACCTGTTAATTTTGGTTTAATAGTTTTTAATTCTTTTTTGTTTATTTGTTTGCCATCAGAACTCTTTAATAATATTTGAAAATTTTCCTTGTATTTAGCCTCCCAATTTCCAAAATCACAATAAATTTTATTTGATTTAACCCTGCATCTTTCATCTAAATTTATTGGCTTAATATTCTTAGGTAATTTATCTTGAAATTTAACGTCCCTTATTTCTAAAATTAATGAACTATTTCTAAGTTTATAAATAACCTTTAATTGATCTGGATTATCTTTGATGGATTTAACAATTTTTTTTGCTCTAGGTTCAGGGATCCTTATATCTTTTAATCCAACCTCTTTAAAACTTATCCATACATTTGCAAATATTGGAAATAAGATAATTGAAAAAACAAGGAAAACTGCAGGTAATATTAATATATATGCAGTTTTTTTTTCTATTTTTGAAAGTGTATCACTCATAATAAAAGCGGATAATACATATTATCCGCTTTTATTTAAATTTAAATTATTAGATTAAAATTGAGAGAGTTTTTGATTGATCATATCTACTGCTTGATCAATATCAATCTGTCCATCAACATAAAGTCTAGTTATTCTATTAATAAACTTGTTATTAATAATTTTAGAAGCTCTAGAAAGTTCACCTTCTTTTACACCCCATCTTTGAGCTTTATCTAATCCAGCAACAATATTATTTATAACATCCTCTGAATATAAGTCTGATAAAGGTGCTTTTCTATCAACTCCAACAGGTAATTTACTCCATGCTTTTGTAAACGCCTCAGGATCGCTCGAGTTTCCTCTTCTAACAGGAAATTTACCTTCTGGTGCGATTGAAAGTGTCTTGGTGTAACCTTCATCCATTGAGTATTTGATAAATGCACTTGCTTCTTCTGTATCAGCATCTGCTGTTATTCCAAAGTATCTTACATCAGCCCATGCAGCCCCTTTTTTATTATTAGGACCACTTAAGTTTGTAATGAAACCAGTTTTTGAAGCTAACTCCCCAGATGTTGGATCACTATTTATTGTTGGCGGAGCTGAATCTCTTAAACCAGCTAGTTCATCCATAATAAATGGAGACCAAATTATCATTGGTGTTTTTCCTGCAAAATACAATTCTCTTGATTGCTTCCAGTATAATTCTCCTGGAGGACTTGCATTTGCAATAACTTTATAAAACTCTAAAGAAGCTTTTAACTTTTTACCTTGTTTTCTTATTGCACCTTTTTTAACAACATTTACTCCATTTGCTAAAAGAACATGCTCTAAAACTTGACTCATAAAGTTTTCATCAGTTTTCGTTGCAGCAACAAAACCAAACATTCCATCTCCAGAAAGTGCTTCAACTGCCTTTGTTATATTTTCATAACTTGTTGGTGGCTCAAGTCCTGCTTTTTCAAATAAGTCTTTTCTATAAACGACCATTTGCGTCCAACCATCAACTGGCACAGCTGCTATTTTTGATCCTTTTTTAGCCATGTTTAAGGCACCTGGTGCAAAAGTTTTTTTACCAAGTTCTTTTACAACTGCATTATTTGCATCAACATCTAGTATTCCAGCTTCTGCCCAAGGTAATACATACTGTAAAGTATGATAGATTACATCAGGTAGATCACCCGCTGCTGCTGCTGCAGTTGCTCTTGTTCCTAAATCTTTTTCTTCTACAGGAATAACTTCAACTTTGATGCCAGTTTTAGCTTCAAAATCTTTAGCCATTGCCTCTTGTTTAGCCATTCTAGCTGGCTGAACCTCTGTAGTCCAAAAAGTGATGTCTGCGTAACTAATATTTGAAATTAAAAATATAAGCGTGCAAACAGTTATTATTATTTTTTTAATCATTGATTCCCCTCTTTTCGTTGATTAACTAAGCAAATCTATCAGTGAGATAAATGAATGACAATAAATTAAAAAAGTCTACCTTATTCAAAAAGTCAATAAATATAATATTTTTAAATTGAAAATTTTTTATTTTTTAGAATTGCTCTAATCATTCTGAACATTAAGGGAATTTTTTTTGAATTAAATTTTTTTAAAATAAAAGGCGCGATTTCTCTTACAAGTTGTTCGCCTTCTACAGTATCATTTGCCATAAACTTTTTTTTAGCACTTTTGAAAGTAAAACCTTGTCCCAAATAGTTTCCCATTTTGCTATTTCTTCCACCCGCAGCACTTACATACAGGTCTCCAACTCCTGCTAGACTTAAAACGGTTTCTTCTTTTCCTTTCAATTGTCTGGTTAAGTATTTCATTTCTGATAGTGATTTTTGAAATAGACTTGACGATTTATTCAAACTTAAACCAGAACCAATTATCATGGAATAAATATTTTTTATTGCTGAACATATTTCAATACCAATAATATCTGTAGAATATTCTATCAAATAATATTTGGTTGAAATCATTTTACCTAACAATTTTGCAAATTTAATGTTTTTGTTAGCTATAATTACACTAGTTTGTCTTTTTCTAACTAATTCCTTAGCTAAACAAGGTCCCTTCAAAACTGATACATTTAATTTTGGATTATTTTTTAGAAGAGTTTGAGAAATAGTTGTAATTTTTTTATTTTTCTTTTCATATTTGAGACCTTTTGTAAGAACTAAAACTGGAGATTTTACTTTATACTTTTTAAATTCTTTACCAACAAAATTAATACCTGATAAACTTAATGCAATAACAATAAGATCATATTTTTCAAGAAATAATTTCTTAGAATATTTTTTAAATATTAGTTTTTTTGAAAGATTAATTTTTAAACCTGAATGAAATTTATTTTTTGATGATAAATTTTTAATAAATCTTTGGTTATATGGTTCTGTAATTAATACTTTATTATTATTATCTATACATGGAACAGAGAACGCTGATCCCATGGCTCCACCACCAATAATTAGAATTTTTTTCATAAATAAATTCACTAAAAATAAACTATTCATTAATAACAAGTAAATTTAAAGAAAAAATAGTTTTATTTTTTTGATTTTATTAATAAGATAAATTTTTAAAATTATACAATTTATATGAATAAAATAGCAATAATCGGTGCAGGGCCTTGTGGTTTATCGATGTTAAGAGCCTTCGAGCATGCTGAGCAAAAGGGAGAAGAAGTTCCAGAAATAGTGTGTTTTGAAAAACAAGATGATTGGGGAGGACTATGGAACTACAGTTGGAGAACCGGTTCAGATCAATATGGTGATCCTATCCCCAATAGTATGTATAGATATTTATGGTCAAATGGACCAAAAGAATGTTTGGAATTTGCAGATTATTCTTTTGATGAGCATTTTGGAAAACCTATTCCATCTTTTCCACCTAGAGAAGTGTTATTTAATTATATAATTGGAAGAGTAAGTAAAGGAAACATTAAAAGCAAAATTAAATTTAGCACAAGTGTAAAGAGTGTAAACTATAATTCAGATAAATTTGAAGTAAGCTATCAAGATAAAACTAACAATAAAATTTTGTCTGACAAGTTTGATTATGTAGTTGTTTCAACTGGACATTTTTCAGTTCCATTTATTCCTGAATACAAGGGTATGAATTCTTTTCCAGGAAGAATAATGCATTCTCATGATTTCAGAGATGCTGAAGAATTTAGAGGTAAAAATGTGATAGTGCTTGGAAGCAGTTATTCAGCTGAGGATGTTGCTTTGCAATGTAATAAATATGGAGCTAAAAGTGTAACCATAGGTTATAGACATAATCCAATGGGTTTTAAATGGCCTTCTGGTATGAAAGAAGTTTACTATCTAGATAGATTAGAGGGTAACAAAGCAATTTTTAAAGATGGTACAGAGCAAGAAGCAGATGTAATTATATTATGCACTGGATACCTGCATCATTTTCCATTTTTGAACGAAAAACTAAGTCTTAAAACTCACAACAGATTATATCCACCAAAATTATACAAAGGAGTAGTTTGGCAAGATAATCACAAGCTAATGTACCTAGGTATGCAGGATCAATTTCATACTTTTAATATGTTTGATTGCCAAGCATGGTTCGCAAGGGATGTGATAATGAATAAAATTAAGATTCCAAATGATAGTGAAATAGAAAAAGATATTTCTAAATGGGTTTCTATGGAAGAAAAATTAGAAAATCCTGATCAAATGATTGATTTTCAAACTGAGTATACTAAAGAGCTTCATGATATGTCAGATTATCCAAAAATTGATTTTGAATTGATAAGAAAACATTTTAAAGATTGGGAACATCATAAAATGGATGATATTTCAACTTACAGAAATAAATCTTTTTCATCACCTGTTACTGGATCCATAGCTCCTATTCACCATACACCTTGGTCATCTGCAATGGATGACTCTATGGATACGTTTTTAAAATAATAAGATTTACAATAAGGTTTTATCAACTGATAATTTCCACCCATTCAATAGTTTTTTTCTAACAGTGTGAGTTAATTTAGGTCTAAAAGTTTTGTCTTTTTTCCATTTTCTACTTATTTGGTCTAATGATTTAAATACTCCAATTTGGTATCCAGCAAACAAAGCAACTCCAAGTGCTGTAGTTTCCAAAACTTTAGGTCTTTCTGTTTTAATATCTATAATATTTGCCAAAAACTGAGAAAACCAGTCGTTTTTCACCATTCCTCCGTCAATTTTTACTATATTTGGCTTTAATCCATCTTTTCTCATAGCATTAAATAGATCATAACTTTGATATGCCACAGATTCAATAACTGCTCTTACTAAGGTTTTCCAATCACTATCTCTAGTTAATCCAGTTATAACTCCTCTTGCTTCAGGTCTCCAGTATGGAGCTCCCAGTCCACTAAAAGCTGGTACAACATATACACCTTCATTATTTTTTTTTGATTTAGCAATTTGTTCTGTGTCATAAGCATTATTAATTAATTTTAACTTATCTCTTAACCACTGAACACCTGCGCCAGCGATAAAAATTGAACCTTCAAGAGCAAAAGTATTTTTTCCATTTAATCTGTAACAAATTGTGGTTAGTAATTTATTTTTTGAAAAAATCTTTTTCGACCCAGTATTCATTATTACAAAAGCACCTGTGCCATAAGTACTTTTAATTGAGCCTTTTTTAAAACAAGATTGTCCTACAGCTGCAGCTTGTTGATCACCCAAAACTGCAGATATAGGAATTTCATATCCAATAATTTTTTTATTTGTTGATCCAAAATTATCCGCTGAATTTTTTACATCAGGTAAAATACTTTTTGAGATATTGAGCTTTTTTAAAATTTCTTTGTCCCAAGTGTTATTATTTATATTAAACAACATTGTTCTACTTGCATTTGTTGCCTCTGTTAAATGATGTTGTCCATTAGTTAGTTTCCAAATTAAGAAAGTATCAACAGTGCCAAATAATAAATTATTAGATTTTTGAAGTTTCTTCGAAATTTTTACGTTTTCTAAGATCCATTTAATTTTAGTAGCTGAAAAATATGGATCAATAAATAAACCAGTTTTTCTTCTAAAAATATTTTCATATTTTTTTTGCTTAAGCTTTTCACAGTAATCATGAGTTCTTCTGTCTTGCCAAACAATTGCATTGTATACTGGTTTACCCGTTTTCTTGTTCCAAAGAATAGTTGTCTCTCTCTGGTTGGTTATTCCAATACTTAATATTTTTCCTTTTAGAAGAGATGCTTTTTTAATTACTTTTTTTAAAGCTTTAAGAGTTGTTAACCAAATTTCATTTGGATTATGCTCTACCCATCCATTTTTTGGAAAGTATTGGTTAAATTCAAACTGAGATGTAAATTTTATATTGCCATCTAAATCAAAGAGAATTGCTCTAGACGATGTTGTACCTTGGTCGATAGCAACAAGAAATTTTTTCACAATTTTAGTCTATACCTAAATGTTTTTTTCTTTGTCCTACCCAAGTTCTAATTAAATTATCGAAAATTAGTCCAATAAATGCAACACAAATTCCAAGTGTTAATCCAATACCTGCACCTTTTTTATCTGACAAAGCTTTTAAAATATACTGACCCAAATCCTCTGTTCCAATAAAAGCTCCGATAATCACCATAAATAATGCAAAAACTATTGTTTGATTAAGCCCTAACATCATGTGTGGAAATGCTAATGGAAATTCTATTTTAAATAGTCTTTGAAACTTTGTGACACCTGACATCGTTGCAGCATCATGTAGTCCAGCTGGAACACTTCTGAGACCCTCAATTGTGTATCTTGTTGCTGGTATCGTAGCATAAACTATTACAGCAATTAAAACTGAAGTATCTGTAATTCCAAAAAGCATCATCACAGGAATTAAATATACAAAAGATGGAAAAGTTTGAAATATATCACAAACATTTAACATAAAGTTTGTAGAATGTTTATTTTGAAAACATAAAGTTCCAACAGTAAATCCAATTGTGCAAGATACTAGTACACCAAATGTTGCCATGTATGTGGTTACTAAAGCTCTATCCCACCATGGGCTTAGAGCTATAAATAAAGTTAAACCACAAACAACTAAAGCAGATCTAACTCCACCAATTAAATATCCAGCTCCAACGACTAGAACTAATGTGGCTACGGCTGGCATTCTCAAATATAAAGCTCTCATCGGTTGGAGTACGTCAACAATTAGCCAAGTGTTAAATGCTTTTATATATACAAAGAAAGTATCAAATATCCAGTCAACACCTTTATTCCAAAAGTCTGCTGTTGATATTCCTTTATTATGCGGAACTTCAAATAAATAATTATACCCGTCTTTAAAATAAATTGATCCAAAGTAAGCTAATAGAATACCTACTATTACTATAACTCCAAAGAATAATGAATTTTTATTTCGTTGAAAAAAATTTAAATTACCAAAATAATCAACCTGTTTATTTGCCCAAGCTAAAGACATCTTATCTAATAAAATTGCGATCAAACTAATACAAAGACCTGCCTCTAATGCTAATCCAATATTCAACTGATTTAGAGCTAATAATAAATTAAAACCTAAACCTTTTGCTCCTATAAATGCAGAGATAACTGCCATAGAAAAACACACCATTATAACTTGGTTAACTCCTATTAAAATATCTCTTCTCGCTGTTGGAATTAATACTTTTGACATTAGTTGCCAGTTACTACATCCACTCATTCTACCAGCTTCAATTACCTCTGGGGGGACAGCCCTTAAACCTAATAAAGTTAATAGTATCATTGGGGGCACAGCAACAATCATTGTTATAATTACTGCAGCATGGTCTCCTACCCCAAAAAGAACTAGTGCAGGAACTAATACCGCATACTGGGGCATCGTCTGCATAACTAAAAGTATTGGATATAAAGCTTTTTCTACTCTTTTGCTTTTGTATGCCGCAACACCCAAACCTAAACCAAAAATAAATGAAAGAGGTGCTGCAACTAATATAAAAGAAAGTGTTTGCATAGACGGTTTCCATTGTCCAAATATTGAAATGTAAGTCATTGATAAAAGTGCATATAAGGCCAATCCTTTACCTCCTAACTTATAAGCAAGTATCGCTGATCCTGCTGCTACAATAGTCCAAGGTAAGCCTGGTAATTCTGCCCAGGGATTAGCATCAATCCAATCCCAACTAGTAAAAGCAACAATTGTTTCAAGACCGCCTAATAAAATCTCTCTAATTAATTCTATTAGAAAAGTCATAAATGCCGTTAGGTTTCTAGTTATTTGTAAAACTAAAGGTCGTGTTTTATATTCCTGCGTATCTTCATTCCAAAATTCCATTGGCATCCAATCATTCATTAAAAAAAACAATGAATCATTTATCCAAATTGGAAGCCATCCAAGTAATGGTGGTAATCTCCAGAAAACATCAAAAGCGTAATATCTAACCTCTTTACCTAGAAATACGAAGGCACTCTGATTAGGATCTTTTACAAATTCTGCTTGTCCTCTAATAAATTTGTAAGTTTCAGGAACATCAATTGCAAAGCATAGTGCAAAAAATACAGCTAATAAAAATAACCATTGAAACAATTTAGGATATTTTTTAAGTAATTCCATAATTTAATGATTATTTTTTCTTCCCCCAAAAACCGTATTAATAATTTTTGCAGGATTAATTGAACCTACAATATTATTTTTGCCATCTGTAACAGCTACTGTTTTTTCTTGTGTTAATATTTTTTCAGCAACATTTTCAATAATCTCGTCTTTTGAAACTTTTATATCACCCATGTCGTCAGAGGTTATTTCATCCATTACATCTTTAATTAATAAAACTTTTTCCCTTGGAACTTCTTCTGTAAATTTTCTTACATATTCTGTAGCTGGATTTAAAACAATGTTCGCAGGTGTATCTAATTGCTCAATTATTCCATCTTTCATAATTGCAATTCTATCAGCTAATTTTAAGGCTTCATCAAAATCATGAGTAATAAACATAATAGTTTTTTGTAATTTTTCTTGAAGTCTTAAAAATTCATCTTGCATTTCTTTCCTTATAAGAGGATCTAATGCAGAGAAAGGTTCGTCTAAGAACCATATATCTGGCTCAACTGCCAATGATCTTGCAATTCCTACCCTTTGCTGTTGTCCTCCAGATAACTCTCTTGGAAAATAATTTTCTCTTCCATCGAGACCAACAAGTTTTACCATATCCATTGCTTTATTAATACTATCTTCAGTTTTAATACCCTTAATTTGAAGAGGAAAAGCAATATTTTCTAAAACTGTTTTATGTGGAAGTAGCGCAAAACTTTGAAAAACCATTCCCATTTTGTTTCTTCTTAAATCTATAAGTTCCTTGTTATTTAAATTAAGTAAATCTTGACCTTCAATAAAGATTTTTCCGCCAGTTGCGTCTGTTAATCTAGATATACACCTTAATAATGTTGACTTACCTGATCCTGATAAACCCATTACAACTAACATTTCACCTTTAGATACCTCAAAAGAGGCATTGTTAACTCCTACAATACATCCATTTTCTTGAAATGTTTTTGCATCAACATTACCATTTGCTTCTTTAAGCATTCTCTCAGCGTTTGCTCCAAAGATTTTATAAACAGATTGACATTTAATTACTGGTTCAGACATAAATAATATTCAGGTTATACGAATTTAAGATAAAATAAAATCTCTATAATTTGTTACATTTCCTCCTTAAAAATTTTTAATAAAATAAACTCTTGTATCAATACCTGTACTTAAAAAACTCAAAGCTTCTCCGCTTACCTTTACAGTTTCATCTACACCAACATTATTTCCACTTACAACGAAACCTGCAAAACATTTATTTTTTTCATCGTCCCATTTTACAAATGTTTCATCTATTTTATTTCCGTTAATTGTATAAATTTCATGAGCTCTAAAGTTTAGAAAATTCGCACCCATAATTGCACGTTGAGGTATAAGTTTAGTTGCCTTGCATACAGCTTCATATAATTCATCAGATAATTTAAAATTATCAGTGCCATCAAACGAAACCAAAACTCCTGACGGGAGACTAGAAATTAGCTTATTAAGTTTTCTTTCTTCAGCTATTCTCTCTTCTTCTATTTTCATTTTAGCAACCAGTTCATCACCTTCACCAAAAATATTATTTAAAACAAAAAAAGTTAGAAAGATAAGAATAATTATACCAACTAATCCACCAAATTGCTTAACTGGCTCTGACAAAGTTTTAAAACTATTCTTGGAAACTTCCATTTTTCCAAATACCTGTTTTTTGTTTTCCATCTGACCAAGTAAAAGTGCCTTTACCGTTCATAAAACCATTGGCCCATTCACCTTCATATGTTGAACCATCGGGAAAAAATAAAATTCCTATACCGTTCCACTGACTCTCTTTAAATTCACCTTTGTAAATATATCCATTCGGCCATGTTTCGGTTCCTTGGCCATGTTTTTTTGTTGCAACCCATTCACCTTCATAGGTAGTTTTATCTGTGTAAATCCACTTGCCATAACCATTTTCACAATTTCCCTCTTTACATCCTGTGCTTCTTGCTAATGCTATAGAAGTAATTAATGACGAAAAAAGTATAAAAAATATAAGCTTTTTCATGGAAATATATTACACAAAATTTCTTAAAAAAAAATTAGGCATTTTTTGATTTATTCTTACATATGTAAATTGAAATATCTTTTTCCGAATTTTCTGTATTTATATTTTTTGTAATTTCGTGAATTAATTCACCTGATTTTATTGTAATTATTGCAGATTCTGAATAAGTTTTTTCATTATTAAAGGCTTTAAACAAAACTACATCCTTATTTACTATTTTTACGTCAAAATTTGAATTTTGAGAGAAAAATTTTGATAATCCATTTACCATTAATGTGCTAGGTTTATTTGAATAAATTTGAAATGAATCTAAATTTTTAACATTTAAGTCTTTTGCTAGAAAAGTTTTATAATTATATTCCGAATTCTTAACAATTTTTTTTTCTAACTTACATAAAAACTCTAAATTAAGATTTTCATCAATACTTATGTCTTTTGCATAAGTAAAATTGAAAACAAAATAGTTTAACAATATTATATAAAATACTTTTACCATTATTTTTTTGAGGTGAAAAAAAAATCTCCCCCAATTTAATTGGGGGAGATATTTAATTTATTTAATTAACCTTAATGATCGTGTGTAAATTCTTCCCACACACTCTTATTGTCAGCTAACCATTTTTTTGCTGCATCTTCGTGAGTCATTTTGTCGACATCAACTAAAGCTGCCATTGCTCCAATTTGACTTGTAGAAAATGACATTTTTCTAAACGTTTTTGCAGCTGCTGGATGAGTTTTTGGAAAATCTTCATGTGCAGCTTTTTTTAAATAACCATCCGGGGAACCACATTTTCCATCTCCACCATCTTCTGGTCTACAACCAGCTGTGTATGGAGGAAAGTCGATAAATGTAAAACCAGCACCATCTGTAAAGTTCGGTGTCCAGTTAAATATAATAGTTCCTCTTCCTTCTTTTTTAGCTGCAGCTAACTCTGCCCAAAGTGCATCTGCACTTCCAGCAAATTTAACCCACCATAGATCTCCTAATCCTAAAGCATCAACTCTTTGAGGTATTAAATCTCCATGCCATGTTTGTGGTCCTTCTAACATTCTACCTTTTCCATCTGGTGAATCAGGTGTTGTGAAATTTTTCGCACAATCAGGATTTTTTAATGCAGTCCAGTCAGGTAGACCTGGGCATAAGCCTTTTTCTACAACCCAGTTTGGATATCCCATATCCTCAAGAGTTCTAGCTTCATGATCACCCATATCTAATAAACCACCTTTATCTAAAGCAGTTGTGAATGATTTTCCGAATGCAGATTCCCATACTTCATGAGATATAGTTACATCACCAATTCTAATCGACTCATATACTGCTTGAGAGTCAGCATTTACATATTTTACATTGTTCCCCATACTTTCAAAAATTCCGCCAATTACGTAAGCCATTACAATTTGGCTTGACCAGTTATGAGTTGGGATAACAATTGGTTTTTTACTATCTGCTGCGTTTGATATCCCTGCAAAACTTACAAGAGATA
This sequence comes from uncultured Pelagibacteraceae bacterium, assembly GCA_902566315.1. Taxonomy (GTDB): domain Bacteria; phylum Pseudomonadota; class Alphaproteobacteria; order Pelagibacterales; family Pelagibacteraceae; genus Pelagibacter. The sequence continues at coordinate 21,152 of CACFIL010000002.1, forward strand.
TCACCATAGCTGATAATAGAGATATTATTTTTTTCATTATTTCCCTTTCCTTAATATTAAGTGATTAAAGTATCTCCTCTATTAAAGTTACAGTCAACTAGCAAAATAGATACAAATGTATATATAAAATTTATATATAAATTTATTTATACTTTTGTATAATTTTAAATATTTTTTAAAAATGCAAACAAGTTTAAGTATTAAAGAACCTGGTTTAAACGTATTACCACCTGGAGTTGAAAGATATGTGGTCAATGCAGGTGGAATTACTGGAATTCAAATATTCTCAGAAGATGAAATTAAAATTATAAATAATGAGGGAAATCAAATTTGCGAAATAAATATTTTTGATAAAAATGGAAAATCAGAATTAGGAATTTTAAATTTAAAAGAAAATAAAAAATCATCAGAAATAAAAAAAATACTTTTGAAAAATGAAGAAAGTTCTTTGCAAGCATTACTTCAATTAAAAAAAAGAAATTTACAAATTGAGAAAGCTGCTTCATCAGTAATTTTTGATAAAAATACTTCTGCAGGAGAAGAAATAATTTTAAATTCGAAGGATAACTGTTATTGCATCTTTGCTGCTCCAGGAGCCGATATGCTTGTTCATAATCAAAATCCACCATCAGATCTAACTGTATTAGTTAAAAGAGCAAAAATTAAAAATTCTGAAAAAGAATTTTCAATAATCCCTGATCCAATTTACGATCCTGACTATGAAGTTAATATAGATAGAAAAACTGCAACAGGATATCAAGTTAAAGCTGGAGACTATATTCAAATAATTACACCAACGGGAAGACAATGCTCAGATTTTGTTGCATACGACACTGCTAAACTAGAAAAAGGTATAGAAAGAGGTCTTGATTGGCAAACTACTAGAACCTTTATGGGACATACTTTCCCTGGTCCTGGTTTATTTTCAAAATTCTATGATACTGATCATGAACCATTGGTAGAAGTTGTAAGAGATACAGTGGGTATTCATGATACATTTAATTTAGCTTGTACCTCAAAGTACTACGAAGACTCAGGATATTTTGGTCATGCAAATTGCTCTGACAATTTAAATGGCTCAATGAAAAAATATGGCGTAGAAGAAAAAAAAGGTTGGCATGCAATTAATCTTTTCTTTAATACATCTTCGGGAGGTCAAAATTCTGTTACATCTGATGAATCTTATGCAAGACCTGGTGATTACGTCATTTTTAAAGCTCTGAAAGATTTAACATGTGGAACTACTGCATGCCCTAGTGATATTGATAGCTGTAATGGATGGAACCCTACTGATATTTTTGTTAGAACTTATGAAAAAAGCAAAGAATTTACTAAATCATATGGTTTTAGAATGAAAACAGATTCAGAAAATAAACTTACAAGAAATACGGGTTTCTATGAAAGAACATCAAAATTAACTAGAAATTTTGTCGATGCAAGAGGTTTTTGGTTACCAAATGATTATACAAAACATGGTGTAATTAATGAATACAATGCATGCAGAGAAGACGCCGTCCTAATTGACTTATCTTCATTAAGGAAATTTGAAATTCTTGGTCCAGATGCTGAAGAATTAATGAATTATACATTAACTCGAAATGTAAAAAAACTTTCAGTTGGTCAAATTGTTTATTCAGCAATGTGTTATGAAAATGGAACTATGTTTGATGATGGAACGTTATTAAAACTTAGTGATCATGGTTTTAGATGGATTTGTGGTGATGAATATGGAGGTGAGTGGCTTAAAGAACAAGCTAAGAAAAAAAATTATAAAGTTCATATCAAAAATTCTACAGACCAAATAAATAATTTATCTTTACAAGGTCCCAAAAGTAGAAAAATTTTAGAAAAAATAATTTTTACTCCCCCTACCCAACCCTCTATATCTGAATTGGAATGGTTTAGATTTACAATTTGTCGATTGGAAGAATTAAACGGAATACCATTGATTGTTTCAAGAACAGGTTACACTGGTGAACTTGGTTTTGAAATTTGGTGTCATCCAAGTAATGCTACTACAGTTTGGGATAAGGTAATGGAAGCAGGAAAAGATGAAGGTTTGATACCAGCTGGTTTTGCTGCTTTAGATCTTTTAAGAATTGAAGCTGGTTTAATTTTATTTGGTAATGAATTTGACGGACAACAAGATCCGTTTGAAGCAGGAATTGGGTTTTCAGTTCCTTTAAAATCCAAAATAGAGGATTTTATTGGAAGAGAAAATTTAATTAAGAGAAAAGAAAATCCTCAAAAAAAACTAGTAGGGCTAGAGTTAATAGGTAAAGAAATAGCAAATCATGGAGATTGCGTTCATATTGGAAGATCTCAGGTTGGAATTATAACTAGTGGATGTATTTCTCCGACATTAAATAAAAATATTGCATTATGCAGAATAGATGTAGGTCACTCAGAATTAGGTAATGATGTTGAAATTGGAAAGATAGATGGACATCAAAAAAGAATACCTGCAAAAATTGTCGGATTTCCTCATTACGATCCAAAGAAAACTAAAGTAAGATCTTAATGGCTAAATCAACTAAGGATTTGTTAGAGTTTTGGGAAGATCAAATGAAACTTTCACACACATCAAGTAACTATTTTTTTAGAAAATCACCTTCTCACTATCATATGATGCTTCTAGTTATGTCAGCATTTAAGCAAAAACAGAACTTATCAGTAGAGGAGCTAAAAACTAAACTATTTAAAACATCTAGACCAAAATCTGCATTAATAATTAATGAGGCATGTGAGAAAGGTTTTTTTTATTTAGAAAAAACCGCTCAAGATCAAAGAAAAAAACATATAAAACCAAGTGCTTCGTTTATCTCGGAATTTAACGATTATTTATCTACTCTTAAAAATTTGAGCTTTTAACAATAGGCAAATCCTAAGTTCTATAAGTTTTTATTTCTAAATTTTATATATAAAAAAAATTATATATTTAACTCTTTTCAAAAAATAATGTTTTATTATGTCATTACCGACAAAGGCTAAAGTAGTAATCGTTGGAGGAGGAATTCACGGTCTTAGTACTGCTTGGAAACTTTCTGAAACTTATAAAAATCCAGGCGACATTGTTGTATTAGAAAAAAAAGATACTGCAGCTGGAGCAAGTGGTATTGCGTGTGGAGTTGTAAGAAATAATTATTTTCAGCCTGCAATGAGAGAATTAATGGCTCATTCAGTTTCAGTTTGGGAGAGCGACCCTAAAGCATTTAAATATAATGCAGTTGGTTATTTACAGATTTCGCCAGAAGTAATGCATGCAGATGTTGCAACTATATACGAACAACAAAAAGCAATTGGTTACGAATCTGAATTTATAGAAGGTGAGAAAGATTGCATGAAATATATGAAAGGTATGTTTGGAGATTGGCAAGCACAAGGTATAACTTCTGTTCTTCATGAAAAAAAAGGTGGATACGCTTTTAATAAAGATTCAATTAAAGCACTCGAACATAAATCAACGTCAAATGGTGTTGAAGTAATGAAAGGTGTTAAAGTTACTGGTTTCAAAAGAGGAAGTAACAGCAAAGCTGTTACAGGAGTTGAAACAGACAAAGGCACAATAGAATGTGAACAAGTTGTCGTTGGAGCAGGTCCTTGGGCAAGAGATTTTTGGAATATGTTAGAACTTCCTAAAACTGCAAATATTAAGGGTAAGGATGGCAGAATTCACGAAACGGACATGTGGAAATATTGGATGCTTCAAGAGGGTGTACTTGGTGTAGAACCAGATTTTTTAAAAATGGACAATGGTGAACAGCCACCTGTAATCCATGTAGACTCAACAGCTCCTTTATATTCAGACAAAACTAAAAAATTAATTACAGATAAAATTTGGGGAATATATTACAAACCTGATATTGAAGGACTTGGTGTTCAAGGTGGAACCTCACCTTACATTGTTGATAAACATTTTGATCAAGTAAACGTTGATCCTTATGGAATAGAGTCCCCTGAATATCAAACAACAGAAGCTTTTAATGATATGTGGTGTTCAGCTTTAGCTCATTGTCAAAAAAGATTTGAGGGAAAATCAGATTTATATAGAAAAGGACCATCAGGCGGACTTGGATGTATGACACCAGATTCTTTTCCAATTTTCGATAGATTTTTAGAAAACGTTTATATGATAGCAGACTCTAACCATGGTTATAAAATGATTGGAGTTGGAGAGCTAGTAGCAAAAGAAATTTTAGGTACAGAGAGCGAATTATTAAAACCGTTTAGATTCAATCGATACGCGAAAGGTGAATTGCATCCGACATCTAACAGTCCGTTCCCTTGGAGTTAATTTATCTAAGTAGACAGATGTTTTTTTTTCAGTTAACTTTTTGTTCTAAAAATTCTTAGGGGGAAAATGACTGATCTAGAAAAACATGTAAATCAACCAGGCAGAGCAAAGTTAGTTAAAAAAGTAAGAGAAAAAATTAACGAATTAGGAATAACATACATATATTATCAATTCATTTCGGTAACAGGTAGAGTAGTAGGAAAAGGTATTCCTGCAGATCATTGGGAAAGGACTGCTGAAAAAGGTTTTCAATTAGTATATGGAGCAACAGCAAATTTATTTTTGGATAGGCATAATAACTACATTGGTTATGGACCAGAGGCCATGGAGTTGGTGGGGATACCAGACCCAGAAACTTTTGTGCAATTACCATGGGATAAAAGAGTTGGAAGAGTTTTTGTAACGTGTTTTAGAAATAGAGAAGAGAGAAAAAACCCTGGTGGGCACTTAACTTCTGATTGCAGAGGAAATTTAAGAATTTTTAGTGATGAATTTAAGAAGAAACATGGTCTAGAATTAAGAGTTGGGACTGAACCAGAAATGATGTGGTTAACTAAAAATGATGATGGAACTCCAACTGGTAAAGGTTTTTCCAAACCTTTTTGTTATCATATTGATCAATTCGAGTCATTAAGACCAGTTTTTATGAAAGTTATAGAATATTCAAAAGCGATGGGATTAGATATGATCCAAGGAGATCACGAAGATGCTCCTGGACAGCTAGAACTTAATTGGACTTATGATAATGTTTTAAGAAATGCTGATAGATTATCAACATATAGGCAAATTTGTGCACAAGTTGCTAGAGAACACAATCTAATAGCTTGCTTTATGACTAAACCATTTATGGGTGTGTCTGCAAGTGGATGTCACACTAACATGTCTTTATGGAAAGGTGGAAAAGTTTCTGTTAACAAATTAGGAAATAAAAAACTTCCAGGAGTTGAGGAAGTGTTTAGTTATGTATCTGGCGGAACAAACACTTTTATGCCAGACACAAAGGATATGCAGTTGCCTGGAAAAATTGGACTTCAATCAATTGCTGGTATAATGAAACATTTACCAGCTTTAACAGCTCTAGGATCATCTACGGTTAACTCATATCGAAGGTTGTGGGACCAAGGGTTTTGGGCACCAGTATATGCTGACTGGGGATATCAAAATAGAACTTGTGGATTAAGAGTTTCAGCACCTGGAAGATTTGAGTATAGATCTGTTGACTCAATGCATAATCCATACTTACTAGGTGCAGCTTTACTAAAAGCTTGTGATGAAGGAATATCAAAAAAAATGAAACCAGCTAAACCTGAATCTAGAAATATTTATGAGGCTCAAAAAGCTGGTAAAGATGTTAAAAAATTACCACTAAGTCTTGGTGAAGCATTAAATAGACTTGCTGAGGATGAAGTAATCAAATCAGCAATGCCTGATGAAATGTATAAAGTTTTCCATTGGTATAAAAATGATGAGTGGGAGAGATTTCTCGGAGCAACAACTCAATGGGATCTTGATACATATTTGGATTGCTTACCATAAGGTAAATTAGGAAAGGAAAAAAATGTGTGGAATTGCTGGACTTATCCATAGAGGAAAATCCTCAGATGTCGGGAACGAGTTACAATTAATGCTTCAAGCATTAAAACATAGAGGTCCTGACTCAACCGGATACGCTCTCTATGCAGATAATGATGGAGAAAATTTTATAATGAGATTTAAGGTTGGGGAAAATGTTGGAGAAGGAAGCACATCAGTTAATGAAGATGATAGTGTTTATGACAAAAGAAAAGAGCTTGTCGACCAGATGCTAAAAAACCTTAATGCTACAGTTGTAAAAGAAGAAAAGTTAACTCCTTACTCTTATAGATATGAAATGAAATATGACCAGGATTTAATGGAGTTTTCAAAAAAAATTGAAAGCATAGAAAGTGTGGAGATATTGTCTATTGGGAAATCATTAGAATTGATCAAAGACCTAGGAGATGCACAGGCAGTATCTAAAAGATATGATCTAGGTAAAGTTAAAGGAACACACGGTATTGGACATGCTAGAATGGCAACAGAGTCTGGAGTAGATATTAAATCTGCCCATCCATTTTGGGGTTATCCGTTTAGTGATGTATCAGTTGTACACAACGGTCAACTTACAAATTATTGGAACAATAGAAGAGTGTTAGAGAATAAAGGGATGAGATTTATGTCTGAATGTGACTCTGAGCTGATAGCTGTTTATTTAGCTGAGAAAATGAGAAATGGAGCTTCATTAGAAGAAGGGATGAAGGATAGTTTGTCAGGTTTAGATGGAGTGTTTACATATTTTGTTGCAACGAAAGATTCTTTAGGAATGGCTAAAGATACAATGGCAGCAAAACCATTAGTCTTATACGAGTCGGATGATTTAGTTGCTATGGGCTCTGAGGAAATAGCAATAAGATCTATCTTGCCGCATGAAATAGAAACATATGATCCATTTGATGGGGAGGTAAAAGTATGGCAAATTTAAAAACAACAGAAAGAAAGACCAAAGCCCAATCAATGGGACTTCATACTGAAGTTCTAACAGGTAAAACTCAACAAAAATTTTTTAATCCTGATGAGGCAGAAAACTTTTACTATTGGGGAACTTATGATGTTGATTTTAATAAAAGAATTGACCTTGATGTAAATGATCTAGACTGCAAAGAGGCAAACAAAAAAATTGATGAGCTAATGAGTCAAGGCTATGGAACAATAGTTATAAAGAACCCACAAGGAAAACACAGTTTAGGTGTTGGGGTGTTAAATAAATTAAATTTAATATTTGAAGGAAGTTTGGGTTATTTTGGTGTTGGTTCTATTGACGGTCCAACGGTAAGAATTAATGGTAGAGTTGGATGGTCATGTGCAGAAAATATGATGGCAGGAAAAGTAGTAATAGAAAAAAATGCAGGATCTTGTTTTGGTGCAGCAGTTAGAGGTGGAGATTTAATATGTAAAGGTAGCGTTGGTGCTAGAACAGGAATTGATCAAAAAGGTGGAACAATTATTGTTGGTGGTGACGCTGGAGCATTCACTGGCTTTATGATGCAAAGAGGAAGAATAATAATTTTAGGTGATGTTGGTATAAACCTTGGAGACTCAATGTATGATGGAACTATTTATGTCGGTGGAAAAATTGGTTCTTTTGGGAGTGATGCGATTGAGTCGCCTATGACAAAAAGTGATGTAGATTGGATCAAAAGAAAACTTAAAGTAGCAGAAATTGGCGAAAATTTTGATGTTTCAAAAATGACAAAAGTAGTCGCGGGCAAAAAACTTTGGAATTACGACGCTTTAGAACCAACTGAGAAAAAAGGAGCAATTTAATGGCAAAGAAAAAAAATGGAAAATCAAATGGTCATTCAAATGGGAATGGTGGTAGTGAATTTTCAAAAAGAAATAAAAGTTTACTAGGTTATAACGCTATATTTACACCAGAAGTAATCGACGACATTCATATTAAAGCTCAGTTAGGAAGATACCGAATGAGAGGTATGGCTCTGATGAAAAAAATTCCTACATTTGACGATTTAGTTTTTTTACCTGGAACTCTTACAAGATTTGTAATCGAAGGTTACAGAGAAAAATGTGAAACAAAAACTATAATTGGTCCAAGATGTGAAAACCCAGTAGAATTAGATATACCGGTTTATATTACAGGTATGAGTTTTGGAGCTTTATCTTATGAAGCTAAAACAGCGCTTGCAAGAGGAGCAACTATGGCCGGTAGCGCAACATGTTCGGGTGAAGGTGGAATGATACCTGATGAAAGAAGATATTCAGAAAAATGGTACTATCAATGTATTCAATCAAGATATGGATTTAACCCTCACCATGCTCAACTTGCTGATGGAATTGAAGTGTTTATTGGTCAAGGTCAAAAAGTTGGAATGGGTGGTCATTTGATGGGTCAAAAAGTTACTGACCAAGTAGCAGAGATGAGATCATTACCTGCAGGTATTGATCAAAGGTCTCCTGCAAGACATCCTGATTGGTTAGGACCAGATGATTTGGCTTTAAAAGTTCAAGAGCTAAGAGAGTTAACAAAAAATAAAGTTCCAATACAATTAAAACTTGGAGCAGCAAAAGTTTATGATGATGTTCGTATGGCAGCAAAATGTGATCCCGACTCTATTTATCTAGATGGTATGGAAGGCTCAACAGGCGCTGGACCACACATCGCAGCAGCAAACACAGGTATACCTGGAATAGCTGCGATCAGAGAAGCAAGAAGAGCAATAGATGATGTTGGTAAAACTGGAAAAGTTACTCTTATATATGCTGGCGGAGTTAGAGATGGAGCTGACATGGCAAAAGCACTAGCTCTAGGAGCTGATGCTATTGCTATAGGTACTGGAGCTATGATTGCACTAAATTGTAATAAAGAAATACCAGAATCTAATTTTGAAAAAGAAATGGGAGTACCAGCAGGGCATTGTTATCACTGTCATACAGGACGTTGCCCAGTCGGTGTTGCTACTCAAGATCCTAAATTGAGAAAAAGACTTAACCCAGATGAGGCAGCTCTAAGAGTGTATAATTACTTACATACTATGACACTTGAGGCTCAATTATTAGCTAGAGCATGCGGTAAAACTAATATTCATTCATTAGAGCCAGAGGATATGGCTGCTTTAACAATGGAGGCATCAGCTTTAGCAAAAGTACCTCTATCTGGTACAAACCATACAGTTGGAGTAGATGATTTTCATAAAATATAATCATGCCAAAGAAAAAAACAAAAAAATCGAGCAAAAAAACAATTAAAGGACAGCTAGGTAAAAAGAAAGAGAGCGCTCGAGAAAAGATGATAGGTCAAACTATTGGTTATAGATATGATGTTAATTTATTGCCAGACTACTCAAGAATAACACCATTCCTAAAAAAATATATTGAAGCAATGGGATGGGACGATTTAAATTGGTTAGAAGATGTTCACATGGGATATGAAGAAGATAGACCTGCAGTTTTTGATAGAAATGCAAATGGTTGGGTCACCATTCCAAAAAAAATTAAACTACCTAATAACCAACAAGATAGGGACATGATTGCACGAGAACTATTGGTAAAATTTCAAATGTCTCCAAACCACCCTTTGGTAGATTTAAAAAAAGCTTATAGAAAATTTTAGAATCACCAACAAATCGTATATACCTGAAGTTGTAATTTGATAAATTCTCTTTGATTTAATTGTTGTTTTTAAGATTGATCTGATAACTCCAAATAATAATATTAAAATAATTTGTTTAAACAATTGGAGGTTAAATGACTGACGAACTCGGTGCATTGACAACCATATTTACAGAATTTTATTATTGGATAACAGTAGTACTTATGTTTCTGATACACGTAGGATTCTGTATGTATGAAGTTGGAGCTTCCCGATACAAACATCATCAACACACATTAATGAAAAATACGATGCTGATTCCTTTGGTAACAGTAACTTGGTTTTTATTTGGTTGGTGGATTTATTGGGCATTTCCAACCGGACCAGGTCTTGCACCATCAATAATGAATGAAAGTGCAGCATTAATTACAGATGACTCAGCTTTTAGTTCTAAGTGGTATTTGCCAAATAGTGAATTGATGGCAGTAAACTTAGGAGATCATATTAGTGGAGTATTTTGGGCTGCATTTTTACTATTCTCATGGACAGCTGCATCCATTGTATCTGGTGCTGTAATTGAAAGGATTACTACCTTTGCTTTTGGAATTCTTGCGATTGCAATAGGATCAGTATTTTGGAGCATAGATGCTGCGTGGGGATGGCACTTTGACGGATGGATGTTGAAGATACTCGGTTACCATGATGCTTATGCCTCAGGTGTAATTCACGCAGTTGCTGGTGGATTTGCTTTAGGGGTACTTGCAGTTTTAGGACCCAGAATTGGAAAATTTTCATCAAGCGGTGAACCTAGAAACATAGGACCAAGAAATCCTTGGTTAGTAACTGTTGGATTATTCTTAATTTATACTGGTTTTTGGGGATTTTATGCTGCTTGTAATATTCCAATTTACGATCTTGGACCTGAGTATGGCATGGAAGGTGTAACCTACTTTACCGCAACCACAATTTATGTAACACCAACCACACTTAGTGGAATAACAATGAACTTTTTGATGTCTCTCTCAGGAGGATTGTTAGCAGGTTATGTTGTTTCCAAAGGTGATCCTTTTTGGACTTACTCAAGTGGTTTAGCTGGAATAATCTGTGCCTCTGCAGGAAATGACTTATATCATCCAATACAATCTTTGATAATTGGAATGATTGGTGTCGTTATAGCTTACAAAATGCATTACTGGGTTGAACGTAGGTTTAAAATTGATGATGCAGTTGGAGCTGTGGCAGTTCATGGTTACGCTGGTTTTGCAGGACTTGTGATATGCGGATTTGTATTAAATGGATACCCTTCTTCAGGATACAGTGTTGGTGCTATGTGGGATGGAACTACATACGCTGCAATAAATCCTTTAGGAATGTTCATAGGTGCAATAATCATGTTCTTTGTTCTTGGAATGATCCCAGGCTATATTATATCTAGAGTCTTAAATGGTATTGGCAAACTCAGAATCCCAAGAGAAGTTGAGTTAGCTGGTTTAGACTATCAAATAATGGAGGAAGCAAAAGAAGATGAACGCACTGTTGCTTCTTCAAGTAGTTAAAGGAGGATAATATGGCTACAGTATCTAATTGGATAGATCACTTAAATAAACCTGCAGAAGATGTCGTAGGTGCTATTTATCCTGGAGTAGGATCAGAAGGTATATTGGTCCTTATACTTGCAGTTATTTGGATAGGTTGGACTGTTGTAAGCTCAAAACAAGAAAGTGATAAACTTTCTAAGCTTGCAAGAAAAAGACCAAACTCAAATGCATGGAAAAGTAATATAACTGACGGATAAATAAATAGTAATAGGGGCGCAAAATTTTAATTGCGCCCTTAAATTAAAATGGACGAGCAAAATAAAAAAGAGCAATCAAATAAAACTCCAAGCAAAATGGCAAGATTAGCATGGCCAAAGGCAAAATATGGATTGGTACTAGCTATATTAATTATTATTGTTGTAAATATAATTTACTATAAAGATTTCTTTTTATCATTTTTTTAAAAAGTATGATAAGAAGATTGAGTGGCAAAAGACTTATATAAAATTGCAAAATCAAAAAAAATAAAATATTTTTTAATAAGTTTCGTTGATTTGTTTGGTGTATTAAGATCTAAATTAGTACCCGCACAAGCTATAAAAGAGATGCAAAAAAATGGTGCAGGATTTGCTGGATTTGCAGCTTGGCTTGATATGTCACCAGCAGACTCTGATATGTTTGCTGTACCAGATCCAAATAGTTTAATTCAATTACCTTGGAATAAAGAAGTAGGTTGGCTTGCTTCAGACCTGTGGATGAATGGTAAACCTGTTGAGGCATCGCCAAGAGTGATGTTAAAAAAGCAAATAAAATTACTATCAAATGAGGGTTACTCCATGAAATCGGGTGTTGAGTGTGAATATTTTCTTATATCACCTGATGGCAGTTCTATTGCAGACCCTAGGGATACTCAATCTAAACCTTGTTATGACCAATCAGCTTTAATGAGACAATATGATTTAATAAAGGAAATATGTGATTGTATGATTACAATGAGATGGAACCCATATCAAAATGATCATGAAGATGCTAATGGCCAGTTTGAGATGAATTGGGATTATACTGACTGCTTAACTACAGCAGATAGACATACATTTTTTAAATTTATGGTTAAGTCCTTAGCAGAAAAGCATGGATTAAGAGCAACATTTATGCCAAAACCATTTGAACAACTGACGGGTAATGGATGTCATGCGCATATTTCCCTTTGGGATAAGAAAAAAAATAAATTTTTAGATAAAAATGACAATCTTGGACTAAGTAAATTAGCATACAATTTTTTAGGTGGTGTAATTAAAAATGCAGGTTCATTATCAGCATTCTTTAATCCAACTTTAAATAGTTATAGAAGAATAAATGCACCACCAACTAAATCTGGCGCAACATGGTCGCCGAGTAGTATTTCTTACACAGGAAATAATCGAACACATATGATTAGAGTTCCAGATCCAGGAAGATTTGAGCTAAGATTAATGGATGGATCAGCAAATCCATATTTGCTACAAGCAGGAGTTTTAGCAGCAGGTATAAATGGCATTAGAAAAAAAATTAATCCTGGAAAACCATTATTCTGTAATATGTATACCGATCAAGAAAAATATCCTAACTTACCAAAATTACCAAATACATTAGAAGATTCTTTAGAAATGTTAAATTATAATTCAGTAATGAATAATGCATTTGGTAAAAATGTTTTAAACAGTTATATCAAATTAAAAAAATCAGAAATTGAAAGTTTTAAATCTAAAGAAAAGTTTGATAAACAAAGACCTATTACAAAATGGGAAAGATCTAATACCTTAGATTGTTAAAATATGTCTATTAATTATAGTCATATTAATAAATTTTCATCTTTCATTAAAAATAAAAATTATTCATTCAGTAGAGATAAAATATTGAATATATTAAACAAAAAAACTATAGATAAAGCATTTAATACTATCTCTAATTGGGAGACTTATAATCCCACTCCCCTTCTTAATTTAAATAAACTTTCAAAAGATCTTGGACTTAGAAATATTTTTTACAAGGATGAGTCAAAAAGATTTGGACTTAAATCTTTTAAGGCTCTTGGTGGTGCTTATGCGGTAGCAGAGGTTTCGGCTGGAAGGAAGGATGTAGTTGTTGCTACAGCAACAGCAGGAAATCATGGAAAATCTGTTGCCTGGGGAGCAAAAAGACTTGATATTGCATGTAAAATTTTCATAAGTGAATTTGTTAGTGAAGCTAGAGCTGGCGAGATGCGAAAACTTGGAGCAGAGGTGACAAGAGTAAAAGGCAATTACGAAAATTCTTTAAATGAATGTATAAAACAATCTAAGGAAAATGGTTGGGAAATTGTTCAAGATGTTGCCTGGGAAGATTATCAAATAGTTCCAAAACTAACCATGGCTGGATATTCAGTGATGATAGAAGAAATCTCCAAACAAACTAATCATTATATAACACATATATTTCTACAGGCAGGTGTTGGAGGTATGGCTTCTGGTGTAATTGCAGGAGTTGCAAGATATTTTAAAAGAATTCCAAAAATTATTGTTGTTGAACCAAAAAATGCAGACTGTGTCTTAAAAAGCATTGATACAGGTAAACTTACTAGAGTTGAAATAGAAAAAGAGAGCATTATGGGAGGAATGTCATGTGGAGATGTATCATTAGTCCCATGGCAAATTCTAAAAAACTCAGTAAATAATTGTCTTAGTATTCCAGATGACGACATACCATTATCAGTTGCGATGTTAGCTAAGGGATACTTTGGTGATGATAACATTGTTGCAGGAGAATGTTCAGCACCTGCTCTAATAAGTATAAATGTTAGTTGTAATAATAAACAAATTAAAAAGGATCTTGAATTAGATATGAATTCGAACGTTTTATTAATTGGATGTGAAGGTGATACAGATATAAAACTTTATAAAGAACTTCTGTCTAAAGGATCAGAGCAGTTATCAAATGGCTAATACTGCACTCGTTTGGATAAGAGATGATTTTCGAATACAGAATAATGATGCGCTTACTTATGCTACAAATCAACATGATACTGTTACAGCAGTATTTATTTTTAATTGTAATATTTTCGACCATAAAAGAGAAGCTCAAAAATGGTGGGTAAGTAAATCCTTAGAAAACTTTAAATCTGATTTAAAAAAATTAAATATCGGGTTGGAAATAATTAAAGATGATGAAATAAATTTTTTTTCTAAAATAAAATCTAGTAGTAAAATATCTGTTTATTGGAATAAAGTTTATGAACCTAATGAATTAGAAAAAGATAAAAAAATTGGCACTAATTTTTCAAAAAAGAATATTGATTTTAAATTTTTTAAAGGAAATGTACTTAATGAATATAATAAAATTACGAAAAATGATGGCACACCTTTTAAAGTCTACAGTCCTTTTTGGAGAAATGCAGAGCAATTTTATTTAGAAAGACTGCCTGATAAAATAAGCAAAGTTAAGAAATGTAAAAAGATAAACAAATTGTTCAAAAATCAAATAAAATCTGAAGATATTTTACCTAAATCTGATTGGTACAAGAAATTTGAAAAATATTGGGAGCCTTCAGAGCAAAAGGCCCATGAAAATTTAGATAATTTCGTCAACAAAAGCATACTTAATTATGGTGTTGATCGTGACTTTCCATCAATAAAAGGTACTTCATTACTTTCTCCATATATTAGAAATGGACAAATAAATGTTGGAGATATTTGGCGAAAATGCAAAAAACTAAAATCAAATAATGTGAGTGTAAAAAAATATACCAATGAAATTGGTTGGAGAGAGTTTTCACATAGTCTTATAAATTACTTTCCACAAATGCTTAAAGGAAACTTAAGAAAAGAATTTGATAATTTTCCATGGGTAAATAATTCTAAATTTTTAAATGCATGGAAAAAAGGTATGACGGGTTATCCAATTGTAGATGCTGGAATGAGAGAATTGTATGAAACAGGTTGGATGCACAATAGAATTAGAATGGTCGTTGGATCATTTCTAGTGAAGCATTTAAGAATTAACTGGAAAGAGGGAGAAAAATATTTCAGAAATTGTCTTCTTGATTTCAATGAAGCAAACAATGTTGCACAATGGCAATGGGTAGCTGGATGTGGTGCAGATGCAGCACCATATTTTAGAATTTTCAACCCTATTTTACAGGGTGAAAAATTTGATAAAGAGGGAGATTATGTAAAAAAATGGGTTCCTGAATTATCAAATGTTCCTCCAAAATTTATTCATAAACCATGGGAAATGGATAAGAAATATCAAGAAGTAATCAACACTATCATAGGTGTTAACTATCCAATGCCAATTGTTATTCATGAGAAAGCCAGGACTGATGCTTTGAGTGCTTTCCAATCAATTAAGAAAAAAAATTAGTCTCCTATAAAATGATGAACTACAGTTCTTGTAGTTGCCTCTAACCTGTGTTCAAACAAATATATACCTTGCCAAGTTCCTAGCAGTAATTCACTATCTTTTATACTAAAGGAGATTTGATTATTGGTTAATGCAGATTTGATATGGGCTGGCATATCATCTTTTCCCTCAGTTGTATGGACATACAACTTGTTGTCCATGGGTACTAATTTATCAAAATAATTAATTAAATCTTTTTGTACATCTGGGTCAGCATTTTCTTGGACAATTAGTGATGCACTAGTGTGTTGGATGCTTAGATTAATAATTCCATTTTTAAAGTTATTATTATTAATCCACTCTATTGTTTCATAAGTAAACTCATACAGTTTTTGACCATTTGTATTAATTTCTAGATTGTAAAATTCTTGTTTCATACATTAGTTAAAGTTTTGTGATGTTAGTTCATACAATCGACTAACTGTTCTTTTGAAAGGTTTTTTCATGCTATTAGTGGACTCGAGTAAATTTAATTCAACCTCTGATTTGATCATCAATGGTATTTTTTTTTCATAAATAATATCGATAAAATTGATAAACCTTTGTTGCTGGTTAGAATTACTATCGTTAAAGTTAGGAAGATTTTCAATAAAAATAAATTCACTTTCGTTTGCAATTTTAATGTAGTCCTCTGATCCAAGATTTCTATTGCAAATTTCGTCAAAAGAAACCTTAAGGACTCCTTCATGAAAGTTTTCAAATACTAATTTACGACCCTTCACAACTAAAGTCTTAGTGGTTTGTTTTTTATTCTTTGTAGCTTTTCTAAAAGATTTATTAAACTTAAAATTAGATGAATTGTCTATTGGAGACAAAAATCGACTTAAATTTGTATTTTTTGTAGCTCTATAATCTTCCTCAATACTAAGTTCTAATTCAGAGCAATTATTTTTTAAAATATTTAAAAAAGGAATGAATTGGTCTCTTTGTAATCCGTTTTTATATAAATCTTTAATATTTGTATTTGAAGAAAAAATAACTTTAATATTTTCATTAAATATTCTTTCAAATAATTTACCTAAGATCATAGCATCAACAATATTTGTTACTTGAAATTCATCAAAATATAATATTTTTGTTTTGTGACTTAAATTTTTAACAAATTTTTCTAACCCATTTTCATTTCCTTTGTTTTTATTTTCAAATATAAAATCATGAAATTCAATCATAAACTCATTAAAGTGTAATCTTGATTTTTTTTCTTTTAAACCTTCAAAAAAAAAATTTAAAATCATAGTTTTACCTACACCTACATCGCCAACTAAATAAAAACCTAATTTATTTTTTGTATCTTTGAATAATTTTTTAATAAATGACTGATTGAAATTAAGATTATAATATTCGCTTAATTTTTGGACTATTTTTATTTGATTTTCATTTATTTCTAAGTCCTTTTCTTTACAATGTTTAAGATAAGATTTTTTCAAACTCATTTTTTTGTTTTAAAATCTATTCCATATTCCGATCTTGGTCCTTTTCTCAATCCATATGGGCCTGCAAAAAAAATTGTCATTGGTTTAGTTCCTGGCTCTAAGTCTACTCTGTGAAAATTATTAGCAGATCTAAATCCGATATATCCTGGTGCTCGCCAAACTTTTCCAGTTTTTAATGTTTCCCAATATCCTCCTCTCAAAATGATTGTGATGTAAGGAAACAAATGATTATGAACACCATCACCGTGGTCATCGTCTAACATTTCATGGATCAGTATGTTAAATGGAAACCACTTTGGTCTATGACGGAATAATAGATAATATCTATTCATCCATGGTTTTGCTTTTTCAAACTCTGGGTGTGATGGACCTCGGTCAAATACTATTTTTTTTCTCCCAAGTTTTTCTAAAATCTTTAAAAACATTATTTTGTTCTAGCTATAGCATTGTCCTTTATCAAATACATACTGTTGTTAAATACATATGGTCTTGAGATTTTTGATCCATGTATTTTTGTAATTTTTTCTCGTAAGCCAGTTATTGAATTAATTGTTAATAAGCGTCCATTATTTAATGAGACATATATCTTGTATTTTCCATGTATAAATCCTGTTGGGTTTATATCCCTCCTATTTTTTAAATTAGTCAAGATATCTGTAATTCTTAAAATATTACCAGTTCTATCATCTATAACAAAGAGGTATCCTTCGTTAGAAACCGTAAAGATTAAACTTTCAATTATTGTTGGTCTTAAACTTGAATTTATTGATTGTGTCCATTTGATTATTCCTGTTCTGGCATCAATTGCAAAAAATTCATTTTTATTATTTGAAAAATAAATTGTATTATTTTCAAAAACTAAATCTGAATTTTCTAAGTTAAAAGCATCCTGATATATTAAACTACTTTGTGTAGGTGTCTGCCAAACTAAACTTCCATTATTTACATCTAGCGCTGTTACATCTCCTAAATTATTTATAAAAAAAATAATTTCATCCTTTAGAATAATTGAAAGTTTTTTTTGTGATTTGATAAAAGAATTTTCCGTTTTAAAATTCCATAATTCAGTTCCATCCCCTACAGAAATTGCTCGAATTACGTTATCAAAATCTAAGGTTAAAAATCTATCTTTATAAACTTTGATATTAGAATTAAACGATGATGAGCTGTATTTTGACCAAAGAATATCGCCATTACTTAAATCAATTGAATACATTTTTGACAAATTATCATTAACAATCAAATTTTTTCCTGCTTGAGCAAAATACAATATGGGATTGAGTTTCTTTTCTTTCCTATTATAATTATTGATCTCCCATATTTTTTTAAAATTTTCATCTAACATGAAGATATTACCTTTTCCATTGAAAAAAATTATTTTATCATTCTCAGTAAAAAACAATTCAGGCTGATTAGAATTAAATTTTTTAATTTTACTAATTTTATACGTTAAAAATTTATCAAAATTTGTTTCAAAATTAATATTTCCATTATTATTACTATTGTTGTTTAGAAAAGGTTTTGACTTAAAAGTATCTAAAGTTTTAATTTTTAATAGTTTATTAAACTCTTTTTCAATTGGTTTATTTTTTTTATAAATGTCTATTAATTTACTGTTATCAATTGAATCTTTTTTTGAAGTACCACAATTTGTTAAAAAAATTAAAATTATTATTAATTTGATCGCTTTATTCACTGAAATTTGATCTTAACCTTCTTTGGACTTCTAATTTTACTTTTGGACTTACATTCTCTATTTCTACTATCTGTTTGAAAAATTCTTTAGATTTCTGTGTTTGGTTTTTCGATAAATAAAACTCAGCCATAAGATATAGTGCTTGAGGTTTCCAGATACTTTCTGATTTAATTACTGGATTTAGTATATTTAACAACTCATTTTCTTGAACAAATTCTGAATTAAATAGACCCTTCTTGTATATAGTTAAATTTTTAATTTCTTTATCAAGTGATACTTCATTTATGAGAAGGTCAAAGTATGAATTTATTTCATCACTTAAGGTAATTAAATCATTATCAAGTAAAAAAAAGAAAGCTAAAGGAGAATAGGTTTTATCTTTAGTATTTATGATTTCTATTAATTTATTATTTATATTATCTTTTTTACCCATCTCAAAATTTGTAACAATTGAATTGAATTTATTTGCTAACTTTTCTTTACTACTATACTTAAACTCTTGATATCCAAAAAAACTAATCAACGTTAAAACAACTAATATTAACAGAGTTATTAATTGTTTTTTTTTTGATATTAAAAAGTTTTTTAATTTTTCAATTCTTGTATTTGTATTAATAATTTCTATTTCTTCATCCATTAATCATATTCCTTAGAACATATTGTAAAATACCACCGTTCTTATAGTATTCTAATTCATTTTTAGTGTCTATTCTGCACAACATTTTAATTTTTTTAATGTCCCCTGTTTCATATTTAATTTCAACTTCTAAATGATCACCAGGATTAATTCCTTTTTCAAGATCTACTATTGAAATTAATTCTGACCCTTTTAGGTTTAAATTCTGTCTATTCATATTTTCTAAAAACTGCAAAGGTAAAACACCCATACCTATAAGATTAGATCTGTGTATTCTTTCAAAGCTTTCTGCAATTACAGCTTTTACACCTAATAGTTTTGTTCCCTTTGCTGCCCAATCTCTTGAAGAACCAGTTCCATATTCTTTTCCGCCAACTACTACTAAATGAGTTCCTCTTTTTTTGTATTCAACAACAGCATCATAAATAGGCATTACTTTTTCTTCAGGATATAATTTAGTGAAACCTCCCTCTGTACCTGGGGCCATTTCATTTTTAATTCTAATATTAGCAAATGTTCCTCTCATCATAACTTCATGATTTCCTCTTCTTGCACCATAAGAATTATAATCCTTTGGCAAAATCTGATGCTTCATAAAATAATTTCCTGTTGGGCTTTCTTTTTGAATACTTCCAGCTGGAGATATATGGTCTGTTGTTACCATATCTCCTAAAATTAGTAACGGTCTTGCATCTTTTATTTCTTTAAATCCCTCTGGATCATCTGGTAAATTTTCAAAGAATGGTGGTTTTTTTACATAAGTAGAATTTTCTTCCCAATTATAAATGCTACCTTTATCCACTTTAATTTTTTGCCATTGTTCGGGTCCTTCAGAGACATTCGAATATCTGTTCACAAACATTTCTGGGTTTAAAGATTGTTTGAGTGTATCTTCAATTTCTTTGTTGGTAGGCCAAATATCTTTTAAGTAAACATCTTGCCCTTTGTTATCTATTCCTAATGAATCTTTATACAAATCCATTCTCATAGACCCTGCAATTGCATAGGCTACTACAAGAGGAGGTGAAGCTAAATAGTTTGCTTTTACTAAAGGAGAAATCCTTCCTTCAAAATTTCTATTTCCTGACAAAACTGAGACTGCATATAAATTATTTTCTTTAACAGCATCAGTAATATTATCTGGCAAAGGTCCGGAGTTTCCAATACATGTGGTGCAACCATAACCAACTAAATTAAAACCTAAATCATCCAAATATTTGCTTAAACCAGCTTTATCTAAATAGTCAGTGACAACTTGTGATCCAGGTGCTAATGAAGTTTTAACCCAAGGTTTAACAGTTAAGCCTTTTTCAATTGCATTTTTGGCTAACAGTCCTGCACCAATTAATACATTTGGATTGGAGGTATTCGTACATGATGTAATAGCTGCTATTAATATATCTCCATCTTTTATCTCAAAATCTGTGTCTTTAACTTTTGCTACTGTTGGATCAGTTTTTTTACATATATCTTCAAAAACTTTAATAAAATTTTTTGATGCCTCTGTTAAAAGAACTTTGTCTTGAGGTCTCTTTGGTCCAGAAATTGTTGGAACTACTGTAGACATATCTAGAGATAAAGTATCTGTAAAAACAACGTCATCACTTGTCCACAAATTTTGTTCTTTTGCATATTTTTCTACGATTTGAATGTTCTCTTTAGATCTTCCTGAAAATTCTAAATATTTTAAAGTTTCATCATCAATTGGAAAAAATCCACAGGTAGCACCGTACTCGGGTGCCATATTTGCAATAGTTGCTCTATCAGCAAGTGTTAGATTTTTTAGACCCTCTCCATAAAATTCTACAAATTTACCAACCACACCTTTATCTCTTAACATTTTAACAACTGTTAAAACTAGGTCTGTAGCAGTTGTGCCCTCTGGAAGTTTATTTTTCATCTCAAACCCAATCACTTCTGGTATTAGCATTGATATAGGCTGTCCTAGCATACCTGCTTCTGCTTCAATTCCTCCAACACCCCAACCAAGCACTGACAAACCGTTAACCATTGTTGTATGGCTATCAGTTCCGACAAGCGTGTCTGGAAATAAATACTCTTTATCCTCAAATTTTTCATTCCATACTACTTTTGATAAATATTCTAAATTTACCTGGTGACAGATACCAGTGCCTGGTGGCACAATTCTAAAATTATTAAAGGCTTGTTGTCCCCATTTTAAAAAGGAATATCTCTCAAAGTTTCTATCAAACTCAATATCAACATTTTCTTTTAATGAATTCTTTGTTGCAAACTTATCAACTTGTACAGAATGATCGATAACAAGATCCACAGAAGAAAGAGGATTGATGGTATTAGGATCTTTATTCTTTTCCTTAACTGTATCCCTCATTGCAGCAAGGTCAGCAACAGCAGGTATACCTGTATAATCTTGCAGAAGTACTCTTGCAGGTCTATATGCGATTTCAGTTTTAGATTTTTTTGAATTTAACCACTCTTTAATCGCTAGAATCTGTTCTTTATTAACAGTAACATTATCTTCATATCTTAAAAGATTTTCAAGTAAGACTTTTATTGATTTTGGTAATTTATTTATGCCTTCTAAACCATTTATCTCTGCTTCTTTTAGTGAAAAATAAGAATAATTTTTTCCATTTACTGATAGTTCTTTAAGACAATTAAATGAATTTTGTTTTCCTGGTTTCATAAATTTTTAGTAATAAAAAGTTGCTATACAGCTTAATAAGAGTGCCGACATAACATAATTAAACCATTTAATAAATTTCTCATTTGTCGCGAATTTCCTCATAAATTTTCCAATTATAGTCCAGAAAATAATACTAATAACTGCAAACAAAAAGGCAATGCTTAATAGCCAAATAGAATATGATATAAAGTTACCACCAGATTCTACATAGGTGGAAACTGCAATTATAGCAACAATTACACCTTTAGGATTTAAAAATTGATATAGAAATGTTTCAACAAAATTTACAGGTTTTAAATTATCACTTTCACTTGATGATTTTGAAAATGAAATTTTGTAAGACAAATATATTAAAAAAATTGTTCCTGTAAAAATTAAACCTTTTTGGAGTATTGGATAAAGCTTAAATATATTTATTAAACCAAAGTTAATTACTGCTAGCATAAATGTAAAACCAAAAATTACTCCTAACATCAAAGGAATAGTTTTTTTAAATCCGTGATTAAATCCGGAGTGAGAGGCAACTATATTATTAGGTCCTGGAGAACAGCTCGTTACAAACATAAATAAACATAGAGACAGTAATTCGGGGTGCATGTTTATGCTACAGGCAAACCATTTTCTACATTTTGGGATGGGTGAACAAGAACAACTTTGCCTTCCTCATCTATAGAACCAAGTATTAAAACCTGAGAGACAATTCCTGCAATATTTTTTTCAGGAAAGTTACATATGCCAATGACTTGTTTTCCAACTAGATTTTCCTCATTATAATAGTGAGTTATCTGTGCTGATGATTGCTTAATTCCTATATCTTTCCCAAAGTCAACCTCAACAACAAGAGATGGTTTCCTTGCTTTTTCATTTTTTTTTACCGATATTACTGTTCCTACTCTGATATCTACTTTGTCATAAATGTCGTAGGTTATTTGTTCTTTCATAAATTTAATATATAATTAAAAATAAATGAGTACAGGAAATAATTTAGAAGAAATATATAGTAATTCTATTAAGATACTAAAAGATTTAATTGCCTTTAAAACTGTTTCTGGTGAAAACAATACTCAACTAATTGACTATTGTGATAATATTTTAAATTCATTGGGTGCGGTATCATTTAGAACATATGATGAAGAAGAAAAAAGAGTAAATCTATTTTCAACTATAAAAGCTAAAAAAAAGAGTAAAAAAAAACCAATAATTTTATCTGGACATACTGATGTGGTTCCAGTTTCTAAAGGATGGGCAACAGATCCTTTTGATGCAACAATCAAAGATGACAAATTATTTGGTAGAGGCTCATGTGATATGAAAGGATTTATAGCATGTGCATTAGCATATGCTCCTATTTTCTCCTCATCAAATTTAGACAGAGATATTCATTTTTCATTTACGTTTGACGAGGAAACTGCTTGCATAGGTGCCCCTATTTTAATTAAAGAATTAAAAAAAAGAGAAATTCATGATTGTATTTGCATAGTGGGTGAACCAACTAATATGAAAATAATAGATGCACACAAAGGATGTTATGAATATACAACATATTTTGAAGGTCTTGCAGGACATAGTTCACAACCAGAAAAAGGTGTGAGTGCAGTTGAATTTGCTGCAAGATATGTAAATAAACTATTAGAATTAAAAGAAAATCTTAAATCTAGACAGCTTAAAGATTCTATCTTTGATCCTCCCTACTCAACTTTACAAATTGGTGGAATTTTTGGTGGTATAGCACACAACGTCATTGCTGATAAATGCCATATAAACTGGGAGACAAGACCTGTAGTTAAAGAAGATGGAATTTTCTTAAATAACGAAATAGATAAATTTACAAATGAAATTCTTTTACCAGAAATGCAAAAAATTTATCCAAAATCTTCCATAAAAAAAACTATAATTGGTGAAATTACTGGTTTCGATAGAGTCCCTAACTCAGAAGCATGCGAATTTGTTTCGAGTATAACTGGAGATAATTCTAGAGATGTAGTTTCTTTCGGAACAGAAGCAGGACTATTTCAGGAGATTGGAATTAGTACAGTTGTATGTGGACCAGGATCTATAAAGCAAGCTCATAAGATTGATGAATTTATAAAACTATCTGAAATTAAAAAATGTATTAGTTTTTTAGATGGTATAAAAAATAAATCTTTGAACTAATTCCAACCACCAATAGATTTTACTTCTAAAAATTCTAATAAACCTTCTTTTCCACCTTCTCTTCCTATTCCAGAGTGTTTAAATCCTCCAAATGGAGCGTCTACAGCAAGTGAAGCCGTGTTTGCAACTATCATCCCAGATCTAAGTTTTCTTGCAACTCTTTTAACTTTTTCTTGATCTTCAGTTTGAATATAGTTTGTCAAACCATATGGAGTATCATTTGCAATTTCTATTGCTTCTTGCTCTGTTTCAAACGGAATTACAGATAATACTGGACCAAAAATCTCAGTTCTAGCAATTTCCATATTATTATTTACATCAGCAAATACAGTTGGCTTTACGTAATAACCATCTTCTAAACCATCAGGTTTTCCAGGTCCTCCTGCTATTAAATTAGCACCTTCGTCTATACCTTTTTTAATTAAACCTTGAATTTTATTGTATTGTGTTTCTGATATTACTGGACCAATGTGATCTCCTTCTTTTTGGGGAATATCAACTTTATATTCATTAGCAAATTTTTTTAATCTATTAACTGCATCGTCATAAATTGATTTTTCTACCAGCATTCTTGTAGGTGCATTACATGATTGACCTGAATTTCTAAAACATCTTGCAGCTCCTCTTTCAATTGCTTCAGAATCTGCATCTTTAAAAATAATATTTGCTCCCTTTCCACCTAATTCAAGACTTACCCTCTTAAAGTCTTTTGCTGCATTTTGTGAAATCAGAGCTCCTGCTCTTGTTGAGCCTGTAAAAGATATCATATTCACATCTTTGTGACTGGTTAGTGCATTACCAGTAGTTTCTCCATCTCCATTAACTAAATTGAACACACCTTTTGGAAAACCTGCCTCATCAATAAGTTCTGCAAGTATTATTGATGATAAAGGTGCTAACTCAGAAGGTTTTAAAATCATAGTACACCCTGCTGCTAAAGCTGGGATTACTTTTAAACAAACTTGATTCATTGGCCAATTCCAGGGTGTTATTAACACACAAACTCCTTTGGGTTCATAAATAATTCTCTGATCTTGTGCATGATCTCCTAAAGGTTTTTCAAAATCAAAAGCTTTAAGATACTTTATAAATGATTTCGTATGACTGGCTCCTGTACCAGTTTGTAGTTTTGATGCAAAATCTTTTGGAGCACCCATTTCCATCATTATTGCCTCCGTAGTGTCATTCCATCTTTTTTTATATAACTCATAAAACTTTTCTAATAGTTTAATTCTCTCTTCTTTTTTTGTGAAACCCCAAGTTTGAAAAGCAGTTTTTGCAGCTGATACTGCATCATCAACATCTTCTTTTCCACCCAGTGAAATAACCGCACAACTTTTTTCTGTAGCAGGATTTATTACTTGAATGTCTTTAGAATTTTTTGGTTTTACCCATTTACCGTTTATATAAAAATTTCTTTTTTCTAACATATATTAAGCTATCTGTTCTTTAGGCTTTTGCAAACAAATTTGTTAATTCATAAACAATTGTTGCAGCTGCCAAAGAAGTTACTTCCGCATGATCATATGCTGGTGCTACCTCAACTACATCTGCTGAAACTAAGTTTAGCCCTGACAATCCTCTTATAACATTTACAATTTCTCTCGTAGTCATACCTGCTATCTCAGGCGTACCAGTTCCAGGAGCAAAAGCTGGATCTAAGACATCAATGTCTATCGACAGATATAAAGCATTGTCTCCTACTCTGTTTCTAATTCTCTCAACTATTTTGTCTATACCTTCTGTTTGAAATTCATCGCAATGAATTATTTTAAAACCAAAACTTTCATCATTCTTGATATCTTCTCTACTATAGAGTGGACCTCTTATTCCAACGTGCATTGATGCGTCATCTAAAAATAAGTTTTCCTCTCTAGCTCTCCTAAATGGTGTACCGTGTGTGTAAGGTGCTCCAAAATAAGTATCCCAAGTATCTAAGTGAGCATCAAAATGGACTAATGAAACTGGACCTTTATTCTTTTTATTAATTGCTCTAAGCAATGGAACAGCTATTGTATGATCGCCACCAAGACTAATAATCGCTCCTACTTTATTTAAAAGATCTGTAGCACCAACTTCTATTTGTTTTATAGCTTCATCAATATTAAATGGATTACAGGCAATATCTCCTGCATCAGCAACTTGTTGCACTTTAAACGGTTCAACATCGTAACTCGGGTGATAATTTGTTCTCAAATGCCTTGATGCTTGCCTTATACTTTGAGGTCCAAATCGTGCTCCAGGTCTGTAACTAGTTCCAGAGTCAAAAGGAACTCCTACAATTGCTACATCGCAACTTTCAACATCTCTTAATTCAGGCAATCTAGCGAAAGTTGATGGTCCCGCATATCTTGGTACTTTTGTTCCACTTACTGGTTGGATTGGTTTTTTATTTTTATCTTTCAATTTTTAGAGCTATTTTTATGAATAAATTCAGCTGCTTTTTTAAAATCATTGATATTTTTTTGATACATAGAAAGCTCTTTATTCGAATTTGAAGAAACTAGAATTATTATTAAAGCAATTATAATAGCTGCAGCATAATAAAATGGCATTTTTTTCTTCCAAGAGATTAGAATTTTTGTTGCGTTGTCTACTTGTTTTTTTGTTGGTCTATTTGCCATGATGTTAGTTTACCAGAGGTTTACCAGTTTTCAATGTATGTTTAATTCTTTCTTGAGTTTTTTCTGTCTCAATTAGCTTCATAAATGCATCTAACTCTAATTTATACAAATCATCCTCTGATAAAGTTTTTTCTAAAGTAGTATCTCCACCACTTAAAACTTTTGCTAGCTCTTTTCCAACTTCCATACCATGATCAAGAATAATTTTTTCATTGTATAATTTTTCTAACATTTTTACCATTTTGTCATAAACACTTTTTCCAGAAAGTTTAAATGTACATTCATCTGGAGGAGAAAAATCTTTATTATTTTGAATTATCTCTTTAGAAACCTGTAATAGACTATTTCTACTCATTATTTTTTTATCCTCTGGTCTTAAATATTTTAATGGTTCAGCTTCAATTGGTGATGTTGCAGTTTTAGCATATCCAATAATATCAAAAACTTTTAAAGGAGCATAATCAGGATCATTTTTAGCTTCTTCAGTTTGAGACCATCTCCAAAGCATTTCTTTACATCCTCCGCCTGCTGGAATTAATCCAACCATAGTCTCAACTAAGCCAACTACAATATTGGTATGGGATGCAACGAAATTACTTTGACATAAAACCTCAAAACCACCACCCAATGCCAATCCTGATGGCGCTGATACAACTGGATATTTAGAATATTTTAAATGTTTACAGGTCTCTTGAAAATATTTAACAAACTCTTCAATAGATTTAAAATCTCCTTTGTCTGCAAAATTCATTGTGTAAGACAAATTTACGCCTGCTGAAAATTGCATTGCCTCATTTATTATTATTAAAGGTTTGTCTGTTGCATTTTTTAAGCTATCCATTGAGTCATAATCTAAAGCATTAGCCTTAGTTGTGAATTCAACAATATTAAAATCATCAAATCTATAGGTTTCTGCAGAGTTATTTTTGTCTAATTTAGTTGCTCTAGGTTTTATTTTTCCTAAAGTTTCTAAATCTGTGTATTGTTGTCTTTCACCATAAAAGTTTTCGTCTTTGCTTTGTGATAAGTTTTCAAGAAACTTATTATTTTCAAATGTATCTATTCTTTCAAAAAAATCCTTAACACCAATTTCTTTTAACATTTCAAAAGGTCCCTTAGACCAGTTAAACCCTAGTCTCATTGCTTCATCGATGTCATTAAATTTATCTGTAATACCTGGAACTAAAGATGAAGCATATTTTATAATTTTTGAAATTACAGACCAAGCGTATTCACCATATTTATCTTTTCTGTTTATAAGACCAACAATATCCATTTTTTCTGATCCTAAATTGAACTTTTTAGATAGTGAATATTCACCTGTTTCTAAGTTTATACCCTCTAGAATTTTTTTGTTATCAGACTTATTCATTCTATAGAAACCACCTTTTCCTTTTCTACCAGTGTACCCAGTTTCTATAAGTTTTTTAACTAATGGTATTTCTTTTGCTACAATTTGAAAGTCGTCAGTCTCTGGAAGTTCTTTTATAAAACTTTTTAAAACATCGGCCATCAAGTCAATTCCAATTAAATCATAGAGTCCAAATACACCTGTTTTAGGTATTCCCATTGGTCTCCCAAAAACGGCGTCAGCTTCTTCAATTGTTAATTTCATTTTAAAAGCTTCAGTCATAGCCACCTGCATAGCATAGACACCAATTCTATTTCCTAAAAATCCTGGGGTATCATTACAAATTAATGCTCCTTTTCCTAAATCTTTTTCACAAAAACTTTTAAGTGAATTTATTTGATCTAAATCATTATTCTCATTTTTTACAATTTCTAACAAATCCATATATCTGACTGGATTAAAGAAGTGAGTTATACAAAAATCTTTTTTTTCTTCATCTGAAAGTTTTTCTGAAAGAACTTTAATTGGAATAGAGGATGTATTTGAAGAAACTATTGATCCTTTTTTTCTTTCTTTAAAAATTTTTTCATAAATATTATGTTTAATATCAATTCTCTCAACGACAGCTTCAACTATCCAGTCTGCTTCACCGACTTCATTAAAATTATCATTTATATTTCCAATATTAATATTATTTATTTTTGACTTATCTATTAATAAAGGAGGTCTAGACTTTAAAATTCTTTCTCTAGCTTTTTCAGAAATTTCAGTGGTTAAGTCTAACAATGTTACTGGAACATTTGCATTACATAATTGAGCAGCTATTCCACTACCCATTGTACCTGACCCTATAACTACTACTTTATTAATTTTCATAATGAGAATTAAAACTTATAATGAATATCTTATTCAAGAGCAACTTAAAGCCATTATATATTTTAAAATTATTATTTAATTATTTTTGTAATTGATGGAATTATTGCCACTGCTAGAGCAATTTTGAATAATTCACTTGGTAAAAAAGGATATAGACCGCCAGCTAAAGCCTTTTCATAACCGATAACTGAGCCCAAATAACCCACCCCAAAAATAAAAATAATAGAAGTTGCTATCAAAAGAGAAAATAAACTTTTAATATAAGAGTCGTTAAAATCTCTTTCTGCGAAATAGCCTACAACACCTGCTGCAATAGTCATTCCATAAAGATAGCCAGCTGTTGGGCCTGTTAAATAAAGTAATCCACCGCCTTTTGCAAAAACTGGAAGTCCAATAGCTCCTTCGAAGAGATATAATATGAGTGTAAAAAACGCTAACTTTGAACCGAATGTCATTCCGATGATAAAAACTGCAAAAGTTTGCATTGTCATTGGAACTGGCCAAAATGGAACTTGAACTTTTGACGAAAAAGTCAGGATAAGTGTGCCTACTATCATCAAAGAAATATTCTGAAAATAAGTATTTATTCTAAAATCTGATAGTAAATTTTTAATCAAAGTCGAATTATTTTTCATCTTAAAAACTATTTAAACATACTTGAATGCAAAGTTAAAATAATAAATATAAAATTTTAATTAATCTGGTCTTTTTGTAATTCTTTTAATGGTATGTGGCATCTGATAGAGTTTCCACTGTTAGTTATTTGCCATGGTGGTATCTCATTTTTACAAATATCACCTAATATTCTTGAACATCTCCCCTGAAAACTACACCCTTTTTGAGGTGGCTTTTCTTCTACGATATCTTCAGCAACTAATTTTGGTTTAATATCTGGATCTGGTTCTAACACCGCTCCTAATAAAACCTCTGTGTAAGGGTGTGATGGAAATTGATAAACATCATTTGATGGTCCCACTTCACACAATCTTCCTTGATAAAGAACAGCAACTCTATCACTTATAGCTCTTACGACAGCTAAATCATGTGAAACAAATATATATGTAGTCCCAAAATCTTCTTTAAGTTGTTGTAACAAATTTAATACGGCCGCCTGAACTGATACGTCTAACGCGGATGTTACTTCATCACATAATATTATATCTGGTTTAGCTGCAAAAGCTCTTGCAACCGCAACTCTCTGTTTTTCACCTCCAGATAATTGTCTAGGGTACCTAGACATATAAAATTCACCCAGTCTTACTTTTTGCAATAGCTCTTTAATATTTGTTTTTAATTCTTCACCCTTTAAACCAAAATATAACTTTAATGGTTGTGCTATTATTTCCTCAACAGTATGGTTTGGGTTTAAAGACTCATCTGGGTTTTGAAAAATTAATTGAATAATTCTTAAATCATTAGGATCTCTCTCTTTGAGGTCAGAAGATAAGTTTCTTTTTTGATCAAATTTTATTACTCCATCTTTGGTTCTGAGTAACCCAGCAATAGATTTGAGAATTGTTGATTTTCCACTACCTGACTCTCCAACTAGAGCTATAGTTTCACCCTTCTTAATATTAATATTAATATCTTTAACGGTTGGGTTATCATCAGAAATTCTATTTAACACTTGATCTAAAAGATTTTGCTTAGCGTAACTTATTGAAACTTCTGAAATGTTTAATATTTCTTTATCCTGCAAACTCTTCTTAATTTTATTAACAGTTTGATTAACCTGACTGTCATTCATTAAACTCTTATGATTAAAACATCTAACACTAGTGTTTAATTCTTCTAAGTACTCAAGTTGAGGAGAGTTACTTTTACATTTTTCTTCTGAAAAATCACACCTATCAAAGAAACTACAGCCTCTATGCATTGTTCCAGGTTGAGGTTGGCTACCAGGCATTGATTGTGGAAGTCCTGCAAGTGATAATTTTGGTATAGATTTAAGCAAACCATAGGTATACGGATGAATTGGTTTTTTAAGAATATCTCGAGAGGGCCCCTCTAAAACTATTTCACCAGAGTACATTACAATAATACGATCACTTACTTGAGCTATTGCTCCTAAGTCATGACTTACATAAACCATTGATGTTCCTGTGTCTTTCGCAATGAAGTTAAGAAGTTCTAAAACGTGAGCTTGTGTTGTTACGTCTAAGCCGGTTGTTGGCTCATCCAATAGTAGAAGGTCAGGGGTTCCCGCTAATGCCATAGCAACAGCAACTCTCTGTTGTTGTCCTCCTGAAAGTTCATGAGGATATCTTAGAGCAATTGTTTCAGGTGAGGGAAGTCTCACTTTATTTAACAATTCTGAAATTTTTTGTTCTCTTTCTTCCTCCTTTAAATCAGAATGCAGCTGTAATGCTTCATCAATTTGATAACCTATTTTTAAATTTGGTGTTAAAGCCTGTCCAGCATTTTGTGGTATCATTGCAATTTTTCTACCTCTGATTTTTTCCAAATCTCTATTTTTCATTTTTAAAAGATTTGAGGAATTAAATTCACATTCTCCACCAATAGTATAGAGACCATG
Organism: uncultured Pelagibacteraceae bacterium; assembly: GCA_902566315.1. Classification (GTDB taxonomy): domain Bacteria; phylum Pseudomonadota; class Alphaproteobacteria; order Pelagibacterales; family Pelagibacteraceae; genus Pelagibacter. The sequence continues at coordinate 52,500 of CACFIL010000002.1, forward strand.
TTTAACATACCCCATCATTGCTAGTGCGAGAGTACTTTTTCCAGATCCAGATTCTCCAACAATACCAACGGTTTCACCTTTTTTAATGTTTGTACTTATGTTTCTAAGTATTAAAATCTCTTCACCTTTTTTACTCTTAAATCCAATGGATAAATTTTTTACTTTTTGAATTATTTCAGTCATTTTTAAACTGGAGCTTTTGTTGATCTATCTATACCTAAAGCTTTAGCAAAAGCATCAGCTGTCAAATTGATGCCAATTATTAAACTGCTCAAACCAACTATTGGAGCTATCACCGACCAATAAGCAAAAGACATTAAACCTCTGGCGTTTGATATCATCAGTCCCCAATCTGGAGTTGGAGGACTAACACCAAAACCTAGGAATGACAAAGAACTAAAGCCAAGTAGCATCCATGACCATCTCATTGCACCTTCCACTAAAATTGCATCTCTTACATTTGGAATTATCTCATTCCATATTATTGAAAAATTGCTGTGCCCTCTTGCTCTAGCAGATACAATAAAGTCTTTTGCAATAACATCGTGGGTTGCAGCTCTTGCTACTCTTACAATTCCCTTACCATAAAAGAAACCCAAGGCAGGTATTAATACTTCGGTTGATGTACCTAACAGAGATACAATTAACAACATTGCCAATATCCACGGAATAGATAAAAATGCATCAACTATTCTCATCACTATATCGTCAGTTTTCCCACCAACTAGTCCACAAAAAATTCCTAATAGACCACCCCAAAGTAGTGCTATCAAAGATCCAAAGAAAGTAATTGTTAAAGCTGTTCTTCCACCTAAAATTGTTCTTGTAAAAACGTCCCTTCCAAGATCATCAGTTCCAAACCAATATTCAGCAGAAGGAGCCTGTAGCATTAAAGTTGGGTTTATCGCTTTAAAGTCATATGGCGCAATGTAAGGGCTAATAAATGCAAGAATTACGTGGAAAATCAATATACTTAAACCAATAAATCCTGACGGTCTTGAGGCCATTGTAATTATTATCTCAGAGACTTTTGCGAAATTACTTTTTTTTTCTTCCTGATAAATATTATCCAATTTCATATTATTTTCTAATCTGTAACGTCTTTAATCTTGGATTAAGCATCAGTGTCATCAGATCTGCTAATAGATTTATACTAACATATATAGATGCAAGAATTATTGCTAAAGCTTGAACAGTAGGCAAATCTCTATTCGAAATAGACTCGATAACTAACCTTCCAAGACCAGGGTAATTGAATACAACCTCAGTTACAACCACGCCACCTAATAACCATGCAATTGTTAAAGCTACAACATTAATAGCCGGTAACAACGCATTTGGTAAAACATGTTTAAAAACCATTTTCCAATATGGAACGCCTTTTAAAATTGCCATTTGAACATATTCACTTGCCATAACTTGAATTACACTTGATCTTACCATCCTTGCCATGTGAGCTGTCATAATCATTGCAATAGCGATTACTGGTAAAATAATATTTGGTAATAGTTCAAAGAATGAAACATCAGTTGGAACAATAACAATCCCTGGTAACCACTCTAACCATATTGCAATTATTAAAATTAATAAAGTAGCACTAATAAACTCTGGAATAGTCATAGCAAAAATAGTTACTGTTGAAATTGCAACGTCAGGTAATTTGTCTCTCCAAAGAGCAGTAACAATTCCTAATATCAAAGCAATCGGTATACCAATAAAAATGGCAGCTGATGCTAGAACTAATGAATTTTTAATTCGTGGTCCTAGAACCTCTTTAATTGGCATTTCTCCGCTTAAAGAATAACCAAAGTCTCCTTGAATAGCATTTACGGCCCAAGATACATATCTCTCATATGCAGGAACGTTCAAACCTAATCTTCTATAACAAGCTTCTAATTGCTCCCCGAATGCTTGTCTCTCAAGATATGTTGTACACGCGTCACCAGGTAAAATCTCAGTTCCAACAAAAGTGATTAAAGATACTATAAATAAAGTTATTAAGCCTAATAGGATTCTTTTTATAATTAAAAAAAGCATAAGAATACTTAAATTTTAAATTATTTATTTAGAAATTAAAGAGGTTTTACAGGCCTACTTAAAGGCCTGTAAAACAAAAATTATTAGTCAACACTTACTGTGTGCCATCTTATCGAAAAATACTCGACTTCGTCGAGATTTTTCACTTTAGAAGATGTGACAACCAATCTAGATACATGGTAAGGAATCATAGTTCCAGACTCTTCCCATAGTGTTTTTTGAGCATTGATATATGCTGCTTTTCTTTTACTGAAATTTAACTCACCTCTAGCATCAGCTAAATTCTTGTCAAAAGAAGCACTTTTGTAGAAAGACTCATTCCATTTTGCTTCACTATGATAAGCTTCGTGCAAGATACTGTCTGCAGGTCTCTCATTCCAACGTGTCATTGCTACTGGCTTTTTCATCCAAGTTTCATTCCAATAACTTTTTGAAGGTGTCATTTGAATATCCGCTCTTATGTTAGCTTTAGCAAATTGTTGTTGTAATACTTCAGCAATAGTTGGCCATGTTGGTTCTTTTGTAGATACGTGAATTGTGAACTCAATACCATCTGGATAACCTGCCTCTGCAAGTAATTTTTTAGCAGTAGCATGTTGTGGCGGGCACTTCTTTTTCATTCTGTATTGATCCGAAGGTGCAACTGGAGTATCACAAGATACTGTTGCTGCTCCTGCCATAACAAGATCAACTAATTCTTGCCTATCTACAGCTATTCTAACAGCCTTTCTTACTCTTGGATCATCAAATGGTGCAACATCCGTTCTCATTACCATACCTCTCCAATTTCCTGTAGGTATCACTGATACATTGAACTTTGAATTACCATCAAATATTTTTTTCTGATTGAATGGAACATATCTATTCATATCAATCTGTCCAGTAAGTAGAGCTTGAATTCTAGCTTGACCATCTGGAATAGCTATTACGTGAACTTCAGAAAGTTTAGGTGCTCCTTCCCAATAATCTGGGTTTGCTTTTAGAATTGTTGTTCCTTCAGCATCAAACTTTTCTACTATAAAAGGTCCAGTTCCAATACCTGTTTTTCCAATAGTATCACCTGATCCATTAGGTATCATTCTTAGTCTATAATCAGTTAGTAAAAGTGGAAAATCTGCAAAAGATGTATTCAACTTCATTTTAACTGTGTGTGAGTCTACAATCTCTATATCTGTTACTGCACTCATACTTTTCTTTGCAGGCGAACCAATTTCAGGATCTTTAACTCTCATCAAAGAATATTTTACATCTTCTGCGTCAAAATCAGATCCGTCATGGAATTTAACACCTTTTCTTAAGTTAAAAGTCCATTCCGTAGCATCTGCATTTCCTGACCAGTCAGTTGCAAGCTCAGGAGATGTTACCCCTTTAAGATCTTTTCTTACAAGACGGTTCTGTGTCATTATTACTACCTGAAACAGTCGTCCCTTAGTAATTGCGTCTAAATTTGTATCTTTTCCAAAACCAACATCATGAGATAATTTAAAAACACCGCTTGATGCATTGGCAAAAGAAAATGTTACTAACAGTGATACCAATGAAACTGATATCAATTTAAAAATGTTTTTCATAATTTCCTCTCTTTAAAAAAATAAAAGGTAACAATTAGCATCTTATATAGCAACAGTGAAAATGGTTCTTTTTTAATTGTTTTATTGATGTATTTTGATTATTTAGAAAAAAAATAATGAAAGATTTAATCAATAAATACAGGTTTACTGTAAAGCCTGTTAACCTTGAAAATTCAAACTCTTTGGAGCTTGCAAGATCAATTCAAGTTCATCCATTAACTTACCAGGAGCTACCCTATGACCCAGAGTATTCTAATTATGCTGGAAGATTAACACTAGAGAAATTATCTAATGTAAGTCCTGAGGAAATGTATTGGAAAGGGAGGCGGGAGATAATATTTAGACATACTGGTGAACATCCATTTGAAATATCTGGCCCAGACTCACTTAAGTTATTACAAAAAATATTCCCAAGAGATGTATCAAAAATATCGAAAGGAAGATGCTCTTACCAATTCGCTTGCTATCACGATGGAGGAATGATTACTGACGGAGTTCTATTAAAACTTGAAGAAGATAAATATTGGTTTGCACAAGCAGATGGGGATCTTTTTTCTTGGTATAAAGCTCACTCTAAAAATATGAATGTTGAAATAAAAGATCCTGAAGTATGGGTAAGTCAAATTCAAGGCCCATTTTCAATGAAACTACTTGAAAATATAGCTGAGGATTTTTCAGAGAATGATTGGAAGTACTTTGATTGGAAAGAATTACAAATCTTAGATCAAAAAGTAATTGTAAGCCGAAGTGGTTTTACAAATGAGTTAGGTTGGGAAATTTATTTCAGACCCGAAAATGAAACTGAAAAAATTGGAGATTACATTCTTGAGGAAGGAAAAAAATTAGGTATGATTTTAGTTGCCACACCAGGTTTTAGATGTAGAAGAATTGAGGCTGGTTTGCTTTCTGCAGGACAAGATTTTACAAAAAAAACAAATCCATTTTCAGTCGGTCTAGGGCGTTTTATAAATTTTGATAAAGAAGATTTTATTGGAAAAGAAGCTCTCATGAAATCAGATAAAAAATGTAAGACTTGGGGAATTAGAGTTGCAGAGGGAACTGCTATTAAAGGTGAAGGTATTAAAATAAATGAAAAAAATATTGGTAAAATAACTTCTAGTACTTGGTCGCCATATCAAATTTGTGGAGTTGGTATTGTGCACCTCTATAATAATGAGAATGGACCAGGAGATGTTGTTGATGTTAAATGCACTGATGGAAAAGTACATAAAGGAGAAATCTGTAAATTGCCAATGTATGATGCAAAAGGAGAAATAGTTAGAGGTCTAAATAGAAATATTCCTGATGCGCCAAATCCTTGGCCTGGTATTAAAACCACAAATTAAAAAAATTTATTCAGTGAAGGCTAAAAAACAAATAATAGCAGTTGGAGGTGGTGGTTTCACTCATAATGAGGATGGTGATTTAGATCAATTTTTTTTAGATCAAATAGGAAAAAAAAACTGCTCTATAGGATTTTTGCCAACTGCTAGTAATGATGACGAAAAAAAAACTGAGCTATTCTATAAAAGATTTAAAAATACTAACTTTAAAGTTTCTCACTTCAACCTTGTCTCCAGTGTTAAGGGTTTTGAAAACTGGATTTCAAATTTAGATGCTATTTATATTGGTGGAGGAAATACTAAATTCATGCTCGACTTATGGAAAAGAAATAATTTAATTAATATTATTAAAGAAGTTTATAACTCAGGAATAATTGTTTCTGGTGTAAGTGCTGGAGCTGCATGTTGGTTTGATTATTTTCTCACAGACTCAGATGGACCTGGCTTTAAACCGTTAAGTGGTGTTGGACTTATATCTGGAAGTTTTACTCCACATTATTCAGATGTAAAAAGAGCTTATAAATTCAGAGAAAATATAAATAATAAAATTTTACCAAGTGGTATAGCTGTGGATGATGGAGTTGCAGTACTTTTTATTGACGGAAAACCAACAGAGGTTTATTCTTCCAGAGAAAGTCATAATGCTTATTTTGTTGATCAAAATCAACAAATTAATTTAAAAGAATATATTAAAGTTAATAATGAGTGATAATATTTTACCAAGTCAAAAAATTTTTAGTATTAAAGACGCAAGGGAACTGTCACGTAAACGTCTACCTAAATTAGTTTTTGATTTTATTGATGGTGCATCTGGAGACGAAAAATTAGCAGAAATAAATAGCAGAGCTTTAGATCAAATTAGACTTGAACCTAAAGTTTTAAGAAATGTTGAGAAAAGATCTCTTAAGAAAAAAGTATTAGGTTATGAATTTGATTTTCCATTTGGTTTTGCTCCGATGGGTATGACTAATTTATCATGGCCTGGGGCAGACTCTATGTTAGCAGCAGAAAGTGCAAGAAATAATATACCTACATGTGTTTCTATGGCGTCTACAACAACTTTAGAAAAAATGTATGAACTATCAGAAGGTCATTCATGGATGCAACTATATATATTTCAGGATGAAAGTTTTGTCATGGAACTTTTAGATAGAGCTAAGAATACAGGTTACGAAGTTGCAATATTAACTGTGGATGTTCCTGTGCTATCCAGGAGAACTAGAGATGATAAAAATGGTTTCTCCTACCCTTTCAAGATCGGTCCAAAACAATTTTTTGATTTTGCAACTCACCCTACTTGGTCTCTTTCTACCTTGCTGAGCGGCATTCCTAAACCAATGAACTATGTAACATCAAAAAGCGGAGATGGTATTTTTAAAAGAAAAGAAAGTAGAGGCTCTACAGATTGGAATACTCTTAAAAGAGTGAGAGATAAATGGAAAGGTAAACTTATAATTAAAGGAGTAATGTCTCCTGACGATGCAGTAAAAATTAAGGAAGCTGGTGCTGATGCAATACAAGTTTCAAATCATGGAGGCAGACAATTAGATAGCGCTACGGCAGCAATAAATATACTTCCAGTAATCAGAAAATCAGTAGGAAATGATTTTCCTTTAATCTTTGATAGTGGAATAAGAAGTGGAAGTGATATCGTGAGAGCGCTTGCATTTGGCGCGGATTATGCAATGATTGGTAGACCAGTAATGTACGCAATGGGAGCTGATGGAAGAAAAGGATTAAGGAGAATTGTGGAAATAATTAAAGAAGAGGCCAGCACGACACTCGGGTTAGTAGGATTAAATGATATTAATGATGTAACTTCTAATATAGTAATAGATAGTACTGTAAATAAGGTAGATTACTAAATGAGCGAAAATAAAATTAGAGGTGGAGCATTACTTGCAAGGGCTCTAAAAGACAAAGGAATTGGCAAAGTTTTCACTCTTTCGGGGGGTTTTTGTAATCCAGCAATTGAAGGTTTTGCTGAATGCCAAATTGAAGTAATAAACACTCCTCATGAGCAGATTGCAGGTCATTTAGCAGACGGCAATACAAGAATTACTCGTAAACCATCAGTATGTTTAGTTGGACCCGAAGGATTTACAAATGCAGTCCCTTCTATGATGGAAGCTTGGGGTGAGAGAAGTCCAATTATTTACATTACAGGATCTAGCAGTCTTAAAAGACAAGGCTCAGGTGGTTTTAAAGAAATTGACGATGTTTCAATTGCAGCCCCCTTAACTAAATATAGCGCAAGTATTACAGATGGAACTCGAATAAGAGAATTTGTAGACAAAGCATATCATATTGCAACTAACGGATACCCAGGTGCTGTACATCTTAGTCTCCCTGTTGATATTATGTTTTCATCTTTTGCAGAGGAAGTTGGTTTAAGGGAAAGACCGTATTCTCAAAAAGCAAAACCTATATCTAAAGCGTGGCCAGATCCAAATTCACTCTCAGAAGTCTTAGAACTTGCTTGTAATTCAAAAAAACCAGTTATTATTGGTGGACACGGTGTTTGGTGGTCACATTCGGAAAAAAATCTTGAAGCAGCTGGTAATAATTTAAATATTCCGATTTTTAATGTTCCGTATCATCAAAAATTATTAGGAGAAGAGGCTAACGCTTACATGGGGTTAGCTGATATACATCAATACCCTCCTTCAGAATTTGCATTACACAATTCAGATCTGGTTCTTGTCGTTGGAGCACGATTAGATAATCAATTAAATTTTGGAAATCCACCTTTTATACCAGAGTCAACAAAATTAGTTTGTGTAAATGGTTCACATGAAGAATTAGAACTTAATAGAGCTGCAGATTTAAGTTTGCTAAGTGATCCTGGTGTTTTTTTAGATACATTATCCAACTTAAAAAAAAATAATAAATGGTCTTTAGATACAAAGTGGTTTCAAGAGAATAAAAAAAAGAAGAAAGAGTGGGTAGATAAATCTTTGAAAGAATTAGAAATTGAAGCTGAAGCATCTAAAAAAAATGGAGGAAAAATTCACCCTCTACAACTTTCATTGGATGTTCAAGATGCAATGAGTGAAAATGATTGGCTTGTTATCGATGGAGGAAATACTCATTTTTGGTCAGAAATTGCAATCAACATCGCAGGTGCCAAAGGGAAAAAATTAAAAGGAATATTGCATCCTGGAACTTTTAGTATGTTAGGTGTTGGAGTTTCATTTGCTCTATCTGCTAAAAATCATAATCCAGATTCAAATGTAGTTCTGATAAGTGGTGATGGTGCCTTTTTATCAGGAGGTATGTCTATTGAAAGTGTATTTTATGAGAAAAAACCTATTACTGTTGTAATTGATAATAACGGGGGTCTTGCTTCAATTGGTCAGCAACAAGAGAGGTTATTTAAAAGTGGAAAAAGTGTGGGAACTGACTTCCGCGATATACCATTTCACAAGATATTTGAGGGTTTTGGAGGACATGGAGAATTAGTTAATAAAAGAGAAGAGCTAGGTCCAGCACTTAAAAGAGCTATGGATAGTGGAAAACCTGCGTGCGTGAACGTTAAAGCAAAACCTGTATTAAGCCCAATAGTCTCTGCAGTTGCAAGTAAAAGAGAGAAATCATCAATAGAATAATTGTGGCAACTTTCTCTTCTCACTTATTGGATGCAACAAATGGCTCGCACGCTGCAAATGTTGATGTAATTATTTATCAAATTAATGAAAATGGAGAAAAGAAAGTTTTCTGCGAAACTAAATCTGATGAAGGAGGACGAATACTGCAAGAATTTGAATTAAGTAAAGACGACTGCAATTGTGAGTATGAAATGGTTTGTAAAACTGGCAATTATTTTTCAGAAAAAAAAATAGTTTCAGAAATTAATATTAAATTTCAAATGGAAGATCAAAATAAAAAATATCATATTCCAATTATAATCTCTAAAAATAGCTACACAGTTTGGTGGTCTAAATAAAATGAGTAAAGAAAATTTAATTCCACAAAAAAATATAAAATTAAATATGTCTAGACGTATAAGACGAACTCCATTTACTAATAAAGTAGAGGAATGTGGAGTGTCTGATTTTACTGTTGTTAATCACATGCTACTACCAAAAGGTTTTAAAAATACTGTAGAAGAAGACTACTGGCATTTAAGAGAGCAGGTTCAAGTGTGGGATGTGTCTTGCCAGAGACAAGTACAAATTAAAGGACCTGATGCTGAAAAATTAGTGCAAAAAATGACACCAAGATCCATAAAAAAAATGGAGACCGGTAAATGTTTTTATATTCCAATAATTGACGACACAGCTGGTATGATTAATGATCCAGTTTTATTAAAACTAGACGATGATATGTTTTGGATTTCTATTGCAGATTCTGATATTTTACTTTGGGCAAAAGGAATTGCTTTAGGATCAAAATTAAATGTAGAAATTATTGAACCAGATGTATATCCACTAGCTGTTCAAGGTCCGAAATCTGAGGATCTACTAATTTCAATTTTTGGAGAGGATATTAAAAAGTTAAGATTTTTTAATTTTAAAGTGTTTGATTTTTTAGGAACTAAACAAATTATTGCACGATCTGGATACAGTAAACAAGATGGTTTTGAAATATACTTTAAAGGATTTGAAACACATTTTAATGAGATAGAACTTGGAGAAAAACTTTGGGATACTATATGGGAGAGCGGACAAAAATTTAATATTTCTCCAGGATGTCCAAATTTAATTGATAGAATTGAGGCTGGATTAATGTCTTATGGAAATGACTTTACAAGAGAAAATAATCCTTTGGAGTGTAATCTTGAAAAATACTGTAAACAAGAGGATGATCATGACTTTATAGGTAAAGAGGCTTTAAGAAAGATACAATCTGATGGAATTGTACAAAGAATGAGAGGAATTTTGTTTGATGGAGATCCGTGTAAACCAACCGGTGTGCCTTTGCCAGTATACTCAAAAGATAATACAAAAATTGGGCAAATTGCATCTGGAATATATTCTCCAGGATTTAGAAAGAATATAGGGCTTTCTATGATTTTAAAAGATTATTGGGAAATTGGAAATGAGGTTTTTGTCAATACTTTCAATGGAAAAAATAGAAAAGGCATTATAACTTCTTTACCATTCCCAGATTAACCTTATATTGATTGATATGTTCAAACCTGTAATCGCTGGCTTCTCAAGATCGCCTTTCACAATGGCGAGAAAAGGTGCGCTCGTAGATACAAAGCCAGTAAATTTACTAGCGGAAGTGATTAAAAATTTAGTTGCGAAATCCAATGTTAAAAAAGAGGATATTGAGGATATTGTTGTTGGTTGTGCATTTCAAACTGGAGAGCAGTCATTTAATATTGGAAAGTTAACAACATTTTTAACTAATATGGATGTTAAAACTTCTGGAATGACAGTTGATAGATGGTGTGGTTCCTCCATGGAAGCTATTCATATTGCTGCAGGTAAAATTTCGTTAGGAGCAGGAAAAGTATTTATATGTGGAGGAGTTGAAAGTATGACCAGAGTTAATACAGGTTTTGATCCAATACCTTATCCTGAAAATAAGAATGATAATCCTCATGTTTATTTTTCAATGGGCACTACTGCAGAAAATGTTGCCAAAAAATATAATATTTCAAGAAATGAACAACAGGAATTTGCAATCTCAAGTCATCAAAAAGCACATGAAGCACAAACAAAAGGTAATTTTAAAAACGAAATTGTATCTATCGGAGATTGTGATACCGATGGAAATATTAGACCAGGCAGCACAATGGAAAAGTTGGATGGATTAAAACTCGCTTTCGATGAAAATGGTACTGTTACAGCAGCCACTTCATCACCTTTAACCGATGGTGCAGCTGCAACATTAATTTGTGAAGAAAGTTATGCAAAAGAAAATAATTTAAATATTTTGGGAAGAATTGTATCTACTGCAGTGCAAGGTTGTGACCCTGACTATATGGGATTAGGTCCAATAGGAGCATCAAAAAAAGCTTTGGAAAGAGCTAAATTGACAGCAGATAAAATTGATATTGTTGAATTGAATGAGGCTTTTGCGTCGCAATCCTTAGCATGTATTAAAGATTTAGGTATTGATAAAGATAAAGTTAATTTAGATGGTGGAGCACTAGCCCTTGGACATCCTCTTGGAGCAACAGGCGCAAGAATTACAGGCAAAGCTGCTGAATTACTTAAGAGAGAAAATAAAAAATATGCACTTTCAACTCAGTGTATTGGTTTGGGTATGGGAATTGCTACAGTGATTGAATCTGTAAACTAATTTATCTATTTATTCCTCTTAATCTCTCAGATCTTCTTCTTAAAAGCTCTGCTGTGACTAAAATTAATACTGATAAAACTATTAAGCAAGTTGCTACAGCTAAAATTGTAGGACTAAGCTGCTCTCTAAGACCTGTCCACATTTGAATTGGAATTGTTGTATTATCTAAGCCAGCTAAGAATAATACTACAACAACTTCATCAAATGATGTCACAAAAGCAAATAAACCACCTGAAATTACTCCTGGTAATATTAATGGTAAGGTAATTTTCATAAATGTATTATAAGGACTGCTTCCTAAGCTAGAGGCAGCCCTAGTAATACTATGATCAAATCCAGAAAGAGTTGCGGTTACTGTTATAACTACAAATGGAGTTCCAAGAATAATGTGTGCTAATATAATGCCTAAGTGTGTTGCTGCTAAACCTACTTTTGCCATGAAAAAGAATATTGCAACACCTGAAATAATCAGTGGAACTATCATTGGAGAAATTAAAATAGCCATTATCAAACCTTTATATGGCATATGTCTGCTGCTTAAACCCAATGCAGCAAGAGTACCCAAAATAATTGATCCTAAAGTTGCAAATATAGCAATTATAAAACTATTTCTTGCTGCTAATCCCCACGGATTTTTCGTTCCATAAATCATATCATTATACCACCTTAATGAAAAAGCATCTGGATCAAGTCTCTTCATTCCATCTGTAAAGACTAAAAATTCCTCCGCATTAAATGATAATGGAAAAATTACAAATAAAGGTGCAATTAAAAAGAAGAAAACACATCCACAAACAAAAAGATAAAAATAATGCCAAATTCTATAATGTGGTTCTGTATATTTCGGTAAAGCCATAATTATCCTAGTTTAATATTATCAACTCCTACAAGTTTGTTATAAATCCAATAGATTACAAGTACTCCTGTCAAAAGCATTAAACCCATCGCAGATGCAAAACTCCAATCTAAAGTACTCTTCATGTGATAGGCTATTTGGTTACTAATAAGTGTTCCTGAAGCTCCACCTACTAAGGCTGGGGTTATGTAATACCCAATTGCAAGGATAAATACTAATAAGCAACCTGCCCCAATACCTGGAATTGTAAGTGGAAAATAAACTTTAAAAAAAGCAGTAGCTGGTGTTGCTCCTAAAGATTTGCCAGCTCTCATCAGACTAGGTGATATTGTTTTCATAACACTGTACAAAGGTAAAACCATGAATGGTAATAATATTTGTGTCATTGCTACATAGGTACCAGTTTTATTGTACATCATTTCTGGTCTGTTATCGTCTGCAACGAGACCTATCCAAACAAAAAAGTCATTAACAATACCCTGTTGTTGTAAAAGAATCATCCAACTAGCAGTTCTTACAAGTAAAGAAGTCCAAAAAGGAAGAAGAACGCAGATCATAAGCAAATTACTGTATTTCATGGGTAGAGTTGCCAATAAATGTGCAATTGGGTAAGCCATTAAAAAACAGAATAAAGTAACAAAAAAAGCCACCTCCACTGTTCTAATCCATAAAATTCTGTGAATTCGTCTATCCTCAGTTACTTGAACAATTTTTCCATCTTCATTTGAGTACATATCTATACCCTTAAGATATTTTGAATATGTATAAGATGGAGCTCTTCTTTTAATTGCTCTCCAATATTCAACATTTCTCCATCTTTTGTGAACTTTCATTATTTGTTCTTTGTAGTTTCCTTCCCCAAATTTCTTTTGTTTTCTGGCAAGTTTTTTTAAAACACTTTTAAAACCATTTTTTTCATAATTTAATTGTGTCTGTAATTTTCCTGCAGTTTTATTCTTAACTAAAATTTTATAATCTAAATAAAATGCTTCAAAAACTTCTTCTGGTGGAAGTTCTTTACCATCCCAGTTTTCCATTGCTTTATAGGTTTTGGGAAGCATATTTGTAACCATCTTATCATCTATGCTTCTAGAGAACATGTCTCCAATTGGAATCATGTATGTAATAATTAAAAATAATAATAATGGCGCAACTAGTAAGAAAGCTTTAATTTTATTTTTCTTTTCTGACTGTTTTAGACTTTCCTCTAGGGGAATTCCATCTGTTGTTAAAATTTTTCCTGTTTCTGAGCTCATAAAAAAAAGGGCGGTCAATATGACCGCCCTTACTATAATATAAAATTAAAGTGTTTAAAACTTTAATTATTTAATACTAGCTTTCATAGCTTCCCATTTTTCACCAAGCTCTGTACCATTATCAGCCCAGTACTCGGCGTCTACTAAGAAGTATCTTTTAAGGTTAGCTGGTGCTGTTGGCATATGTGGAACCATATTAGTTTTTCCATCTTTATACCAAGGCTCTCCTGCTTGCATAACTGCAATTGATGATTTTCTCCATGGAGCATAAGCAATATATTTTGCACTTCCTGCTAACATCTCAGTACTTGTCATCATTGCTAAAGCCTTCATAGCGTCTTCTTGGTTTGGTCCACCCTTTACTAATGCAAAATATTCATAGTCAAGACCTTGTCCATCCCAAACTTGAACTATTGGAGCACCTTCTCCAACTGCTGCATTGAAAAATCTACCATTCCAACCAGTTGCCATTACAACTTCACCACTCATTAATAATTCTGGTGGTTGAGCTCCTGCTGACCAAAATACACATCCGCCTTTTGGATCCTCACAAAGTTTTTTGATTTTGTTCATTGCTCTGTCAACATATCCTGGTTCTTCTAATTTTTTGTAGATAAATTCTCCACCTTTACCCATTTTTACGCCATCCGCTGCTAAAGCAATTTCTAAGTTAGTTAATGCACTTTTGTAAATAGCTCTTTTTCCAGGAAATCTTTGTGTGTTAAAGAAATCATTTAAAGTCTTTGGAGTGCTTTTTAACAAATCACTGTTGTAAGCATAGTTCCAAGAATATAAGATATTTCCTACAGCACATTTACTTGGCATATCAGTAAAGAAGTCTTCACTAGCTGGTGTACCATCTGGTGCTGGCGGGAAATCTTTGTCAAAATCAAATTCAACAAAAATTCCTTCGTCACAACCATTAATAGTATCATAAGCGAATACGTCTATAATATCCCATGTGATTGCTCCTGCCTCTATTTGCGCTTTAATTTCTGAAAGTCCACCTGAATAGTCAACCCACTCAATCGGTACACCTAATGCTTTAGATGTTGGGTCTCCATATCCTAACTTTTGACTTTCTGTGTATGCTCCACCCCATGATGCAACAACTACTGCAAAAGCAGATGTAGATACAGAAACTGCAAATGTTAAAGCAAGTAATAATTTACTTAATTTTCTCATTTATCCTCCGTTTAAACGTTTTTTTATAAAAAAAGAAGTACAGCAACATAGAATATAAGAGTCAACAGGTGATTTTGGCGAAAATGTAGTAATTTAGCTTATTTTGGGTCTAGAGCTCGAGCATCATGACTGTTCCAACCGATATTAATTTCATTGCCAAGTTTTATATCTAAGTTTTGAGAACTGTTTGGAACTTTCAATATAAATTCTGAATTACCAAGTAAATTTAATCTAACTCTAGTATGATCCCCATGATAAATAACCTCTTCTATTTTTCCTTTTTGATTGTTATCCATTCTATCTTTAGGATTAATCAATGCTCTCTCAGGTCTAATTGATACAGTAGTTTTTTCACCAACAGATTTTACTGAAATTGGATTAGCAATTATTTCACCCTTTTCTAATTTCACTCTACATGTTCCATTTGAAATTTCAGAAACCTCTCCACCAAAGGTATTATTTTCTCCAATAAATTCTGCTACAAATGAATTTACTGGCTCTTCATATAATTTATCTGGACTTGAAAGTTGCTGAACTTTACCATCATTAAATACCGCGATTCTATTTGACATAGTTAAAGCTTCACCTTGATCATGAGTTACATAAACTACTGTTACACCAATACTTTCATGAATGTGTTTAATTTCGTATTGCATACTTTCTCTTAAATTTTTATCTAAGGCACCTAAAGGCTCATCCATTAATACAACAGATGGATCGAAAACTAATGCTCTTGCAACTGCTACTCTTTGTTGTTGACCTCCTGATAGCTGACCTGGCATTCTGTTTGCAAATCCACCGAGTGAAACCATTGATAAAGCTTTATCTACTTTTTTTTCTATTTCCACTTGAGACATTTTTCTTACCTTTAATGGAAATGCTAAATTTTCAAAAACTGTCATATGAGGAAACAGAGCATAATTTTGAAAAACCATTCCAATACCTCTTTTGTGTGGAGGAATATTTGAAATTGGATTTTTATCTAAATAAATTTCTCCGTTAGTTGGGGTTTCAAAACCTGCAAGCATCATTAAGCATGTAGTTTTTCCTGAACCAGAGGGTCCTAACATTGTTACGAACTCACCTTCTTCGATATCTAAATTTAAATCTTTAACTACTAATACTTTTCCATCGTAACTTTTGTCGACTTTATCAAATTTTACGAAATCTTCTTTTTTTGACATAGATTAGTTTTTAAAACATTTAGTTAAGTTGTTTGCAACAGTTAATTAGCTCTTAATGTGTAACTCTTTTGGAAAATTGCAGAATAATTCACACCCTTTTTCTGTAACTCTTATAGCCTCTGAAGCTTCAACTCCCCAAT
This sequence comes from uncultured Pelagibacteraceae bacterium, assembly GCA_902566315.1. Taxonomy (GTDB): domain Bacteria; phylum Pseudomonadota; class Alphaproteobacteria; order Pelagibacterales; family Pelagibacteraceae; genus Pelagibacter. The sequence goes on from CACFIL010000002.1 coordinate 68,327, forward strand.
CACCAAATTGCATTACGGCTATCATATGAAAACACACATTCGGTACTAGTTCAGTCATTTCTCCTTTATATATATTAAGAGTATGTTCACCCCAATCTGGTGGATAACCTATTCCAATTGAGTAACCAGTTCTTGATTTTTTTTCTATGCTATATTTGTCTAAAATACCCCAAAAAGCTTGAGCTACATCATTTGCAGTATTACCGGGTTTAGTAGCATCTATTCCAGCTTGCAAAGCTTCGATAGTTTTGTTCATTGTGTCTATTTTTAATTGATCAGGTTTTCCAAGTAAGACTGTTCTGGCCATTGGCGCATGATATCTTTTATATACTCCAGATAACTCAACGATTGTCGCCTCACCTTCTACAAACTTGTCCTGCGTTGCTGTTAAATGAGATGCAGATGTCCCTTTTCCTGTTGGTAAGAGTGTTGCGATACTAGAATACTCTCCACCAAACTCAGGTGTCCCATAAAATAAAGTTTTTTGTATTTCACCTACTGCATCGCATTGCCTGACACCAGGTTTAATTACCTCCATTGCAGTCCTCATTCCTTTTTCTGAAATTAGCGCAGCAGTTTTCATGTAATTAATTTCTGCATCAGATTTTGCATATCTTGCCCAATTTACTAATCTTTCTGAATCTTTTATTTTTGCATTCGGTAAACCTTGTTTTATCTTTTCATAACAAAAGGCAGTGAAGTAATGAGCGTCCATCTCCACTCCAATTGAAAGCTTATCCCAATTTCTATCTTTAATGATTTGTACTAAATAATCATAAGGATGTTTTGGCCATGTATGAATATAATTTTCATCATATACGATTATATTTTCATCTTTGAGATAAGTTTTTATATACGCACCTCCTGAGTCTTGAGCTCTTACAAAACATAAGGGTTCATCAGCGTTAACATGAACAATTGCGCACTGAGCATAATAAAAAGACCATGCATCATAACCAGTTAAATAATTCATGTTATTTGTGTCGTGAGAAATTAATAGTTCAATTCCTTTATCCTGCATCATCGACTGAACTTTTTTTAATCTTTGTTTATATTCGTCTTTAGTAAATGACATGAATTTCTATCTAAATAACTTACCAAAACCTTCTACAAGGTTATTTTTATTTATTTGGATCAGGGTATCCCAAATTAATGTCTGATTGCTTGATAAAACAATCGTGTTAAGTTTTTTTTCAAGTTTATCAATTATTGGTAATACAGGAAGAGCTGTACAAGATACAAATAATGCATCTGCTCCATTTAAATCTATTTTAGACAAGACATCATACAAATAATTTTGGTCTACTTTTCCTATGTCGTAATCTGCCTCTATATCAAAGTATGAATTGGATGTTATCTCAAATCCCTCTGACTTAAAATAACCCATAACTTCATCATTAAGTTTTTTGCTGTAGGGTGTAAATAGTGAAAGCTTTTTAATGTTTAACTTTTTTAATGCTTTTATTGCGGCTGTACTTGGCGTTGTAACTTCAGCCATTGGTTTTGCTGCTTTTACTTTTTGCTTAATAGAGTTATAACCTGCTGCAATAGTTCCAGATGTACATCCGTAGACTACACAATCAATATCTTGATCTGGCAAAATATCTTTTGTTACACTGGTTACTTTATCTGACATTTTAATGAGATTTTCTTTTGTTAAAGGATTATAACACTCTATTCTATTAACAAAAAAATCAATTTCTCTATCCTTAATTACATTAATAAAATCTCTCTCAATCATAAAATCACTTGCAAGAGCGATAAGGCCAACTCGTGGATTTGATTTACTTATGTATTTTGGTTCTATTTTTGTTGAATTCATATTTTAAAAAAGTGAATATATCATAAGTTCTTGAATAATCATTAATATTAAATGAATTGAATGAATTTTAAAGACACTCTAGTTGCATCACTTGTTCCTATCTTTTTAGGTTTTGGTTTTGTAATTGCCAAACCTGCTTTTGAGTCTTTTCCTCCAATACTTCTAATGGGATTAAGATTTATTTTTGCTGCTTCTATTTTAATTTGGTGGTTTCCAATTCCAAAAGGTTTCTTAAAAAAAATTTTTATTGCTTCGTTTATAGCAAACACTTTGCAATATAGTATTACCTATACTGGTTTAAATTTTATTGATGCATCCGCAGCGGTATTATTAGTACAAACAGAAGTTCCATTTGGAGTAATATTTGCTTTTTTCATGTTGAAAGAGAAACCAACTTTAAGAGCTTTGATTGGGATAGGAGTAGCATTTGTAGGAGTTTATATTTTAACTGGCTCACCTAATTTAGATGGAAAAATATTTGGTATCGCTCTTACGATTTTAGGTTCAGCAATATGGGCACTTGGCCAAGTAATTGTTAAACCTTTGAGTAAAGAAATTAATCCTTTAGCTTTAGTTGCGTGGCTTGCATTATTTTCTGGACCCACTTTAATTTTAATTTCTGCAGTAATTGAAGGTGATACCATATCATATCTATCAACTGCTAAATTTAATCATTGGTTAATAGCATTTTACATTGGATTTGTAATGCAACCTATAACTTATGGCTGCTTTTATTATGTTCTAAAAAATAATCCATTATATAAAGTGTTACCCATAGTGACTATGGGTATACCACCGACTGGATTGCTTGCAGCAATTTTTTTATTAGGTGAGAAACCAACAAGTGAATTATTTATTGGAGGAGTGGTAATAATATTTGGTGTCATAATGATATTATATAAAAAGAAAGAGGAGGTAAATTAATGAACATAGGATTTATTGGTTTAGGAAATGTTGGGGGAAAACTAGCTGGGAGTTTATTGAGGAATAAATTTAATTTAACAGTTAGAGATTTAGATAAAAATTTAACAAAACAATTTGAGAGCATGGGGGCTAAAATTGCAAAATCTGCTAAAGTGCTGGCTGAGGAAGTTGATTTAATAATAACTTGTCTTCCTTCTCCTGAAATTTGTGCAGAAGTGATGGAGGGAGAGAACGGAATTCTTGAAGGTATTTCAGAAAATAAAATATGGTTGGAAATGAGTACAACAGATGAGGCAGAGGTAAAAAGGATTGGTAGAAAAGTAATTGAAAAAAAGGCAATACCCTTAGATGGTCCAGTAAGTGGTGGATGCCATAGAGCAGCGTCAGGAAATATAGCAATATTTGTTGGTGGAGAAAGAGTTGCATTTGAAAAGATATTACCTGCCTTAACTGTAATGGGGCGTAAAATATTACATACAGGGGAATTAGGCACTGCTTCTGTCCTTAAAGTAATTACAAATTATTTAGCCTCTACACATTTGGTTGCCCTTGGGGAGGCATGGACAATAGCTAAAAAGTCAAATCTAGATCTTGCAAAAACCTACAAAGGAATTGCTGTTTCCTCAGGTAATTCATTTGTTCATGAAACCGAGAGCCAAGTCATATTAAATGGTTCTTATAATATAAATTTTACGATGGACCTTGTCTTAAAAGATACAGGTCTATTTGATGAGCTCGCAAAAAAATTAAATGCGCCTTTAGAAATTTCCCCTAAGATAGTTGAAATATTTAAAGATGGTCAAAAAAAATACGGCTCAAGAGCCTGGTCATCTATGATAGTAAAAAGAATGGAAGATTTAAATAAGATTAATTTTAGAGCTGAAGGGTTTCCCAAGGAGTTAACTGATATTGAGCCTGAAGAAAAAGGTTATGAAATTTAAATTCTGTGTTAAAGTACATTTATGATTGAAAAGAAAAATTTTTATATAAACGGAAAATGGGTTGCTCCAGTCAAAGTTAATGACTTTGATGTAATTGATCCATCAACTGAAGAGGCTTTTGCTGTAATTTCTCTAGGATCTAAAGAGGATACTGATAAAGCTGTAATTGCTGCTAAAGAAGCATTTGAAACCTGGAAAGAAACTTCGAAAGAAGAGAGAGTAGAGTTATTAGAAAAATTTTGTGAAATTTATAATAGAAGATGGGATGAAATGGTTGAAGCACAATCAATGGAAATGGGTGCACCATTAGATTTTGCATCAGAGACTCATACTAAAATGGGAGCAGATATATCTAAAAATGTAATAGATATTTTAAAAAATTTTAATTTTGAACATCAGTTTGATCCAAAATCAAACAATCAAATCAGATATGAGCCAATTGGAGTTTGTGGATTAATAACGCCATGGAATTATCCAATGAACCAAATAGTGCTTAAGGTAATACCAGCACTTGCAGCTGGTTGCACAATGATTTTAAAACCGTCAGAAGTGGCTCCAGTATCAGGCGTTTTATTTGCAGAAATAATTGACGAAGCTGGGTTTCCTCCAGGTGTATTCAATTTAATAAATGGTAATGGAGAAGTAGTTGGAAATCATATATCTGGTCACCCGGATATTGATATGGTTTCATTTACAGGATCTACAAGAGCAGGAAAACTGATACAGAAAAATGCAGCTGATACAATTAAAAAAGTTACACTTGAACTTGGCGGTAAAGGTGGAAATATAGTATTTGAGGACTCTTATCCAGATGCTGTTAGAGATGGAGTAAGAACTATAATGAGTAACACTGGACAGTCTTGTGATGCTCCAACACGAATGCTAGTTCAAAGATCAATTTATGATAGAGCAGTAAAAGAAGCTGTAGATGAAGCAAATAAAATTAAAGTAGATGTGGCATCTAAAAAAGGTGATCACATTGGACCTGTAGTATCCAAAGTTCAATATGATAAAGTTATAAATCTTATAAATGAGGGAATTAAAGAAGGTGCAACTTTAGCTGCCGGTGGACCTGATCTACCAAATGGTCTAAATAAGGGGTATTTTGTTAAACCAACAATTTTTACTGATGTAAACAACGATATGAAAATTGCTAGAGAAGAAATATTTGGTCCAGTACTTTCAATTATTCCATTTGATACTGAAGAAGAGGCAATAAAAATCACAAACGATACTTCTTACGGATTAGGTAACTATTTACAAACTGAGGATAAAGAAAAAGCGCAAAGAGTAGCTAGAAAAGTAAGAGCAGGAACAGTTTATATCAATGGCCAAGGAGCCGAAACTGGAGCACCTTTTGGAGGATTTAAGCAATCAGGAAATGGTCGTGAGGGTGGACTATGGGGATTTACTGAATACCTAGAGGTTAAAGCAATTACTGGTTGGAATTAAAAAATTATATTCAAAATAATTGAGGTTAAGATGATTGGTTATGTAATGGTGGGAACAAACAATTTAGATGCTGCCATTAAATTTTATGATGAAGTTTTGAAAGTTATTGGGCTAACAAGAAACGAAACTGTAGAAAATGATTATGCCGCATATGGAAAGCAAAATACAAACGAAATAGAGTTTTACATTACAAAACCGTTTAATAAAAAAGAAGCAACTTTTGGAAATGGAACACAAATATCATTTATAACATCTTCGAGAGTTATTGTTGATAGATTTCACGAAACAGGACTAAAAGCTGGAGGTACTAGCGAAGGATCAGGAGGTGAACGACCGGAAGGATCGGGAGTTTATTATTCTTATGTACGTGATCTTGATGGAAATAAAATTTGCACCTTCACAAATAGCAAAGAATAATACTATGTCTTATTCAATAATTCATGAAAAATTAGAAAATAATAAAACTATTATTTTAGATGGTGGAATGGGCGCTGAATTAGAAAAGAATGGCGCTAAAATGGATGAAAAAATGTGGTGTGGAAAATGCTCAGTAGATCAACCAGAATTAGTAAGAAAAATTCATGAAGATTATATCAATGCGGGTGCTGATGTAATAACGACTAATACATATAGTACTACACCTATATCGATGAGACAGTATGGTTATGAAGACTCGATAGAGGATTTTAATAAAAAAAGTGTTCAAGTTGCAAAAGAGGCAATTAAAAATTCAAAGAAAGATGTTGCTCTTGCTGGAAGCGTTTCAACTTTTGGTAATTTTTATAAACTTGGAGTTAAAGCAATGGTACCTGGCTTTGATGAACAACTAAAAATTTTATCAGGTGAAGGAGTAGATCTAATCATTTTAGAGGCTATGTCTTCTCAGGCTGATATAGTGGAAACAATGTTAAACTGTTCTACAAAAATAAGTATACCAGTTTGGTTGTCAGTATCATGTGTAACGAATGATCAAAATCAAATAATGCTCGGGTACAACGATTCAATTGACTCTGATACTAATATTTATGAAAATTTTGAAATATCTATTAATAATTTTAAAAAAATTCATAACGGTCCAATTTTAGTAGCTCACTCTGATATTAAAACTACAGGCAAGGCAATAAAAACTGCTAGAGAAAATTTTGATGGAGTTATAGGAGCGTATCCAAATAAAGGATATTATGAAAAACCACATTGGAGATTTATAGATGACATGACTCCTGATGATTATTTAAATGAGGTAAAAACGTGGATTAAAGATGGAGCTCAAATTATAGGTGGCTGTTGTGGAATAGGAGTTGATGAAATTAAAGCCATTTCAATTTTAAAAAACTAAAGTATAAATTAATAAATAATGAAGACATTTATTGGCGGTATTGGCTGTTTTTGGGATGAAACTAAGTACGAAGGTATTGAAGGTATAATCTCTACAGAATGTGGTTACTGTGGAGGGGATGATCCCAATGTAACTTATAAAGCTGTGTGCGGTGGTGACACTGGCCATATTGAAGTAGTAAAAGTTCAATATGATGAAAAAGAAAAATCGTATGAGGACATGGTTAATCTATTTTTTGAATTGCACGACTCTACACAAGTAAACCGACAAGGTACATATGTGGGTATTCAATATAGATCAGAAATATTTTATAATACTGATGAAGAAAAAAAGATTGCTGAAAAAGTATTAAATGAAGTTAACAAAAAATTAGATGGTAAGGTATCAACAAAAATATCCAAGGAAAAAAATTATTGTAAAGCAGAAGGGTATCATCAAAAATACGAACAAAAAAAATCTTTAAAATATTGAAAATAAAAAAATTAACTTCTGTTAAAAACCCTGAATTAAAAACAATTAGAGATAATAAGGCTTCATGGAATCTTCCAAAAACTAGAAGATTTGGTTATAGAAATTTACATAAAATAAATAGGTACAGTCTTTATCTGAGATCTGATCTAGTATTAAAACTAAAGTCAGAACCTAATAATAAAATTAGTAAAATACCATTGGTTAAAAAAATGATCAAAAATAAATCTTTTTGCTCATTAATCGTTGGCAAAGGTCAAAATATATTATTTGAAAAATATGCTAAAGATTTCAAAAGGAATCAACCGCAGACAATAATGTCAATAACTAAAATGTTTGTTAACTTATTTGTAGGTGAACTTGTTAAAAATAAATCAATAAATTTGAATAAAAAAGTTTCACATTATTTGCCTAAAATTGGAAGTGGTTACGCTGAAGCAAAAATACAAGATGTTTTGAATATGAATATTATAAATTCCTATACCGAAGATTATACTAAAGCATATTCTTCTTCATTTTTACATGAGCCAGTTGGAGGTTGGAGACTACCAAAAAATTTAAAATATCATTTAAGCCAAGAGGAATATTTAAATTCAATTAAAAAAATTAAAAACAAAAGTTTAATTAATAGATCTGAATATGCATTTTACAAATCTGCAAATACTGATGTAGTAGGATTAATTATAGAAAAGGTGAGTGGAAGAACTTTAAGAGATTGGGTATTGTCGGCTGTTGAAGCTGCTGGCTTTGAAGAAGGCTTGTATATTGCTTCTGATAGATATGGGATGCCTTGGATGTCTGGTGGTGGTTGTTTAATTGCTAGGGATTTTTTAAGAATGGGTTTGCTTTTTGCTAGAAAAGGTAAGGGGGTTGGAAATAGAAAAGTTGGATCATCTTTTTATTTTGACAAAACAATTAAAAATTTAGGACCTAAATACATGGAATTATCAAAAAATAAATATTTGTATTACTCAAATTCAACAATGGTGTCAGGTAACATGATTGGACACTCTGGATATGGAGGTCAGTTTTTGGCAACAAATTTTAAAACCGGCAAAGTTGCAGCATTTTTTTCAGTATTGGAAACAAAATCTGCAACAAAAGAGAGTTATAAAGTTGATATGATTAATATGTTGATAAACTTAGTTAACAATTAATATTAAAATTAAGAGTACCTTGATATTAATTTTTTAAGATGATTATCTGTAACACCACAACACCCTCCAATAATTTGAATTTGGTCATCAATTAGTTTTCCACATTCATTAGTGAATTCATCCTCTGTGTAGGTCACTATTGCCTTATGCGTTTTTGTATCAAACTTATGTATTTCTGGATAAAACATAATTGGACCCTGCCAATTATTTTTAATCACCTTCAATCCATCAAAGGCATCAACAAGCCAAGTATGCATAATGCCATAAACATCTCCACCGATATTTGTTAGAGATTTAATTATATCATCTAAAAGAACAATCTTATCATCAGGAATAAATTTTGGTTGCTCTTTGTATATACTTTCATCATAAATAAGTGATTTTTCTTTTTCAGCTCTAAAATTTCTTCCAATAACATTATTATCAAACTTGCTTGTACAGCAACTTAGTCCAACCCAAACTGGTAAACCAGTATCTAATGCAGAGTTAAGTAAGATTTTTGAGTGATCTATATCTAATATCATTTCTAGAATTAAAAGATCGACTCCCTCTTCTTTTAAGATTTTAGCAGCCTCTTTATAATTTCTCTCTTCCTCTCTAAATGTAGGTATGTACTTTGGATCTGGAACAAATTCATTTTCTTTTAATGAGAAAAAATTCGACATACTCCCTGCTATTCCAACTATATTTTCTTTCCCCTTATTCTTAATTGCCTTTTTGGCTATTTCGACAGATCTAACAATAAACTCCTTTGTTTCATCACCTCTATTAATACTATTCATATTGTGTCTTGTAGTGCTAAAGGTATTTGCTGTAATAAGATCACAGCCTGCATCCATAAAATTTTCATGAACTTGTCTCACAATTTCTGGCGCTGTAATTGTTGTTAATGCAGAAAAAGCTGGCGTCATCTCGCCTCCTAAGTTTGCAATCTCAGAACCATTTCCACCATCTAAGAATATTTTTGAATTTGATTTAAACTTTTCTTTAAACAGCATCTATTTTTCTTCTTTTGGTGCTAGAACAACAGCTAATACTCCTCCTACAACAATCATTGTACTTCCAACAACTTCTCTCCAACCAAATGTTTCATCAGTCAGAATGCCAGCTGATATAACTCCAACTACTATTTCGCTTAAATATAATATTGCACAAAGGCCTGCACCTAAAACAGATGGAGACCACATTATAACTACTCCAGTAGGAATAAAATAAAACACTGAAATAAGAACTAAAAAAGTAAACATTGATGCAAAAGCTTCAATGGGTGGCATAGGTCCTAAGTAATCTTTTAAAATAAAGCCAGCAAAAATATTAAATATTGTCCCATAAACGAAGAAAGAAAAGATTACAGGAAAGACACCGTCTGTTTTGGAAATTTCTAAACGCACTAACCCAGCCCCAAATAGCACACCTCCTAGTAATGCCAGCCAATCTCCTGCATTTTGTGGTAATGGTAAGATATTAGATTGACTGAAAACTACCCACAAACCCCCAAGTGCTAAGCTTAAAGTTAAAACTCTTTCTAAACCTGGTCTTTTTTTTAAAAAATATATTTCAAAAATAGTCGTCCAGACAGGTATCATGTAAAACATGATCAATGCTCGTACGACATCTGTAAGTAAGAAACTTAATGCGTAACATATAAAACCACTACCAGTTAAAAAACCAACAAAAGGTATTTCTAAACCAGATGTACGACCTTTATACTTTCTCCACAAAGAGATGGGTGTAAGTAATAAAATTCCGATCATCATTTGAGAAATTGTCCCCCAACCTCCAGTAAGTCCCCCATCTTCTAAAATTCTTTGAGGAAGCCAATAAACTCCCCATGATCCGGCAGCTATTGCTAATGCAAAAGCTATTTTAAAATGATGTTTGTGTCTGACCATTAGTTTAATTTTGGTTTAATTTTAGAAAAATTAAAAATTTCTTCATATCTTTTTGCAAAAGATATCACTTTTAAATCTTCTTTTTCTTTTGCTATAATTTGAATACCTATTGGAAATCCATCTTTATTAAAGCCAATAGGTAAAGAAATTGATGGCAAGTAAAAAAGACTAGCGAATATATGTATTTCAATCCATCTATGATAAGTGTCCATTAATTTTTCATTAATTTTTTCTGGGTGTCTTAAATTTTTATCAAAAGGAAATGATTGTTGAGATGGTAAAGCTAAAAAATCAAAATCACCAAACAATCTATTTACATCATTTGATAATTCAATTCTTAAGTTAAGAGCAGATTTTACATCTTCCTCTTTGAGCTTGATACCTTTATTGTATTCCCATAACGCCTGTGGGGTCATTTCGTTAACATCTTTGATATTCATTGTATTAATATCCTCATAAATACTTTTTGCTCTTAATGTGCCCCAGCAATTCCATAATTTATGAGCATCTATTTTTGGTTTTAAGTTTTCAATTATAATTTTATGCTTTTCAAGATTGTTTAGTTGTTTGTTACTTATCTCAATTATCTCAGGATCATATTGATAATTACCATTCATCTCAGACAACCATCCAATTTTTATTTTTGAAAATTCATGGTCACTTAAATTGACCTCGCTAAAAGAATTATCTAAACTGAAAGAAATTGGATCTTCTTTATGTTCTCCAGTTATAACATCTAAAAGAATAGACATATCATCAGGTGTTCTTGCAAGACACCCTGGTGTTGAAATAACCGGAAGACTTTTCTTTTTTTCATTTGTTCGATAATCGGGAAGTAATCCTGGTGTTGGTCTAAAACCATAGACATTTGCGTACGCAGCAGGTGTTCTACAAGAACCCATCATATCTGTACCATCAGCAAATGGCAGTAAATTTGCTGCGACTGCAACACCAGCTCCACCACTTGATCCACCAGATGATTGACTATTTCCATAAATGTTTGGTGTAATTCCAAATAATCTGTTCGCTGTATGAGCGCCCACTCCTAATTCAGCAGTGTTTGTTTTTCCAATTATTATTCCGCCGGCATCTATTTGACGATCAACAATTATAGAATTTTTTTTTGGAAAATAATCTTTATATCCAGGAAAACCATAAGTGGTTGGAAAACCAACTACATCTAGTAAATCTTTAGAGGCAAGAGGTAAGCCAAATAACGGCTTATTCTCGTCAAAATTTTTGTCTTTAATCTCAGCTTCTTTAATTATTTCTTCTTCATCCTTAATTGAAACAATAGCATTCAAAGATGGATTAAATTTTTTTATTCTTTCAAAATATAAGCCAACTATTTCTTTTACTGAAACATCCTTTTTCTTAATTAAAGAAATAATTTCTCTAACTGATTTATTTTCAAGCATGAGAATTTACTATTACCTAGCTTTTTTAATGGATGCTAGAGTAATTTCCTTTATTTCCTCTAAACTTGCTTTTTTAGGGTTTTGTCCATAGGCTTGATCTTTCATTGATTTTTCAGCAATTCTATCAACACAATCTTCAGGTACACCAATTTCGCTTAAACTTTTTGGAATTTTAATTCTATCAAGAATGTTTTCAATGTTTGATATAAATGCATCTACAGAATGATCTTTAAATTGCATAGCCTCTGACATTCTTTTAACTTTTTCTTCCATACCTGGTAGATTATATTTTAAAACTACAGGCAATATTATTGCATTCGTTAGTCCGTGATGAGTATTGTATTCGGCTCCAACCATATGAGCAATAGCATGTACTAATCCTAAACCTTTTAAAAAAGAAATTCCTGCTAAACAAGATCCAACATGCATTCCACCTCTAGCAACTATATTGCTAGGATCTTCTACAGCTGTGACTAAAGATTTTGATATCAAAGATAAACCTTCTAAAGCCGCGCCATCACACATTGGATTGAAACCAGGAACGCAATAACCCTCTATACCATGGATTAAAGCATCTGCACCAGTCCATGCCGTTAAATTTGCTGGCAATCCAATAGTTAGTTCTGGATCTAACAATGCTAAGGAAGGTCTAACATCTGGATGCCACATACAAAATTTCATGCCTTCTTTTAAATAAGTAACCATAGCTGAAATTTCTGTTTCAGCTCCAGTTCCAGCAGTTGTTGGAATAGTTATAATTTTTGGGAATGGGTTATCCTTGCTAATTATAGGCGGAGTTAATTCAAACTCAAAATCTCTTAATGGAACGTCATTGTTTGCTGTGAGGCAAATTAATTTTCCTCCATCCATGGCACTGCCTCCACCGATTGCAATTATAGCATCATGGTTTCCATCTTTAAATTTACTAACACCATTTGAAACCTCATCTTCTCTTGGATTTGGAGATATATCAAAAAATAGATCTGATTTTACATCAGAACTTTTTAAATAATTTTGTAAATTTTCAATAAATGGTAATTTTGGACTCCCTTTATCTGTAACTATTAACGGATTTTTAATATTTAAATTATTACAAATACTTCCTATTTCTTTCAATCTGCCTGGACCGTATGCAATATTAGTCGGAAACGTCCAATCTTGATTGGATAGAATATCAGTTTCGTTAAGTTTAAAACTTTGCATTTCTTTTATAAAGTATACAATTTTAAAAAATTATAAATGAATATTTTGTCTGAGAATACAGATTTAAAAAAAACATATTTAGCAATAGTTACGATGCTCTTAGCAATTCTCTGTGTGGATATGTATATGGTAGTAATAAAGTTTTTAGGAAATGAATATACTGTAATTCAGTTAGCAGTATTCAGAAATATAGCTGGGGTAATTCCTCTATTTATACTTATTTTATTTACTAAAGAGCACATTTCAGTTTTTAGAAACCTAAACAACAAATTCATTGTCTTAAGTTTTTTTAGAGGTTTGGCTTTCTTATCGATGAATATATTTATATTTATTTCTGTTATTAATTTAGAATTTGCTACCGCTATGGTTCTTACATTTTCTTCGCCATTTTTCATTGTAATTTTATCAATAATTTTTTTAAAGGATAAAGTTGGTATTTATAGATGGTCTGCAATTTTTATAGGTTTTTTTGGAGTAGTTTTAATTGTTCAGCCAGGAAGTGATATATTTAGTTTTTATTCAATATTTCCTATTCTAACTGCGATTGCTTGGGCATTAAGTGTGATAATTTTAAAATTTATACCGGATGGTCACTCAACAGCAAAAATTCAATTATACACTTTAATATTTAATGTAATTGGTGGTGTTGTGCTGTTTTTAATAACTACTGGACATGCAGAAATAAAAAGTGCCCAAGATTTTTTTCTTATGACATTGACTGGTATTCTTGGAGGTACTGCAGCAATACTTTTTATCTATTCTTATAGATTAATCTCTGCAAGTAAGATGGCTTCGTTTGAATATTTTGGTATTCCTTCATCATTTATTTTAGGTTGGTTATTTTTTAATGAGGCTCCTTGGGAACAATTATTTCCAGGAGTTTTTGTAATTGTGTTTGCTGGAATGATTATAATTTGGAGAGATAAAGTAAAACAAAAAAAAACTAAAGTGAGTAGAGAAATTAACTAGCAGATTTCATTGATTTCATAACTATAGCTCTATCAATTTCACCAATAAGTTCACCTGTCTCACTATTTACCACTGGAAATTTCTGATCTGTGTCTACAAGTTTATCAATTAAAGTCTCTATTTTTGAATTGTGAGGGATATTATTTGATCCGTTTTCAAACATTTTTTTTGTATCATCACAACATTCTTCCCTCATTACTTTGCTTGCACTAAGGACTTTGTATTTTGGTACGTCTTCGCAAAAGTCTTTTACATATTGATCTTTGGGGTTAGCAACAATTTCTTCAGGTGTCCCTACTTGAGAAACTTCTCCATCTTTCATAATTGCTATATGATCACCCATTTTAATTGCCTCTAAGAAATCATGAGTAATAAATACCATTGTCTTTTGTAATTTTTCTTGAATCTTTAATAGTTCATCCTGCATTTCTCTTCTAATTAATGGATCTAAAGCTGAAAAAGGTTCATCAAAAATTAAAATTTCTGGATCTACAGCTAATGCACGAGCTAAACCTACTCTTTGTTGCATTCCTCCTGATAGTTCTCTTGGATAATTATTATGCCAACCTTCCAAACCAACCATTTTTAAAACTTCCATTGATTTTTCTACTCTATCATTTTTTTTATTTCCTCTAATCTCTAAACCATATCCAATATTCTCCACAACTGTTCTATGTGGAAATAAACCAAAATGTTGAAAAACCATACTCATTTTATTTCTTCTTAAATCTAATAATTCTCTGCCACTCATTTTCGTTACATCAACATCATCCATTTTTACTGTTCCAGAAGTTGGTTCAATTAATCTTGAAATACATCTAACTAAGGTTGATTTTCCACTTCCCGATAAACCCATTACAACAAATGTCTCACCTTTCTCAATTGAAAAGCTTACATCTTTTACTGCAACCACATGTCCAGTTTTCTCTTGAACTTCTTTTATTGATAAACTTTTATCTAAATCTTTAATTATTCTTTGCTCGTCAGAACCAAATAATTTCCAAACATTTGAACACGTTATTTTTGGTTGATTATTCATATTTTGTTATTTTAATAACACAAAAATAGACAATATTTTTCTTTAAAAGTAAAATTATTTATTTTAAATTTTAGATAATATGTCTTCTGAAGTAGCAAGTATTCAAGGAAAGCCAAATTCATCAAAAAATATAATTACATATTCTGTAATCTTAATAACATTTTTAGTTGCACTGTGGTTGTCTTTTCAAAGCGATGGTCCTTCAAAAATGCCAAAGGTCGTCACTGACCAATTTACATTTACAGCATGGGTTAATGAAGGTGAAGATTATTTAAAGAAAAATTATAGATGGATTACGAAAATAATAGCCAGTTATATTAAAAATGTCTATTACTTTGTTGAAGATTTCCTTATCGACTCACCTTGGCTATTAATTGCAGCATTAATATTTTTGCCTTGCTTAATTGCAGGTGGTTTAAGATTAGGATTGTACTCTTTATTTGTTATTTATTTTTGGGGTGCAACAGGAATGTGGGAACCATCCCTGCAAACGGTAGCATTGATGGGTTTATCAGTTTTACTATGTGTCGTAGTTGGAGTGACTCTAGGTGTGCTTTGTTCACAAAGTGACAGATTTGAAAATTTTATGAAGCCTATTTTAGATACCATGCAAGTAATGCCTGCATTTGTTTATCTTTTTCCAGCTCTTTTCTTTTTTGGAATTGGAGGAGCTCCAGCAATTTTAGCCACAATGATTTACTCTATGCCTCCAATCATAAGATTAACAAATACCGGTATAAGACAAGTTTCAGCAGAAACAATAGAATCTGCAACCTCTTTTGGATCAAGTAAGTTACAACTGCTATTTAAAATTAAAATTCCACTTTCACTTCCAAGTATAATGATGGGAATTAATCAGGTGATAATGATGGCTTTAGCGCTTGTAGTTTTAGCATGTTTTATTGGAGCTGAAGGAATTGGTGGTCAAGTTTGGCAAGCAATTAGAAGACTTGATGTTGGGTGGGCAATGGAAGGAGGACTTTGTATTCTTTTCATGGCAATAATGTTTGATAGATTTAGTATGTCATTTAGCAAAACAAAACAAATACTTCCATCGAATGTTCAAAAACTTTATTTACTCCCACAATCTTGGGAAAAATTTGCAATAGTAAGAATTATAGAAAAGCCTTTAGAATTTTTAGCTGGTTTAATTAATTTTGTTTGTACAAATTTAACAAAATTTATTGCGTATGTATTTGAATTTTGTGTTTCTTTAGCAAATAAAGAAACAGCAAGAGATATTGGTGAAATAATTTCTAGAAGATATTATATAATACCTTCTTTTTTACTTGTTCTGACTATTTCATTCGTTGACTCTTATATGGTAAGTATAGGATCATTTCCTGAAGAGTGGAGATTGTCTATTAGGCAGCCGATTTCTAGTAGTGTAGAATCTTTAACTGTTAATCCTAGTTTTATTGCATTTACAAAAGCTCTTAGGGGATTTGTATATCTTAAACTCTTAAGACCACTTGATATATTCTTAACTCATGTGCCATGGTGGTATACATTAGGGGTATTTGCAGCAATTGGATATTTTACTGTCGGTATTAGATTTGCAATTATTACAGCAATATTATTACTTTTCATTGGTGCTTGTGGGATATGGCCACAATCAATGATAACACTATCATCTGTTTTAGTGTCTGTAGCTTTATGCTTTATAATTGGAGTTCCTCTTGGAATAATTGCCTCTTATAATGAGAGATTTAGAAATGTTCAAAACGTGGTTTTGGATGCCATGCAGACTTTACCTTACTTCTGTTATTTAATTCCTGTTTTAATGTTTTTTGGAGGAGGAATAGTATCTGCAGTACTTGCAACAGTTATATACTCTATACCACCCATCATTCGATTAACATCTTTAGGTTTAACTCAAGTATCTGGGACTTACTCAGAGGTTTCACGTTCATTTGGTGGTACTTTATTGCAAACTCTAAATAAAATTAAATTTCCATTAGCTATTCCAAGTTTAGTTATTGGATTTAATCAAACAGTAATTATGGCTTTCGCAATGCAGATTGTTACACCTTTAATTGGTGGAAAAGGATTAGGTTTGGAAGTATTTAATGGATTAGCAAGATCTGATACCGGTAGAGGGTTGGCAGCAGGTATAGGAATTGTATTATTAGCAATAATTATAGACAGAATTTCACTTGCTTGGACTAAAAAACAGAGAGAAGCTCTAGGTTTATAAGTCAAGTAAAAGCATCATTATTCACAGTTTACAAACTAGTAATTTTTGTTTTAGAATAAGATTTTAATTAATTAAAAGAGAGGAAATAAATGAGGTTATCAAAAACAATATCAGCTCTATTTTTGTCTTTCGTAATTTTACTTGCTAGTCTTACTCAGGCAAATGCAAAAAGATTACATGCTGCTATTGCTGACTGGACAGGTGGAATAATCACTTGTGAAGTTGCAGTAGCAATTCTTGAACGAGAAATGGGCTATAAAATTAAACAAACAGTTTTCCCGTCTGGTACTGGATTATGGGAAGCAATTGCAGCTGGAGAACTTGATTTCGCTTGCGAGAGTTGGCCAAGTTATGCAGAGGCAGACGATGTAATGTTTAATGAAGATTTAATTTATGACGGCAAAGTAGTAAAGTCTTATAAAGGAGATGGAACAGTTGATCTTTTAGGAACTACTGGAATTATCGGTATGTCAGATTACTGGATACCTAGATATGCTGCAGAAGAAATGGGCATTAAAACTTGGAGAGACCTAAACAAACATAAAGCTAAATTTGCAACTATTGAAACAGGCGGTAAAGGAAGATTAATTGGATGTCCTGTAGCTGGTTGGAACTGTCATGACCAAAAAAGACTTGATCTTTTAGGAATTGATTTCCAAGCAGATGAGCTAGGTACTGAAGCGGCTGCAATTGCAGAAGCAAAAGCTGCTTACATGAGAAAAGAGCCGTTCTTGTTATACTTATGGTCACCACACTGGTTCTTTGGTGAGTTTGACATGGTAGGAGTTCAACTTCCTGAATACAAAACTTGTGCAGGAGACACATTTACTGAAGCAAACAACTGGAAAACTTGCGGTACAGATGGATGGCCAGCAACTGGTTGGGATAAAGATTACACTATGAATTATGGAAATCCTGACACATTTGCTAAACCAGAACATGCTAAAGCAAAAGCTTTTTTTGAAAGAATGAAATTAGAAAACTTAGACCAAGCTAAGATGCTTGTTGAAGTTGACATCAAAAAAAGAGACGTTAAAGAAGTTGTAAATGAGTGGTTAGACAACAATCCAGATAAATGGAAAAGTTGGTTACCTAACTAATAATTAAACTTCAAAAAAATAATTAAGGGCTTTGTGGAAACAGAGCCCTTTTTTTTACATGCATATAATACATAGAGGAATTGTAAATAAGAGTTACAAAGAAAACTGCTTAGAGTCTTTTCGAGCATCATTTAAAAAAAGATTTGGGATTGAAACAGATATTCATTCAACCAAAGATAAAAAGTTTGTATGCTTTCATGATTTTACTTTAAAGAGAATTTTTAAAATAAGCAAAAGTATCAAAAATATTAATTATGAAGATCTAAAAAAAATTAAAAATAAAAACTTTCAAATACCACCATTAAAAGAGGTTCTAAAAATTTCAAAAAAAAAATTTCCTATCTTTATTGAAATAAAGCCATTATTTAATAAAGAACTTTTATCTAATTTGATTAAAGAAACTAGAAGTTTTAAAAAATGTACTTTTATCTCTTTTAAACATGAAAATATCTATAATCTTCTTAAACTTAACTCAAAACTATCAGTAGGTTTATCTTTTTCCAACAAATCTAGCATAAAATCTATTTTAAAAAGTAGCCTAAACAAAAAAATAAAATATCTAATATTAGATAAAAAGTTTTTAAATAGTCGAAGAATACAAATAATTAATAAAGAGAAATATTATTACACGATTAAAAACAAAAAGGAATTTTTGAAATATGAAAAAGATAACAATCTTATATTTGAAAACTTATGATTTATATTTTTTAAGATATTCCAATCTTCCAAGTATTTCATCTCTATCTAAATAATATCCTTGAAGATGACGATGACCTGAATTTGGGTCAAAAGCAGTTCTGCCGTGTAAAACACGCCTATTATTAAAAGAAAATATGTCTCCAGGTCCTAATCTAAATTTAATCTGAAACTTATCATCGTGTAGAAGATTTCCAAATCTATGGTGGGCTTTATAAACTTTATCCATTTTATCTGGATGACAATCTAAAGCATCCATCGTTGCAACACTAAATCTAATATCATGAAAATCTTTATCTTTTGTTAAACTAATTGCGGGTGCATGATAGCTTCTGTGAGATTCTTGAGTATAATCTTTATCTCTAAATTTAAGAGGCACAGAAACCAGTGTCTCAAATATATCTTTTTCATTTTGTCTTAGATAATCGGCTACAGCAAACCCATCGATTGCTGAAGAATCTCCACCATTTGCATCATTTACTAAACAATGCAAAAACTGATAACCAGGTGGTAATTCAAACCAAGGTAAATCCATATGATTTCTTAAAGCATGCGCCGTGTATGCAGAATTATTTGGTTTTGGAATATTTATTACCTCAAAAGGGGTTTTAAAAAATGTTTCTCTGACATGGCTTATTCGATGAAGAATTTTAAAGCCTGATTTTTTTTCTGTTGGTGAGTTTTTAACTATGGCAATACCTTTATGATGTAATAGTTCAAGCCATTTTATTAAACCTTCATCAGAGTCAATTACTTCATCATGCTCAATGCATATACTTTCAAAATTATTTTTTAAGTTATTATCCCAAAGTTGATAAGGAGATATATATTTTTGTTTATTTTTGATTGTATAGCAATTTTCTCTTAACCATTTTGGGTCATAATAACTTATGTGTTCTCCCTCACTCCACTCAATTTCTAATTTACCATCATCATTAAGAGAGTATTTTTTAGGATTTATATCTTTAGAAACTTCTAAAATATTAAACATTCTATGTCGTGAATCTTTGTCATGCGCGGTTGGACAATTATCTCTTAGCCACATATAATTGAATTTACTCTCCTCCCCATCATTCCAAATAATTTGAAGGTAAGTGCTATTTTTTGAGATTTTAGAAATTGAATTCATGATAAATAATTATATAAAATGGTAAAAATTTCAATTCAATTAATGGTTGAAAGCTTTTTATTTATTTAATTGTAGGTTTGCTTTGATGCATTAAAAGAATTAGACTTTTAAAAAATGTCAAAAATTGAAATCAATAATGTATATAAAATTTTTGGACCTAAACCATCCAGCGTTCTTAAAATGGTTCAAGAGGGTGCTACAAAAGAGGATGTTTTAGAGCAAACTGGGCACACAGTTGGATTAGATAATGTGTCATTAAAAATTGAGGAAGGAGAAACCTTTGTGTGCATGGGTTTATCTGGATCTGGTAAATCTACGCTAATAAGACATTTAAATAGATTGATAGAACCTACTTCTGGGGAAATTTTAGTTGAAGGCAAGGATGTTACCACTCTCAATAAAGAGCAACTAATTGAATTTAGAAGGCAAAAAATGAGTATGGTATTTCAAAGGTTTGGCTTGTTCCCGCATAAGACAGTTTTACAAAACGTTGGTTACGGACTTGAAATGCAAGGCGTGGAAATTGAAAAAAGAAATGCTACTGCAATGGAGAAAATTGAGTCTGTAGGTTTGTCTGGATTTGAAAATCAATATCCAGCTCAACTATCTGGGGGAATGCAGCAACGAGTAGGACTTGCAAGAGCTTTAGCCACTGATACTGACATTATGCTTATGGACGAAGCTTTTTCAGCATTAGATCCATTGATAAGAAGTGACATGCAAAAACAATTGATAGATCTCCAAGCAGAATTAAAAAAAACCATAGTGTTTATTACTCATGATCTTGATGAGTCACTTCGATTAGGTGATCATATTGGAATTTTAAATGCTGGAAAACTTGTGCAAGTAGGAACTCCAGTAGAAATTATAATGAACCCGGCAGATGAATATGTTGAGGCATTTGTAAAAGATGTAAACAGAACAAAAGTTATAAAAGCAAAAATTATAATGAAACCTATTAATCAATCAGATGGTATAGATAAATCAAACCTGATTAAAGTTGAAGAAGATCAATTTATCGAGGAATTTCTACCTCAAGTTGTTTGTAGTAATTCCAATTGCGAAGTTGTCGATAAACAAGGAAACGCTAAAGGTTATATCTCAAATAAAGAATTACAAGAATCGCTGAGAAGCTCATAATTTATATTGTGCAGTTATGGAAAAAAACTTAAGCAAAATTGTTGATTTAGAAAAATATCCTATTCACGACTTACAATCTCACAAAATAAAAAAAATAATTGAAAAATGTAAAGCAGAATTAGAAAATGATAGTTGTTCAGTAATTCCAAACTTTATTTTACCAAATTCTTTAGCAGTTATGAGAAAAGAATTAGAGCAACAGCTAGATGAAGTTTATATGTCTAAAGAAAGTGTCAATGCATATCTTTATGCAAAAGATGACCCCTCTCTTCCTAAAGATCATCCAAAAAGAATTTTTATGAACAGATACAATGGATATCTAAACTCTGATTGTTTTGCAAAAAATTCCGAAATGAAATTTCTTTACGAAACTGAAGAGCTACTTAAATTCGTGTCCGCTTGTCTAGGAATTTCTCCAATTTATAGATGGGCTGATCCCTTAGCTTGTCATGCTTATAATGTAATGGAGCCTGATGGTATATTGCCTTGGCATTTTGATAGTTGCGAATTTACTTTAAGTCTTATGATACAAAAACCAGAGCAAGGTGGGATATTTGAGTATTGTCCAAATATAAGAGAACCAGGAAATGAAAGATTTGATGAAGTAAAAAAAGTGTTAGATGGAGATCGTTCAAAAGTTAAACAACTTGAACTAAAACCTGGTGATTTACAAATATTTAAAGGACGATTTACTATGCATAGAGTAACCAAAATAATAGGAAAAACCTCACGTTACATGTGTATACCAGCATATGTATTAGATCCATGGAGAGTAAATACACCTGAACATTCTAAAGCAATTTATGGAAAGGTGTTGCCCATACATATAGAAAGAAATAAAGTTAGATCTGACGGTTTAGCCGATTAAATAAAATAATGTCATATAATTTTAAAAGTAAAAAGATAATTATTTCTGCTGGTGCTACAGGAATTGGTTGGGCGACAGCAAAAGAGTGTCTTGAAAAAGGTGCAAAAGTATTTTTGTGTGACATAGATCAAAAATCAATAAATAAATTAAAAAAACATCCATTAAATAATAAAAGATTGTTTAGTTTTCATTGTGATGCTTCAAATGAAAACGATGTGACTAATTTTTTTAAAGAAATTAAAAAAAAAACACAAAAAATTGATGCTTTAATTAATAATGTTGGAGTAGCAGGTCCAACTGGAACTATGGAAAAACTTAAGACAAAAGATTGGGAACAAACATTAAAAATAAATGTAATTAGTCATTTTATTTTTTCAAAATTAGCAATTCCAATGTTAAAAAAAAATAAAGGTGGTTCTGTAGTTAATCTATCTTCTACTGCAGGTATATTTGGTTTTCCATTAAGATCTCCGTATTCAGCAAGTAAATGGGCAGTTGTGGGAATGACAAAAACCTTAGCAATGGAATTAGGAAAATTTAAAATTAGAGTTAATGCGATTTGTCCTGGAACTGTAAAAGGAGACAGGATGGGTAGAGTAATCAGAGATAAAGCAAAATTTTTAAAAATTTCTAAAAAAGCTGTTGAAAGTGAGTTCGTTTCTATGACATCTCTAAACACTTGGGTTTATGAAAAAGATATTGGGAATATGTGTTGCTATTTAATTTCAGATGAGTCTTCTAGAATTTCAGGACAAGTTGTTGGTGTTGATGGAAACACTTTAAGAATGCATTAAGTTTTTATAAACTTTCAATAAATCCTAATAAGTTATTTGTTATTTGCTCAGGAGCCTCTATCAAAAAAGAGTGTTTTACATTTGGTATTATAACCAATTTAGAAATTTCAATCTCATTTGACATTCTTTCATTGTGAGAAGGTGTACAACCTCCATCATTTTCTCCTGTCATAAATAAACATGGCTTCTTAATTTCTTTTAACCATGAAATCATCTCAGTTTCTGCATATATTTTAAATACGTTGATAAAAACATCTTTATCAGTATCTATAACCTGATTTAATCTTCTTGATACAAGATCAGGATTTTTTTCTATGAAGTCATCTGTAAACCACCTCGTGGTTAAATTTTTTAAAGTTTGTTCAACACCTTTATTTTTTAAATCAGAAATAACATTCCACACTTTTTGTTTATCTTCTTCCGATCTTCCTGCCACCGTGGATAATAAACCTACTGAAATTACTCTTTCGGGAAATTTTCTTGCATAAGCAGGAGCAATCATACCTCCTAAAGAATGCCCCATAAAATGGGCTTTTTCTATACCTGTTCTTTCTCTAACTCTCTCAAGATCTAAAACAAGATCATCTAGATTAAAATCTTTATTACTTACGGGTGATTTTCCGTGGCCTCTTAAATCATAAGTTACAACTGTAAACTTATCTTTGAGTTTTGGAGCTATGAACCTCCATGCATCCTCTGCTCCTCCTACTCCATGGGTAAAAAAAATTGCAGGTCCTGATCCTGTTACTGAAAAATTACAATCTATGATACTCATAGATATTTATGCTACTTGAATGTTTGATTTTTTAAAATATGGAATTACATTTTCACCAATTCTATGCATCGACTCTATTAAATCTTTTTGTGATTGACCAAAACTTGAACTAAGAATAATTTCGTCAACTCCAGCCTCGGCATAGACACTTAACTTATCAATCATCTCATTCAAAGGACAGATCAAAAGATTTTCTTTTAATTCGTCTAAAGTTTGTTTTCTAGGCAAAGCTTCAATATTTCCTTCATTTACTTTACCAGGACCAGAAAACATATTATCAAATCGTTTGTAATATTCGTAAGCAAGTTTTGTTTTTTCTCTAGCTTCATTTTCATCTTTCGCTAAATAAGCCATACGTTGCATAGAAAGTTTTAGCAGTTTGCCCTCTTCCCCTAACTTTGTACAACCTTCTTTAAACGCATTCACTCTACTTAATAAAAGATCTTTAGTACCTGACAATACTGTTGATTGAACATGAAATCCCCTTGATGCTGCATCTTTAATACTTTCTAAATTCATGGCAGCTATCATCATTTGTACAGGATTACTTATTGGTCGAGGCATAATAGTGATTGGTTCAAAATCATAGAATTTACCTTTATATGAAACCTCTTTGTTTTTTAACAATAATTGTAATACCTCGAGCGACTCTATAAATTTTTCTTTTGATTTTTCTATGGGAGTTCCTAATCTTTGCATCTCCCAAGCAAAAGCACCTCTTCCAACGCCTAAAATTAATCTGCCATCAGTTAAAATATCTGCGGTTGCGACGTCACCAGCATATGTTCTCATATCGTGAAGAGGCAAAACAACTATTCCAGTTGTTATTTTAATATTTTTTGTGATAGATGCAATTTTTACAGCCATCTGCAAAGGTGATGGCATCATAAGTAAATTTATTAAATGATGTTCAGGAATTGATACTGTTGCATAACCAAGTTTATCTGCAACAACACATTCTTCCAACATATTTTTAAAATGTTGTTTTGAACCAACATTTGTATCCGGCATGTAGCTAGTTAAGAAGTGGTTAAAGTCCATGTGTTTAATTTACCATTTTAATTTTTCTTAAGATATCTATTTTCTAATTTTATTTTCATATTTTTTTCTAAATAGTTGTAAATTGACTAAATACTCGTCTCTTATATTTGACAGTTGATTAATTGATTTTCCTCTAGATTGTTTTTTGGTACCTGAAATCAACCTTTCTGAGAGTTTTTTTGATAATTTTGGCGCTTTAAGCTTGGTCCATGGAAGTTTTAATGCTGGCCCAAACTGTTCTAACATATGCTTCATCCCAGCCTTTCCACCCGCTAAATGGAAGGTTAAAAATGTTCCCATTAAAGAATATCTTAAACCGGGACCATCCTCTATGGCTCTATCTAAATCCTCAGTTGTAGCATATCCATTATTAATAATATGTAACGCCTCTCTCCATAAGGCTTCTTGAAGTCTATCAGATAAATAACCAGGTAATTCTTTTTTTAGAACTATCGGATTCATTGAAATAGACTTATAAAATTTATTCGCAACTTTTAAAGATTTCTCACTAGTTTTTTTACCAGGAACTATTTCTACCAAAGGTAACAAATATACAGGATTGAATGGATGGCCAATAATACCTCTCTGAATATTTTTACATTTTGAAAAAATCTTTGATGGCAACAATCCTGAAGAACTTGATGAAATTAAAACATTTTTTTTGCAACTTTTAGAAATTTCCCTCATTAAAACAGTTTTTAAATTATAATTTTCTGGTGCACATTCTTGAATAAAATCAGCATCTTTAACTGCTTCTTCTAAAGATAGATAAAATTTTAAATTATTTAAATTTATTTTTTTTTTGTTAAAAAGTTTTTTTACATATGGAAGTGCTCTTTTTATTTCGTTAATCAAAATTTTTTTTTGCTTAAGATTTTTGTCGTAAGCATAAACGATTTTATTATGAGCTAAAAATCTTATAATCCACCCTATTCCGATTACACCTGTTCCAACTACAGCAACTTTTTTAATTTTTAACATTACTTGTGTTTAACAAGCTTAAGTTTTGTCCTAGTTTCCTCTGCTGTCATTATTGATGCTCCAAGATCTGTAACTATCCTTATTGCTTTCTCTACTAATTGAGCATTTGTTGCTAGTTTGCCCTTTGATAAATATAAGTTATCCTCCAAACCTACTCTTGGGTTTCCTCCCATTACAACTGTTTGAGCTACAAATGGCATTTCGTTTTTTGAAATTGCAAAACCTGACCACACTCCTTCTTTAGGCATTATGTCTTTCATGGCTTGCATTGCTAATGGGGTAGCGGGAGCTCCCCAAGGAATACCTAAACACATTTGAAACATTGGCGGATCATCAAGTAAGCCTTCTTTGTACAATTGCGATCCAAACCACATATTTCCTAAATCAAATGCCTCTATTTCTGGCTTAACTTTAATCTCTTGTAATTTTTTTGCAGCCTTTCTTAAATCATTTGGTGTATTAACTGTAATTACAGAACCATCTCCAAAATTTAATGTACCCGCATCTAAAGTACAAATTTCAGGTAAAAATTGTTCTGCATTAGCTATTCTTTCCATTACATTTGCCATGTCGGTCATAGGGCCAAAATCTAGAGGATTTTTACCTTGACCAATGTCCAAATCACCACCCATCCCAGTTGTTAAATTTAAAATAACATCTGTTTCACTTGATCTAATTCTATCTACTACTTCTTTATATAATTCCAGTCTTCTGCTTGGTGTTCCGTCTTCTTCTCGTACATGAATATGAGCAATTGCAGCTCCCGCTTTTGCTGCCTCTATTGCTGATTTAGCTATTTGCTCTGGAGTTTTTGGTAAATCAGGATGTTTGCTTGCAGTATCTCCAGATCCAGTAACTGCGCATGAGATAAAAACGTTATTGTTCATAATTTATTTTTCAACTATATTTTAAAATCATACAAATGGAAATATCTGAATTACAAAAAGAATTAGCTGCAACTTTTAGATGGACAGCAAGACTAAATATGCACGAGGGTGTTGCAAACCATTTTAGTGCATGCGTTCCAGACTCTTCTGATTTTTATGTAAATAAAGCAGGCATTCACTTTAGTAATATGAAGGCTAGCGATTTAATCTTAGTGACTAAAGAAAATAAAGAAGAACTGAAGAATAAACCAGACATTATTGATCCAACAGCTCTATATATACATAGTGCAATTCATGAAAAAGCAGCTCATGCAAGGTGCATTTTTCATGTTCATTCAAAATATGCAACTGCCCTCTCTACTCTAAAAGATCCTGTTATGAAACCTATCGATCAAAATACAATGATGTTTTACAATAGAGTATCTGCATTCAAAGAATTTGGAGGTCTAGGACTGGAGGAAGAAGCAATAAAAATGGCAAATGCTTTAGGAAACAAACAACACATGTTGCTTGCAAATCATGGAATTTTAACCACGGGAAGAACTGTGGCTGAAGGTTTTAACTCTCTTTATTATTTTGAGAGAGCAGCACAGACGTATCTTACAGCTTTATCAACAAACCAGGAACTTAATGTTGTAAGCCATGAAATTGCAGAAAAAACTGCAGAGGAGCATGAAAATTTTCCCACAGATTTTGCAAATTTATTTTTATCTCAAATTAGGATAATTTTAGATAAAGAAGAGCCAGATTATAAAAATTAAGATGGACTTAGATAAATTAAAAGTAAGAAGAAGTTTTATATTTACACCAGGGCTTCACCCTGAAATGTTTCCGAAAGCAATTGCATCAGGGGCTGATATGGTTTGTATTGAATTAGAAGATGGGATAGCAATAAATGACAAAGGACAAGCACGAAAAAATACCATAGAAGCACTTAAAACGCTCGAAGTTAAAAATGATGTAGAATTAGTTGTAAGGTTTAATAATCAAAGAACTAAATTTGGTCTTTTAGATCTAGAAGCTTTTATCTCAAGTAAAGTAAATCTAAAGGCAATTATGTTACCAAAAGTTAAAACACCAGATGAAATAACATTTATAGACGATCTACTAACAGACTGTAATTTAGATACCGATCTTCATGTTATTATGGAAACAAATGAAGCTTTAGAAAATATTTATAATATTGCTCATGCTAGCAAGAGAATAGTAGCTTTATACTTTGGTGGTGTTGATATGGCTGCAGAGCTTAGAGTTGAAAATAAATGGGAAAATCTAGTTCACGCAAGATCAAAGTTGGTTCATGCAGGTGCAAGTGTAGGTGTAGACGTTATAGATGTGCCTTATTTAGATCTAGAAAACATGGATGGAATGAGAAAAGAGGCTGAACAAGTAAGAAATCTAGGATTTACTGGAAAAGGCTCAATTCATCCCAAACAAATTCAAATTTTAAATGAGGTATTTACACCACCAAAAGATGAAATTACTAAGGCAAAAAAAATATTAGAGGAATTTAATAACTCAAATACAGGTTTAGTAGTTATAGATGGTAAGCTAATTGAAAAACCCGTTCTTAGAGAAATGAAAAGAAAAATACTAATAGCTGAAAAAATTAATAAGGGTTAAAAATGTCGTTTCATCTTGCCACAAGAAAAATTATCAAAGAGTGGACAGATTATAATGAACATATGAATATGGCTTATTATATCTTAATCTTTGATCAAGCCTGGGAAACGATGCTTAATAAATTTCAAATGGGTGGTGAAAATGCAAAATCAAATCTGAGAAGTACTATGGTTGTTGAAACTAGAACTACTTACAATAATGAGGTTAAAGAAAATCAAGAAGTAGAGGTATATTGCACTCATTTTGACCATGATAAAAAAAGATTACATTTAAAATGTGAGATGTATGAAAAAGAAACTAAAACTCTTGCTGCTACAATGGAAAGTTTATCACTTTATATTGACTTGGGGAAAAGAAAGGTCACAGAATTTGAGGAAGATAAGCTAAAAATAATGGGTGAATTTATTAATGAAAATAAATCAAGTTTTAAGTCTGAAAACTTAGAATTATCTGGTAGATTAAAAAAATAGATTATGGAAATAAAATTAGTATCAGGTGCATTAGGAGCAGAAGTAAAAGGCATCGATTTAAAAGATAGTTCTTTAGAAAATTGGAAAAAAATAAATAATTTATTATTAGAACACAAGGCTTTATTCTTTAGAGATCAAGATATTACATCGGAAGAACAGATAAATTTAGCAAAACATTTTGGTCCATTAGAAAGACATATTTATGTTAAAGGAAGAAAAGATTATCCTGAAATACTAAGAATAATTAAAGCTCCAGAAGAAAAAAGACAATGGGGTGAAACTTGGCATACTGACGTAAGTTATAATCCAAAACCAACAAAAGTAATTATATTAAGATCAATTAAAGTTCCTCCAGTTGGTGGAGATACAATGTTTTCTAATATGGAAATTGCTTACGATACATTAAGTGATGAAATTAAAGATAAGGTTAAGGATAAAAAAGCCATTCATAGTTCTTTAGGTGCGGCAGCATTTGTTGAAGCATATAAGGAAATGGAAGGGAATGGTAATCTAGATGAATATTCAAATTCTCATCCAGTAGTTAGAACTCATCCTGAAACAGGAAAAAAAATTTTGTATGTAAATTCAATGTATACAAAAAAAATTTTAGATTTAGATGAAAATGAAAGTTCAGATATTTTAAATGAAATATTTTTACATCAAGAAAGACTTGATTTTACATGCAGGTTTAAATGGACTGAAAATGCTGTAGCAATTTGGGACAATAGAAGCACCCTTCACCAAGGTCTGACTGATTTTTTTCCTGGCAGAGGATTGGGCCATGAAAGAGTTATGGACAGGATTGCAGTAGAGGGCGATAATCCAAATTAAATGCAAGCTTTCGATTATCTCATAGTTGGTGCTGGTTCAGCTGGATGTGTAGTAGCAAATAGGCTATCTGAGAATCCTAACAATTCTGTAGCTATTTTTGAGGCAGGTGGATCTAGTGATATTTGGAAGGTTAAAATGCCATTAGCTCTTCTATATACGATGCATGATCCCAAATATAATTGGAAATATTATTCAGAACCTGAGCCATATTTGAACAATAGACGTGTTTTTTGCCCAAGAGGAAAGATGATTGGAGGATGCTCATCTCATAATGGAATGGTCTTTGTAAGAGGAAATAGAGATGACTATACAAGATGGGAAAACTTTGGTTTGGATGATTGGTCCTATGATAAAGTTCTTCCTTATTTTAAGAAGATTGAAACTTGGTCTGAAGGTGAAAATCAATACAGAGGATCATTGGGTCCACTTCCGATAAATTTATCTAAAAATTCAAATCCACTATTTAAAGCATTTATTGATGCTGCAGCTGAAGCAGGTCACAAAACAAATATAGATATGAATGGTGAAGAACAAGAGGGTTTTGGTATGTTTGATACAACAATGCATCAAGGTGAGAGAGCTGGAGTTGCCAAGTATTATTTAAACCCTGTTAAAAATAGAAAAAATTTAAATATTTTAAAAAACTCATTTGTTGAAAAGATACTATTTGAAGGAAAAAAAGCAGTTGGTCTTCAAGTAAAAATAAATAACAAAGTTGAAAAGATTTATGCAAATAAAGAAGTAATTTTGAGTGGAGGATCTATAAATTCTCCACAATTATTAATGTTATCTGGTATAGGTGACGAAACTCATCTTAGAGATAATGGTATTAAAGTTATTCATCACTCAAAGGGGGTTGGAAAAAATTTACAAGATCATCTTGAAACTTACATACAGCAAAAATGTAAAACTCCTAATACACTTTACACATATACAAAATTAATACCTAAAATTTTAGCAGGTATGCAATGGTTTATGTTTAAATCTGGACCTTGCTCAAAATCATTTTTGGAGGCTGGTGGTTTTGCAAAATCATCACCAGAAAGAAAAGTTGCTAACATTCAATTTCATTTTTTTCCATCATTTGTGATAAATCATGGCCTAGAAGATCCTGACTCACATGGTTACCAATTACATGCAAGTCCAAATCATCCAAAAAGTAGAGGTGAAATAACACTTAATTCCTCAGACCCGTATGATTATCCTAAAATATTATTTAACTATTTAAAAGAAGAAGAAGATCTTAAACAAACAAGAGAATGTATTCATGTTGCAAGAAAAATTCTATCACAGCCAGCTTTAGCAGAGCATGCTGGTGATGAAGTTGGGCCAGGTTTTGATGCACAGTCAGATGATGAATTAAATGAATATGTTAGATCTAAAGCAGATACTGCTTATCATCCTTGTGGAACATGTAAAATGGGAGTTGATGGTATGGCAGTAGTAGACCAGGATTTAAAAGTAAATGGGATTGGAAATTTAAGAGTAATTGATGCATCAGTGATACCTGAAATTCCAAGTGCAAATCTAAATGCTCCTACACTAATGATTGCTGAAAAAGGTTCAGAGGCAATTTTAAATAATTAATATTATTATTACTACTGATTTGATATAGGTGTCTCATGGATACAAACCAAAATACCAGAGGTATTTTTTTTATAATGACTGGTATGGCTTTTTTTTCAATACAAGATTCTCTAATTAAGTTTATTTTTGAGGATATTGCTTTATTCGAGCTTTATTTTGGAAGAACCCTTATACAATCAGTATTTTTGCTATGCTTTGTTTTAATAACTAAAAAAACAATATCTTTAAAAACACATTACCCATTATTAACACTGATAAGAGTTGTATGTTTTTTCTTTGGTTTTAGTTTTTTTTATATTTCACTGACCTTTATGACACTTGCTATGACAAGTGCACTATTTTTCTCCTGCCCGTTCTTTATGTCTATGTTTGCTAAATTTTTCTTAAAAGAAAAAATTGGAATTAGAAGATGGAGTGCAATAGTAGTTGGATTTATTGGTGTATTGATTGTTTTAAATCCATCTTTAGATGATTTTAATTTCTTTAAATTAGCACCTGTAGCATGCGCTCTTTGTTATTCAATCTCGATGACTATAACAAAATATACATCTGATAAAGATACTATCTATACTCAAATGACATGGCTCTATATTTTTGCATTATTTGCAAGTTTGGTAATATTTTTTGTTAGTGGTGATGGAAAATTTAATACTTTTACAGATCCAACTTTGCAATTTATTGTGAGAGAATGGTTTACTAATCCAGGGGAGGCTTGGCCTTATGTTTTAATTATGGGAATAGTTGCATCGATTTCGTTTTTTTGTGTATTTGCTGCTTATAGTATTGCCTCCCCATCGGTTGTTTCATTATTTGAGTATTCATACATAGTGTTTGCAATGGTAGCTGGTTACATATTATTTGAAACAATTCCAGTACCAAGAACTTTTCTTGGAGCAACAATAATTATTGGCGCTGGTGCGTATATTTATTTTAGAGAAAAAGTACGAGGACAAATGATTGCTACAGATACACCAACAAATAGATGATAAGAAAAAATTATATTCCAACAATCAATATTAATCCTATTCTAAAAAAAAACTTCAATTCAAAAGCAACATTAAAAATAATAAGAGAAATTGAAAAAGCCTGTGTCGAAGTTGGTTTTTTTCAAATAATTGGTCATGGAATTAAATTCAAACAAATAAATAAAGTATGCAAAATTGGAGAAAATTTTTTTAAATCAAATAAAAACAACAAATTTAAGTTAGCTCCAAAGAAATGGAATAAAAAGAACAAAAATATTTATCGAGGATATTTTCCAAATGATGTTAATGGAAAAGAGGGATTAGACTTAGGTGACTTGAAAGTGACAAAGGGTTTTTCCAAAAAAACTAAAACTCAATACATCGAGCATTTGAGCATAGAAAAATCATTTAACAAACAATCTATCAAAAAACTATCTGATTATTATGAAAATTTATTTAATCTTAGCGAAACTCTTTTTAAAAGTATTATAAAAATTTATAAAAAAGACACTAATTTATCTAAAAAAGTTTTTTCAAGACTTAAAACACTCAGCACTTTAAGATTTAATTATTACTCTAATCAATCTAAACCAATCGAAATATCTAAAGAAGATGGGGTAGCACTTGGATGTGAAACGCATGTTGATAGTGGTATTTTCACAGTTTTATATCAAAACAAAAAAGGTGGCTTGCAAGTTCAAAACCGAAAAACAAAAAAATGGTATAATGTCCCTTTCAATAAAAATGCCTTGGTGGTGAATACAGGTAGAGCGCTAGAATATTTAAGCAAAGGCAAGTTTAAAGCAACTAATCATAGGGTATTATGGAACAAGCAAAAAAGGCTTTCAGTACCTTTCTTTTTTGAACCCTCATATGACTTTAAAATGAATCTTTCATTTCTTAATAATAAGAAATTAGCAAAAAGTGGTATCAGATATGATAAATTTCTTAATAAATCCCTTAAAAAATTCGTTGAATATCAAAGGTAAGAATAATAATATTATTACATAAAGCGATACATAACTCGTCGTAAAATCATATACGAAAGTGGGATCGGTCGTCTTTAAATTAATTTTTAAAGGAGGCTTAATGAAGTTTGGTTATTTTTGTAATACTACAAATTGGACACACAAACCGTATCATAAATTATTAGATGAAACTAAACAGATCACCGAATATTGTGATCAAAACAATTGGAATTCAATTTGGTTTACTGAACACCATTTTAACCATGAAGGAATGGAGTCGTGTACCAATCCCCTAATGCTAGGAGCAGATGCTGCAGCAAGAACAAAAAATATAAGAATAGGACAAGCAGCAAATGTAATAACTTTTCATAATCCTATAAGATTAGCAGAAGATATTGCTACACTTGATCAACTTTCAAAAGGAAGAGTAGAAGTTGGTGTTGCTAGAGGAGTTTATGGGAGAGAGGCAATTAATTTAAACAAAGAAGCAGATTTAAAAGATCAGGCAAAAAATTTTAGATTATTTGCTGAAACATTAGAAATTTTGAAAAAAGCATGGTCAGAAAAATTTTTTAATCATGATGGAGAATTTTATACTTACCCTTCACCAAATTATGTTTGGCAGCATGACATGAGCCCGCCAAGTGAAGAATTTATGAATATGGAAGATAACACAATGAAAAAAATTAGTGTTATTCCAAAACCTTATCAAAATCCACACCCTCCAATACATCAAGTTGTTGATGGTATAAGATCTATAGAGTGGGCTGCAGAAAATAACATAAATGTAATTATGTGGATACCTACAGTTAAAGCATTGAAAATAAGATTTGAAGCTTACAAAAATAAAAGATCGGAAGTTACTAAAAAAAATGTTCCTTTAGGTGAAGGTGTTACTCTCGTTAGAGATATGTTTGTTGCTGATACTATGGAAGAGGCTAAAGAAAAAGCAGGACAACATATGGTAAATTATATGAAATGGGTTTGTCATTGGAGAGGTCTTGGTAATCATATGGATCCCGGTGAAGAACTTCCAGAAACAAAGGGTAAATTAGATCTTCTTAATTACGAGTTTTTACATAAGCGAAATATGTTATTTGGTACTCCTGAATATGTAACAGATAAGATTAAAGAACTTCAATCAGAGCTTAATCTTCAAAATCTTCAAGTCTGGTCTAACTTTCCGGGTGTTAAACATGAAGATTGCATGAAAAGTATTAAACTATTCACTGAAAAAGTAATGCCTTACTTTAAAGATGATCTAGATACTGAAGTTAAAAAAGTATCGTGATTAAGTCCAAGAATATCTTGACCGGTGGTCAAGCGGCAGTGAAATCTCTAAAAAAAGAAAAAGTTAAACATGTCTTTGGTTTAATTGGTTCAGCTACAATGGAAATGTTTGATGCGTTATATCATGAAAAAAAAATTAAATTTATCGGTGTAAGAGACGAAAGAACTGGAACGCATATGGCAGATGGATATGCACGAGCTTCTAATCAACCAGGTGTAATAATTGCTGGTCAAAACGGTCCCGGAGCAACTAATCTCGTTACAGGCATAGCGCAAGCAAAAGCAGCATTTTCTCCTGTGGTATCTATTGCAGGTTTATATTCTACTAAAGACAAGATGGAAGATGCCTTTCAAGGACTTGATCAACAATCGCTTTTTGATCCTATAACAAAAAAAACTTGGACAGTAAAAAAGGCAAGTCATATACCAATGGCTTTTAGAGATGCATTTAATCTTGCAATGTCGCCTCGAAGAGGACCAGTTTGTATAAATCTTCCAAGAAATGTTCTTTCTGATACTGCAAAGTTTAAGATTAATGAAAATAAAAAATCCTATAAAACTGAAAGTGACTTAAAAAGTAAAAAGAATTCAATTGACAGAACTGTAAAACTTATTCTCAACTCAAAAAAAACTGTGATTGTTGCTGGAGGAGGAATAAAATATAATTCAAAATTTAAGTCTGTAACAAAGCTTGCTGAATTTTTAAATATTCCAATTGTAACTGCAGCAGGACATGGAGATGCGATTCCATTCAGTCATAAGTTAAATGCAGGACAAATGGGGCCTAGAGGAAATATTGTTGCATCAAGATTAGTCAAAGAAGCAGAGCTAATTATTGCAATTGGTACAAGACTTGGTTTCAATTCCACTTTCTATTCGTATGACAATATAAATAAAAACGCGAAAATTGTACAAATTGAATTAGAAAAAACAATGATAGGAAGATACTTTCCAGTTAATGTAGGTATTCGTGGGGATGCTGCTCTGGTGACAGATCAAATTTTAGTTGAATTAAGAAAACAAAAGAAAATTTTCAATTACAAAGAGTGGACAAATAGTTATTTGTTAGAGAGATCAAAATTTCTTAAAAATAGAGATAATATAAAGTCAAAAAATTTTCCAATCCAACCAAAAGGTCTATTCAAAGAATTAAGAAAAGTACTACCGAAAAATACTGCAATAACACTCGATGCTGGCACACTCTGCCTTCAAGCAACAGATGCTTTAGAATATTACAATCCACCTGCGCTTTTCACTCCCCTTGATTTTGGTCTAGTAGGCTTCTCATTTGCATGTGGCTTAGGCATAAAGGTTGCAAAACCTAATAAAACTGTCGTTAGTTTAATGGGTGATGGTGGTTTCGGAATGACTATTTCAGAACTAAGTACAGCTGTAGAACATGGCATAAACACCATTACAATAGTGATGAATAATAAGAGTTGGGGAGCAGAAAAAGCTTATCAAAAAGATTTTTATGGTGAAAGATATTTAGGAGCTGATATTCAAAGTCCTCCTTTTGATGAAGTTGCTAAACTATATGGTGCTAAAGGAATTAAAGTTAAAAAATTATCAGAAGTTAATGAGGCAGTAAAAAGTGCATTAAAAGTAAATAAACCAGTTGTTATAGATGTTGATGTAGATCCAAAAGCGTTATACAGTTTTAGAAGAGATAGCTTTACACATAGAATTAAAAAATGAAATTAGAATTACGTAAGTTTACTAAATTTGTAGACAAGACTTTTATTGAAGGTGGAAAAGAAGCTAAAGAACCAGTTTTGATGGTTTCTGTTGCTGCAGTTTTTAAAAATCCTTGGGATGGAAAAGGTTTTGTGGAAGACTTAAAACCCGTTATTTTAGACCTAGCTCCTAAACTTGGAGATTTATTAGTTCCTGAACTTATAAAAGAAATAGGCTCTCCTGATAAAATATTAGCGTACGGGAAAGCAGGTGTAGTTGGATTGAATGGAGAAATAGAACATGCATCAGCATTCATTCATACATTAAGATTTGGAAATAAGTTCAGAGATGCTGTTGGAGGAACTTCTTATTTAAGTTTTACGAATACAAGAAGTCCGGCTGGATCAAAAATATCTATTCCAATGATGCACAAAACCGACTCTGGTTTAAGACCATATTATCTTACACATGAGTTTACAATTCATGATGCTCCATTTGATGATGAAATTGTTATTGCAATTGGAGGAGCTTCGACAGGTAGAGCTCATGCAAGAACAGGCGATAGATACCAAGATATGAAGGAGATGGGCATTGATCCAAAATAATAATGATCAATGCAACAGATTCTAAAGGTACATTCTATAAACTAAATCAAAAAGAGGGAATTCCAATAGTATTTATTCATGGTGTGGGTCTTGATCATAATATATGGGATCCACAAATTAATGAATTTGATAATACAGTTTTAATTTATGATATCCTTGGACACGGTAGAACACCCTTAAATAAAGAAAAAATAAGTTTTGATGATTTTTCAGATCAAATTATTGATCTTATTGATGAATTAAAATTTAGTAAAATTCACCTTATTGGATTTTCAATAGGCTCTTTGATTGCAAGAAACTTTGCAACGAGATTTAGTAATAGATTGAAATCCCTAACATTGTTGTGCTCAATATTTAATAGATCTGATAATGAACAGAAGATAGTAAATGAAAGGTTTGAACAGACAAAAAAAGATAAAAAACTGACAAAAGACGCACTCAAAAGATGGTTTAATAAGGATTTTATTGAGAAAAATCCTCAAATTTCAGATAAAATTTTCTCAATTCTTAGTAATAATAATATGGATAACTTTATTAAAGTATACTCATTGTTTGTAAATCACGAGGATAACGAAAAATTTGAAAATATTAATGTCAAAACACTTGTGATGACTGGAGAAGGTGATGTAGGCTCAACTCCAGAAATGTCTGATAATCTGAGTAAAAAAATTAAAAACTCTGAAGTAAAAATAATACCTGTAGGTAAACATCTATGTAGTATTGAATGCTCATATGATGTAAATAATGCAATTAAAGATCACATACAAAATGCCTGAATTAAAAAAATACAAAATGTTTATAGGGGGACAATGGGTTGACTCAGATACTAAAAAGACTTTTGAAACTTTAAACCCAGAGGATAATAGGCCATGGGCAGTTGTTCCTGAGGCAAGTGCTTCTGATGTAGATAAAGCAGTTCAATCAGCTCAAAAAGCTTTTGAAGGTGATTGGCCTAAAATACTGCCGCGTGAAAGAGCAAAATTTCTAAGAGCTATTGGTAATAAGCTTAGAGACAATGCAGAATTGCTTGGAAAAATTGAAACTAAAGATACAGGAAAACTTTTTAGAGAAACAAATAAGCAAGCAAATTACATTGCAGAGTACTATGATTATTATGCTGGTATGGCAGACAAGGTCGAAGGTACAGTTCTACCAATAGATAAACCAAATATTCAAGCTATAACCTCAAGAATACCTATTGGTGTTATTGCTGCGATTGTTCCATGGAATTCTCAAATGTTTTTAACTGCAACAAAACTTGCACCTGCTTTAGCTATGGGAAACACGGTAGTTATTAAATCTTCTGAACTTGCACCAGCTGTAATGTTTGAATTTGCAAAATTGATAGAGGAAACAGGTATTCCTAAAGGAGTAGTAAATGTTATCACAGGATTTGGAGACCCATGTGGAAAAGCTTTAACTACACATAATTTAGTTGAAAAAGTTGCTTTTACTGGAGGGCCCGAAACTGCAAGACATATTATTAGAAATTCTGCAGAAAATTTATCAGAAGTAAGCTTAGAACTTGGAGGAAAAAGTCCTGTTGCAGTATTTGATGATGCTCATCAAGAAAATGCTATTAATGGAATTACCGCAGGAATATTTGGAGCTAGCGGACAGAGTTGTATTGCAGGTTCAAGGCTATATCTTCAAAAAGGAATTTACGATGAGTTCCTTGATAAACTCACAAAAAGAGCTGAAAAAATAAAAATTGGTGCTCCCATGGATCCAGACACAGAAATGGGACCTTTGAGTAATTATAAACAGTTAGAAATTATTGAAAAAAACATAAAGAAAACCACTGAACAGGGTGGAAAAATAAAATGTGGAGGTGAAAGGCATCCATTTTCAAATGAGGGATACTATTTTCCTCCTACAATAATTGAATGTGATAATCATAATCTTCCAACCGCAGAAAATGAGCTTTTTGGACCAGTTTTATCAGTTATGAAATTTGATACAGAAAAAGAGGTAATAGAGAAAATGAACGATAATCAATACGGATTATCTTCTGGAGTTTATACTAGTGACTTTTCGAGAGGTCTAAGAGTTTCTAATGCAATAAGAGCAGGTATAACGTTTGTAAATACTTATAGATTAATTTCTCCTTCAGCACCTTTTGGTGGAATTAAAGATAGTGGATATGGAAAGGAAGCGGGAATGGACTCAATTAAAGATTATACTAGAGTTAAGACAACTTGGTATTACACATCTGATGAACCAACTTTAGATCCTTTCTCTATAAGATAATTTTTGTCTGCAAAACATACTTTACTTATTTTATTTGTTGTATTTTTATTAGGAAGTGCATATCCAACTGGTAAGCTTGGATTAAACGACACTATTCCACCAATTCTTTTTGGCTCATTAAGAATGGCTGTTGTTTTTATTTGTTTAATTCCATTTTTTAAAATTCAAATAATAGATAAAAAATATATTATTCCTTTAATTGGTTTTTCATTATGTTTTGGTGTTGCAGTGAATATATTTTTGTATTTATCTATAAATGCATCAAGTATACTTGCACCAATTACAATTGGTGCTCAACTTTCAATTCCTTTTGGGATTATATTAAGCTCAATATTTTTAAACGAAAAAATAAGTTATAAAAAATGGATATTAATTATGATATCTTTTTTTGGTGTTGTTATACTTGCTTTTGACCCAAAAGTAGTCGAGGAAATAATAGGGTCTCTTCTTATTTGTGGTATGGCTTTTTTCTACGGACTATCCCAAGTATTTTCTAGATATTTAAAAGAATTAGATGTTAAGTTTACAAATACTATAATGAGCTTTACAGGGTTTGTAATTTTAATAATATTATCTGCAATATTTGAAGGTAATACTTTCCAAACAATAAAAAATATCAGTTTAGGGAGTTGGTTTACAGTTTTATATGCTGGAGCAATTATTTCTTTACTAGGACACTTAATGATGTTCTATCTTTATAAATTCTATCCTTTAGATAGGGTATTACCATTCTATGCTTTGTTCCCTGTATTTGGTTTAATTCTCACTTTTTTTATTTTTGGAGAGATTCCATCTTTAATAACTGTAATAGGAGGAATAATTGTCATAACTTCTGTGTTTTTTGCTCAAAAAATGAGATAATTTTCTCATTGAAAATTAAAACTGATAGGATTTAATTTTATTTATATAAATTGTTAACAATTAGAGGGAATATATGAAAAAACTAGTATTAGCGATGTTCGTATTTGTTTCTTGCTTTGCATCCAAAGCATATTCAGATGGACATGGCATAAAAATGGGTATTATTTTAGGATTTACAGGTCCTATTGAGTCCCTAACTCCAGCTATGGCTGCATCTGCAGAGCTTGCATTTAAAGAAGCTTCGGACTCTGGCTCATTACTTGGAGGAAAGAAAATTTCTGTTGAAAGAGCAGACTCAACTTGTGTTGATTCAGCTGCTGCAACAGCTGCTGCTGAAGGTTTAATATCTGGTGGTGTAGTAGCAATTATGGGTGCCGATTGTTCTGGTGTTACTGGAGCAATAGCAACTAATGTTGCTGTTCCGAATGGTGTTGTTATGATTTCACCATCAGCTACTTCTCCAGGATTAACTG
Organism: uncultured Pelagibacteraceae bacterium; assembly: GCA_902566315.1. GTDB lineage: Bacteria > Pseudomonadota > Alphaproteobacteria > Pelagibacterales > Pelagibacteraceae > Pelagibacter. Next base: position 108,156 of record CACFIL010000002.1, read on the forward strand.
ATCTTAAAGATAACGGATACTTTTTTAGAACTGCTCCATCTGATGCAAGAGGTGGTCAAGTATTAGCAGATATTACTAAAGACAGAAAAGTAAAAAGTATTGCAGTAACACATACTAATAACGACTACGGTAAAGGTTTAGCAGATGTATATGTTGCAGCTGTTAAAGCTCACGGAATAAACGTAACAGTTGTTACAGCTCACGAGGAAGGTAAAGGTGATTATGGTGCTGAAGTTGCTACATTAGCAGCAGCAGGTGGCGATGCTTTAGCTGTGTTAGGTTACTTAGACCAAGCTGGTGGAAGTATCATTGATGGTTCATTAGACTCAGGTGCGTTTGACGTATTTGTTCTATCTGATGGAATGATTGGTGACTCTTTAACTGACAGATTTGGAAATGATCTTAACAAATCATTTGGATCTTTGCCAGGATCAATGGGTAAAGGTGCTACAATATTTAAAGGTGTAGCTGGTGGAGCAGGAATCGATTCATCTGGACCTTATACTTCTGAGTCTTATGATGCTGCAGCTTTGATTGTACTTGCAATGCAAGCTGGTGGAAAAGCTGATAGAGCTACTGTTCAAGCAAATGTAATGTCTGTTGCAAATGCTCCAGGAGAAAAAATTTATCCAGGAGAATTAAAAAAAGCATTAGATTTACTTGCTAGTGGTAAAGCAGTTAACTATGAGGGAGCATCTAGTGTTGAATTAACTGATGTAGGAGAAGCATCAGGTGCCTTTATTGAAAAAGAAATTAAAGGTGGAAAATTCAAAGATAAAAAACAAAGATAAAATTTGTTAAATTAAACCTCAGCGGCTAAATCTGACCGCTGAGGTTTTTATTTTATAATGCTCAAGAAAACATATATCGATAGCAAAGACATAAATAATATTATGGAATAATTGATTATTTTCCATAGCTTTTCGCTACCTACATAACTTGATAAGTATTTAGAAAAATATCCTAAACTAAAGAAAAAGATGATTGATGATAACGATGCTCCAATCCCGAATAAGTATTTCTGACTTAATAAAAAATTTTTTGAAAAATTCCCTAAAAAAAATACTGTGTCTGAATAAACATGTGGATTAAGGTAAGTAAAACCTAAAGTTTTAAAAATTATATTAACTAACTTTTCCTTATTTTGATTATGATAAATTGAAATTTTCTTGTTTACTAATTTTACTTTTTTCAAAATGAAATGGATTAAGAATAAAAGTAATAAAATATTAAGAATTAATTCAATTGATTGTGAGAAAAAATTTTCAAAATATTGAAACAAAAATATTCCTAAAAAAATTAAGAGAAAATCAGACAATGCACATATTAAACAAACTATAAATATAAATTGTTTTTTAAGACCTTGTTCAATTACAAAAATATTTTGAGCTCCCAAGGCTAAGATCAAACTTAATCCGGTTAAAAAGCCTAAAATTAAAAAACTCACTTAAAAAATTACTGTTTAATAATCTTTTCAGGAATTAATCCTTGAGGTCTAAATCTCATAATGAAAAGTAATCCTATTCCAACTAATAAAAACCTAAAATAAGGTGCGCTGTTAATCAGGTGAACTTTAATTTCATTTGTTTCTGGTAAATGTGCTGTGAATAAATTGATGAAGAAAAGAGCAATTGGTGCTGCCTCTACCCATAAGAACCATACAACAAATCCACCAAGAATTGCTCCAAAGTTGTTACCAGTTCCTCCAACAATAACCATTACCCAAATAACAAAAGTATATCTCATCGGTCTATAGCTTCCTGGAGTAAATAAACCATCATTTGTTACCATCATTGCTCCTGCTATACCTACGATTGCTGAGCCAAGGATGAAAATGAATAAATGTTGTTTTACAACATTCTTTCCCATAGCGCTAGCTGCTTCTTCATTATCTCTTATTGCACGCATCATTCTACCCCACGGAGAATAAAGAGCTTTTTGAGTTATGATTAACAAAATAATTACTACAATTAAAAATAATCCAGCAAAGCATAGTTTAACATAAACCGAAGATGCATCTATTACTAATTGGTTTAACAAATCCTGCCTTTCAGTTAATGAACTTACTAATTCTAATTTTTTTGAATGAAATTTTTCAACTAAATTAATAAACCAAGATGAAGTTTGTAAGTCTATTTCGTAAGGTGCTGGCCTTTTTAATCCAATTACATTTTTTACTCCTCTTGCTAACCAATCTTCATGTTTAATTATTGATACAACAATCTCAGCAATTAATAATGTAGCTATCGCTAAATAATCTGCTCTTAATCCTAGAGCAACTTTACCAACAATAAACGCTAAACCAGCTGCAAATAATCCCCCAACGATCCATGAAAATAAAACTGGCATTCCAAGCCCACCAAGAAAACCTGTCTTTGCTGGATCTACTGCCTCTATTTGTTCTATAGCAGGACCTGAAATAATTTTAATTAATATTAATCCAATAATAATAACACCAGCTACATAATAATTTCTTTTATTTGATTTTTGTATATTTTTTAAAATATATCTTACTGATAAAATCATTAAGATTATTAAACCTAAGCATGCTAACATATTTATACCTCCGGCACCCCAAGCCTCTGGGACTGGAGCAACAGACACCAAAACAACTGCCAAACCTCCGAGCGCGGTATAACCCATAATTCCAAAGTTGATAAGTCCAGCATAACCCCACTGTATGTTAGCACCCATTGTCATTACTGCTGAGATCATACAATAATTAAATATTGTAAGAGCAATTGACCATGATTGAAATATTCCAACTAAAATAATTAGTAGCATCATTATTGAGTATGCAACTATTATGTTATAATAATTTCTCATATCCTTTTACCCTCAAATATTCCTGATGGTCTAAATATTAAGACAATTACTAATATAGAAAATGAAATTGCAAACTTGTAATCAGTTGATAATAGTTGCATTAGTGAATTGGGTTCAAGTGGTTCTGGTAGTAGATAAACTAAAACCCGTTTATAAGCATAAGTTACAAAAATTTCAGCAAATGCAATCACATATCCACCAAAAAAAGCCCCGTATGGATTTCCTATTCCCCCAACTATAGCTGCAGCAAATATAGGCAGCATATTATTAAAATATACAAATGGTCTATAACTCTTGTCTAAACCATACAAAATCCCTCCAATTGTGGCTAATATACCTGCAATAATCCATGTTATAAGTACAACTTTTTTTGGATCTATTCCTGAGAGAAGGGCTAAATCCTCATTATCAGAGTATGCTCTCATACTTGTTCCAGTTTTGGTTTTATTTAAAAACCAAAACATAATTGCAACAACAATTATTGTTACAACAATTGTTATCATTTGAGTTGATTTAATAGTTAAGCCTTCAGCAAGTCCTGTCATTTCTTTAAATTCAGATGCTTTCATTATAAATTTTTCACCATCTAAAAATCTTCTATCTGTTGGACCAATAATTATTCTAATAATTGCTTGAGTTACAAACATCACTCCAACACTTACCATTGCTAGTTGAACAGGAGGACTTTTTTTTATTCTATAGTAATTAAAAACTGTCTTATCAATCAATAACATGTAAAGTATCATCATTATAATTGCGAATGGAATTGTAAGTAATGCAGTTGGTAAAAACCCAAAATTTATTCCAATAGATTGAAAATAATAAGTTAGAAGTACTGCAAACATTGTACCAAAAGACATCATGTCTCCTGTTGCAAAGTTTGCAAATCGTAAAATCCCATAAATCAAAGTTACAAATATTGCTCCAAGAGCTAATTGAGAACCATATGTTAAAGCTGGAATAATCGTATAATTAAGTAATACAATTACTGCATTTAATAAATCCATATTATGCTCCTAAGAAAGACCTTCGTACTTCTGGATCATTTAATAATTCATTTCCAGAACCTTCAAATTTATTTTCACCAGTCACTAATACGTAACCTCTATCAGAAATACTAAGCGCTTGTTTTGCATTTTGCTCAACCATTATAATTCCTACTTTGGTCTCTTTAACTCTTAGAATATGTTCAAATAATTCATCCATTACGATTGGTGAAACCCCAGCAGTTGGTTCATCTAACATTATTACTGATGGTTTTATCATTAAGGCTCTACCTAAAGCTACCTGCTGTCTTTGACCACCTGATAATTGTCCAACTATTTGATCTTTCTTTTCTTTTAATATTGGAAAAAGATCATAAATTTCATCAATAACCTTATTAATTTCATCTGTTCTTAAAAAAGCTCCTACTTCCAAATTTTCCTTAACAGTAAGTTCTGCAAATACGTTTCTAGTTTGGGGGACAAACGAAATTCCTTTTTTTACTCGTTCCTGTGGAGATAAATTTGAGATATCCTCACCATCAATAATAATATTTCCAGACTTTAGTTTTAATAGTCCAAGCATTGCTTTCATAGCTGTAGATTTACCAGCACCATTAGGACCTAATATTGCAACTATCTCACCTTTATCCACATTTATACTGCAAGAACTTATGATGTCAGGACCATCTCCATAGCCACCAGTCATGTTATTTCCCTCAAAAAAGGCCATTTATTCTATTTTTTCCTTCCCAAATAACTATCAATCACTTTATCATTTTTTTTTACTTCATCTGATGTTCCCTCAAACAAAACAGATCCTTCTGACATAACAATAACTGGGTCACACATTCTACTAATAAAATCCATATCGTGCTCAATCATGCAAAAAGTGTAGTTTTTTTCCTTGTTTAATCTAAGTATGGCTGTTCCTAAATCTTTTAATAAGGTTCTATTCACCCCTGCTCCTACTTCATCTAACAGTACAAGTTTAGCATCGACCATCATTGTTCTTCCAAGTTCAAGTAGTTTTTTTTGACCACCCGATAAATTTCCAGCTCTCTCATTAGCTAAATGTTTTAAATTTAAAAATTCAGTTACTTCATAAGCTTTTTTCCTAATTTCATCTTCTTCTTGCTTTATTAAGTTGGGTTTTAAAAGTGCATTTAAAAGAATTTCCCCTGACTGATTTCCAGGAACCATCATTAAATTTTCTAGTACTGTCATATTTGAGAACTCGTGAGCTATTTGAAAAGTTCTTAATAAACCTTTTGAGAATAATTCATGGGATGGTACGTCAGTTATATTTTCATTATTGAATAAAACATTTCCTTCAGAAGATTTTAAGTTACCAGCAATTAGATTAAACAACGTTGTCTTACCTGAACCATTTGGACCAATAATTCCTGTAATAGAACCCTCTTTTATTTTTAATGAGCAGTTTGAAACTGCAGCTAACCCACCAAAATATTTTGATAAATTTTCAATTTGTAGAATGTTAGACATAAGCTACTGTAGGATTATATTTTATTAAGTCTTTTAAGAATACTGTTTAAAGTTTTTTCAGTTGATTTATAAAAACCTAATTTTCTAAGTTCGTTAACTCCTTGTTCGTTAAGCCCTTTGGGAGTTTGGGATTCTTTTACTAAATATTTTAGATCTTTTTTTGAATTTACAACTGCATCCTCCGATAAAGCAAGGAACAAAGATGTAATGTATTTTTGAGCGTTTTCCTTTTTCACACCTTTTTTTACTAACCAATTAGCCATAGTATTTAAAAGTTCATAGAATGGGGCCATCATACCTGATGTGGACCAGAAATTTTTTGAAAGGTTCTCATTTTTGATTTCAACTGTAGTACCTAATTTGTTAAAAAAACTTTTTATTTTTTTATTTGGAGGGAAAATTGGAACAGGACCTTTTTTTATAGATATTGGAGGTAAAGGAATTGCTCTCACTATTGTTGCCTTAGCTTTAATCATTTTTTTTAATTGTGGTAATGTAATAGTTGATATGAAACTTATTACTGTTTGATTAGATTTAAATTGAAGTTTTTTTATAAGATTTTGACCTACTGTTGGAGTAACTGCTAAAAATATCCAATTGCAAGAGTTTACAATTTCATCATTTGACTTTGCTATTTTAACCTTTTTGTTATATTTGGCCAATTTTCTAGCAGTTGCTAGGTTTCTTGGGGAGACTAATATTTCATTAAACTTAATCTTAGATGAACAAATTCCTGTGACAACAGAATGAGTAATTTTACCTGTTCCTATAAAACCGAGTTTCATAGTTTAATTACTATACTTAATTATTAAAAAAGGAACCTCTAATTCTTAATAATTCTCTTGATAAATTTTTATTTTCAATAAATGGCTTTCTTCCATGAAGCCAAAAATAATTATTTGCTACAACTGCACTGCCAACTGGTAAGGAAGTTACAATTTTATTTTTGCTACCCTCGAGTGCATCAGATAATTTCTGCAAAAATAGTCCTTGCTCCATGTTTTTGGGTTCTGGAAATTGATCTATATACGAAATAATTGGTTTACCGTTTTCATCCTTTGAAAATACAGGGTGTTCAACTTTATAATCAATATTTTTACTTTTAGGTGATCCCCAAGTAAAATTTTGTAAACCAATTTTATCTTCTGAAAGTTCAGGTAAATGTTCCCAATCATCCAAATGCAGTAAAGCAGTTTCTCCACCAGCTACATTTTCTTCTTCGAGTTTAGACATTAAAATCCAATCTGTTGTTTCTCGAACATAAGTTCCATCTGTATGCAAATCCATATTTGTGTAAGCTTTTCTCAGGTATGAATCACTATTATCTTCATGTTTTACATGAAATCTTGCATAATATTTACCTGCCATGGAATCATGGTTTGGATTGCCAATTAAATGAGTAATGGCTGTTGAAAGTTTTACCAGAAAAGCTTGATCAATTTTAGATGAAATTTTTTTTGGGCCAATAATAAAACAACCTGTGTCTCTATTTTTTATTATTTCATTAATGAAGTTACTTAATTTATTAGATGCTGTCTCATCTAAACTTTTAGCAATAGTGAATCTTGTAAATGGTTTATACTCAAGAGCTGTAATATTAAATTTTTTAAACGGAAATGCTAATCTATCTATAATTTCATCTTCGATTTTAATATTTATTATTCTATTAGATTTTTCGTGATACGAAATTTCAAACCCATTTATTTTTAAAAGATCTTTCATAAAATTACTTGTTGCAAACTCCTATTGAGTCTGGACCACATATTTCACCATTAGTCCATGTAGCACCTATTAAATTAGCACCCTCAAAATTTGCATTTAATATATTTGATGAAGTAAAATTTGCCTCCATCAGATTGGAATTTTGAAAATTTACATCAATAAGTGTAGCTCCCATAAAATCTGCTCTTGTAAGATTCGCACTAGAAAAATTTGACAGTTCAAAGTTTGCACCAGTTAATGTTGACTCATACAAGTTGGCTCTAATAAATGAAGATTCTGAAAATGTACCAAAAGCTAAGTTTGAATTCATCATTATACTTTTATCAAGATTTACTTGAATAAAACTTGCAAATGAAAGATTAGAATTTGGAAGATAGCTTCCTTGTAAATCTTGTCCATCCGAAAACTTGCACTGTGTATAATCTACACCATCAGTTATTGGATCATCACATCCTGCTTTTACTTGAGTGCTAAAAACTAAAAAAAATATAATAAAAATGAGCTTTTTCATACCGCAAAACTATTTAATGTAGCCAAAATTATAGCAGATAATACAGTTGGATAAACTAAATTTCTCTTTGTTACATAAAAAATTAATATTGATAACAATATTACTGTTATCCTTAAAATATAATTCACATCAGAGAGATCGCCTGAGGGAAAAATTAGCATTCTTGAAATTAAAGCTGCAAGTGTTGAATATGCAACACAATTAAACCATTTATAAATTTTAGAAGTTTCAACAATTTTTTCTGAGGTAAAAGCACCGAGAAATCTTGATATATATGTTGCAAAAGAAGTTACTAAAATTATTAAAATAATATTAGTTGCCATATTTTTCTCCTATTAGATAAGCTGCTGTTCCAGCGACTACTCCTCCTATTAAAACACTCCATTCAGGAGATATAAAATAAAAAATTGGTCCCAGCATTGCTCCTAAAAGTATTGCTGATGAAAGTTGAATTGTTTTCATTACACCTATCATTGCACACATAAAATAAATTGGATTTACAATTGTTAAACCAATTATCATATCTTTATTTAAAAAATCAGCAGCATAGTATCCTAATACTGTTGAAAAAATGGCAATCAACCAAGTTGCAGTCCCGATGCCAATCCAAAAATCAATTCTATAATTTTTCTCTATTTCCTCATAATTACTCTTTAAAATTAACCATGAAGAAACAGCAACAAAGTGACAAGATAAATAATATTTCCAGCGTGGTTGACTTTCGTGTTTGAGTAAAGGCATTATCGAGACAGTCATTGGATATAGTCTAGAATTTACCAGCCATACTGCTAAAAAAATGTTTATTAAAGAAGCTCCAATCAACATTGATTCTGCCATAACCAATGATCCTGGCAAAGCATAAGTTAAAAATGTAGAGAAGATACTTTCTTGAATTGTAAAACCTAAATTTTTTAGTAATGCTCCTATTGCAATAAAGCTAGCTCCAAGTGCAATTGCTGGACTGTCAAATTTTCTAGAACAGAGAACTCCTTTTAAAAAATATTTTGGGTTAATCATTAACCACCCAGGAAAAGACGGCCAACATCTGGATTATTTAAAAGATCATCACCTTTACCTGCAATAGCTGTCTCGCCTGAAACTAAGACATAACCTATGTCTGCAAACTCTAAACCTTTCTTCGCATTTTGTTCAACTAATATGATTGTTTTTTTTTCATTTTTCTGAAGATCGTCTAAAATCTCAAAAACCATTTGAATATATCTAGGCTCGAGTCCTATTGATGGTTCATCAACAAGCAAAATTGATGGTTTCATTACTAGAGCTCTAGAAATTTCCAAAAGTCTTCTTTCACCTCCAGATAACACTTTTGCTGGTTGATTTCTTCTATTTCTTAATCTTTCATACTTTTGTAGAACTCTCTCAGCCTCTTCAAAAGACTCCTCAGTTTTATCTTTAATATATCCTCCCATTAGAAGGTTTTCTTCTACTGTCATATCCGGAAAAACTGAATTATCTTGGAGAATATAAGCTATTCCCTCTGATTTAAGTTTTTCAGCAGGAGTTAGATCAGTTATTTCTTTACCATCAATTTCTATCTTTCCTGTAAATATATTTGTAAAACCATAAATTGAGTGGAGTATTGTAGATTTTCCCGCTCCATTTGGCCCTATTAAACAAAGAGATTGGGCTTTGCTAACAAATAAATCAAAATTGTGAAGTATCTCCATTTTCCCGTATCCAGCAGATAAACCTTTAATAGTTAAATGCACATTTTCTGCAGATAATTTTTGTAAATCTTCTGCATCGGGAGCCTTTCCTAAAACTTCATACTGATTTGCCATTATTGTGCTCCTAGATATGCATCTATTACGCGCTTATCATTTTTAATTTCGTCTGGTGTACCATTTGCTAGCATTTTACCATGTGCTAAACAGAATATACTTTCAGCAAGTTGCATGATCACTCTCATATTATGTTCAATAACAAGAAGTGTAATTCCAAATTCTTGATTGACTTTAATTAGTCTGTCTATGATCCCATTGATCAAAGTAGGATTAATTCCTGCAGTTGGTTCATCTAGTAAAAGCATTTCAGGCTCATTCATTAATGCCATTGCAAGCTCTAATAATTTCTGTTGACCAAATGATAAATCTCCAGCTCTTAATTTTCTTTTTTGATATAATCCTACAAAATTTAATAAATTTTCAGCTTTATCTGTAAGATCTTGGGGAATTTGAGAAAATATTGAAATTAAACTTTCATCACTCGCTTTATGGCTTATGAGCATATTATCTACACAGTTTAATTTTCCATATATTCTTGTTTGTTGAAAAGTTCTAAGCAAACCAAGTTTAGCAATTATAGGAACGGGTAGTTCAGAAACTTCTTTACCATTGAATTTTATAGAACCTTGATCAATTGGGTATGTTCCAACTATAGAATTAAATAATGTTGTTTTGCCAGATCCATTTGGACCTATTAAACCAACAATTTTCCCTTTTTCAACAGACATAGAAATATCAACATTTGCTTTTACACCTCCAAAAGACTTACTAACATTATTTACTTCTAAAATACTCATTTGAGCTGAACCTGTGCCTTTCGGTCAGCCTCGTCCACAACTTCTCCAAACCTCTCAGGATATTTTTCTCTTAACCATCCCATAATTCCTTCTGGGAAATAAATTACAATTACTACAATTAAAACTCCAAGGGCAACATACTGCCATCCAAGGAAGAATGTCCAAAAACCCTCTTTAAATATATGAAACAATGTTGCACCAATTACAGGTCCCCATAAAGTTCCTTTACCACCTAATATAGCCATCAAAACCATAAATACTCCCATTTCTCTTCCATCAAATGCTACATCTGTGGAGTCAATATAACCAACTAATCCCCCCATAATTCCTCCAGCTAATCCACAAAAGAATGCTGATATCATCCAACCAATAATTTTATATTTCATAGTTTGGATTCCCATTGCCTCAGCTTTATCTTCATTGTCCCTAATTGCATTCAGAACTAATTTAAATCGTGTTGAGTAAATTGCTTTAACTGCAAGAAATGTAAATATTAAAACTATAAAACTACAAAAATAGAAAAACTCTCCTCTTGCCTCTAACCTATCAACATTTGGAAATGGAGGAGTTGTGAATCCTTGTCCAGCGCCAATTATTTCTATTCCACCAGAAATTTCTCCAGCTGCAACTCCTAATCCTAAAGTGCAAATTGCAAAATAATGTCCTCTCAAACCTAAAATTGAATAACCAATTAAACCAGCAACAATTGCTGGAACTATAGCTGCAACCGCTAAGCCAAATGCAAATCCTTGGAAGAATTGTGCGGGAGTATGAACAAATGTCTTTTCTCCTCCTCCTTCTGTCCATTCTCCCAATGGAAAAAACATTCCAACCTGTACTGAAGCACACAAATACATTCCCAAACCATAGAAAAGAATATTTCCAAAAGTGTTATAACCCATTTCCCCACCTTGCACATTCCAAGTGATTGCAAGAATAATTAAGATACAAAGAATTGATAACTGAACCTTAAATGCAGGAAATACAAATGGTGCTGCTAATCCAAATATTAGAATTGCTAAATAAATAATTAAATTATTTTTGATCATATAAGTTTTTTATTTTATCTCTAAATAATTGATTAACTGTAAAATAGTGTCCATTCTCCTCATGAATAGTTGATCCACTATCATGAAACTCGTCTAGATGTTTTTTAAATTTGTCAATATCTACCTCGATATTATTCCCTTGGTCATCAGTAATCTTAACTTTCCTCATTTTAAATATTCTCTTTTTCTTGAAAGTTTAAATCTTCTGTAAACTAAAATTAAAACTAACAGCAAGAACACAGAACCAATTCTAAATTCTGTTCCTAAAATATAATCTGCAAATTCCTCAAATACACCTAAACCCATACCTGACATTGCAACACCAGGCAGATTTCCTAAGCCTGCAACAATAACAATCATGAAAGATCTAATTGTGTAAGGAAGTCCCATGTATGGGTGTATTGTGAATGTTATTGAAATTAAAGCACCAGCAACACCACACAATGCAGCATTAATTCCAAAAGTTGCAGCATAAACTTTCTCAGTATCTACACCTAAAATCTTGGCTGCTCTTGCGTTTTGAGCTGTAGCTCTAATAGCCCGTCCAAGCTTAGATTTTTTCATATAAACTACTAATCCGATAGCAAAAACAATACTTATAAATGCTGAGAATATTTTCGAATTCGGCAATGTTACTGAGTTATCAAATAACATTGTCGTTCCATATCCTGAATTTGCAAGGACGACATCCGCACCAAATGCAAAGTTCATTAATTGCATAAATAATATGCTTATTCCAAAAGTTGCTAAAATCGAAATGAATAAATCTCTATCAACTACTTTATTTATCACTAATTTATAAATTACTACTCCAACAAAATACATTATTATTGGTGAAACTATTACTCCCCACCCGGGATGAATTCCATACAGATACATAAAATATGCAATGTATCCTCCTAAAATAACTAAATCACCTTGCGCAATATTAATTATATTCATAACTCCCCATTGGAGAGCCATTCCATAAGCGATTAACGCAAATAAAATTCCAAGTAACAAACCATCTAGTACAGCTTGTAAAGTTAACATTGGAACTTGGAAAATTAAAAAATCCATAAACTCTAAATGCTATATAAAAAAAAGCCCCCTATTGCTAGGGGGCTAACGTTATTTTTTATTATCTTTCAGACCACTTAGGAATTGGGTGAATTAATTCTGCTGAGGCCCATTTTAATGGAGCTACAACTTTATTTTCACATTTTCCTGCATCATCACACATAACTTGAAATAATACCATTGGCTTATCAACGTTTTGACCACCTTCAGCAAATTTTATGTTTCCATAAAAAGTTTGCATATTAGTATCTGCAAGTGCATCTCTGACTTTCTTTTGATCAAAAGAATTTGCTCTTTCAAATGCATCTTTGAAAACTAATAAAGCAGCTGATGATTCTGCTGATTGATATGGCGGATCATAACCAAATAATTTCTCAAAGTCTGCAGCATATGTCATACCATCTTTGAAGAAATCATCTTTATAAGTTAATGTTTTGTGCCATTGAGATGCACATAAAGCATACTGTGAGTTCTTTCCGTGTTGCTTAGATAATTTAGCAGCATCACAGTGTGTCATTGCAAGCATAGGTACATCAACTTTCATTTCAGCAATTTGCCTAATAGCAGTTAAAGCACCTTTTGTGTGTCCAGATACAACTAAAACATCTGGTTTAACAGCTTTAACTTTTGCTAAAGTTGCAGCCATGTCATTTAGCTCTTTTGGAAGTTTATCATCGATTATAATTTTAGATCCAGTTCTCTCTGCAGCATCTAAAATACCTAATCTAACGTCTTGTGAGAATGCATCTTGCTCAAAAGCTTGTGCTATTCTTACACCTTTTCCACCGTTTAACTCTACAGCTGTTTCAATCGCAACATCTAAATATAAGTTCGCTGGCGCAAGCACTGCAAATAAATATTTATATCCTTTTGTAAACAAAGATCTTGATGCACCATTAGCTTCTACCATTGGAACACCATATTTCTCAGTTACAGGTGCAATTGCTTTCGTTAAACCTGAACTATAAGGTCCAAGCATAAACTCAACACCATCTTGTGAAATTAATCTTTCTGCAAGTTGCGCTGCTCTTTTAGGATTTGACTCATCATCATAATAAATAATATCAAACTTGTAAGTTTTTCCTCCAACTTTAATACCACCCATGTCGTTAATTCTATCAACGGCCATATTGTAACCATTTTGAGTATGAACTCCATTAGATGAATATTTTCCAGTTAAAGAAATTGCAGCACCTAAAATAATTTTATCTCCAACAACTTTTGCTAAAGAAGCAACTGAAGTTGAGAATAAAATTGCTATTGCAGAAACAAATGTAATTATAATGTTTTTAATTTTCATTTATCTCCTCTTTTATTATTAATTAATTAATTTAAGCCCTATTTAACTAAGAAATTAATTTTTTTTCAAGTAACAGTAGTATCGCATTAACGCCTAATATTGTTGCATAAATGCAATTATGCCTGCTATTACTATTAAAACGCACGCAGAAATTGTGTTTATAACTTTTGCGTTAGCTTTAACCCAAATAATCATTTTATTTGCTAGAATTGCATAACCGACTAAAGATAAAAAATCTAAAATTACGTATGTTGTTATTAGAATAATAAATTGAACGACATAATTAGAGCTAAAATCAATAAATTGTGGAAAAATAAATGGAAAAAACATCCAAGCCTTAGGACTTGTTCCGGCAACTAAAAAGCCATCTTTATAAAAAGAAAAAAAACTTTTTTCAGATTTTTCATCAGAATTTATACTTTTTGGTCGGGATTTATAAATATCATAAGCAAGATATAGAATATAAATTATTCCTACCCACTTAAATGTATTAAGCAATTTAGGATTATCTGAAATAAATGAACCAATAACAAATATAACAAGAGTTGCTTGAATAATATTTGCAGTAACATCTCCTAATGCTGTCCATACGCATTTCTTAACACCATAATTCATTGAATATGAAATGATTACAATCCTTGGTGTTCCAGGAGTAATAAACATAAAGAGAATAATTTGTAGAAAAAGGAAATAGTTTAATGGGAGCATTTTAGGATAGTCCTAAAAAACCGGGAGCTAAAGATGGCTAGATAGGACTATCTAAAAGTGATAATATCATAGGCATTAAAATTTGCATTAAAATTTATTTAAAGTTTTGCTGAAAAATCTATGAAAAAAAGTCACAGGCCTACAACCAAAGTCAAAAATCCTGAGCCAAAACCAGGAAGTCCAGACTGGGTTATCTGGGCAGCATGGGCTGACAGAATTACATTTGAGGAGATAGAAAAAAAAACAGGCAAAACTGAATCTGATGTAATTAAGATAATGAGAAGAAGTCTTAAACCTTCATCTTTTAGGTTATGGAGAAAAAGAGTAAATTCACAAAGTATTAAACATAGAAAAAAATTTGAATATTCAAGAAAACAAATAAGAGTAAAAATTAAGAAAAATGAAATTCTTAACTGGTAAATTGTAAAAATATAATTATATCTAAAGTATGAAAAGTATAACTATGTATTCGGGTCCAATGTGCGCCTTTTGTGATGCAGCAAAAAGATTGCTAAATAGAAATAATCTTGAATATAAAGTAATTGATGTATCGACTGGTCCAGATTTAAGAGATGAAATGATTAAAAAAGCAAATGGAAAACGTACAATTCCTCAAATCTTTTTTAACGATGAGCATATTGGTGGATATCAAGAACTTAGAGATCTAGAAAAAAATGGTACTTTAGAAGATTCATTAAAGTAAATTTAATTCCAATCTATCAAACCTAATTGTTTTTTTGCTAATTCACTTAAATCATTTACGGTAACTCTACCTTTATAATTAATTTCATAATCTTCAGCAGCAAAATCTGGAGGACTTTTTCCTTCTAAAAACTTTTTTGATTGCTTATTAATATAATCCAAATTTTTTTTACAATATGGTGTTGATCCTACATAAATAACATTAGAAAAATTTTTTCCTAAATGCTTATCCTCAACTGCATGTATAACATCAGGATGCCACCAAATTGTATCACCAGGATGCATTTTAGGAATTGAAATTAATCCTTCTAAGAGCAAGCTATGATAAGTTTTATTTACCGATAAAGCCTTTCCTACTTTTGATCCACATAATTCATTTTCTGGAACATCTTTTAATAATGCTCTAGTTAAAACATATGCCATAGCTTTTGCGATTGGTATCAACTGCAATGTTCCATCTTTAGGACCTTGTTCAGTCAAGGCTGTCCATCCTTGAAAAGTTCTGAACACATGGGCTACTGCTGGGGATTCAAATTCAACAGTTTTATCTCTATATTTTGCGTCAAATGGATTAAAGTTTTTAAATTTATCTGCAAATATATCATTGTAAATTTTTTGATAGGAAGGATCGATCCATCTTTCAACTGACCCTGCATCACAATGTGGGGATAAACCTAAACTATTGTCACCAGGCTCTCTTCTTCGAACTCTGTCTGCATATGAAAGTTCACGATTTGGATCAAATACATCGTATTCCTCATTTTTATAAACCCAAAGATTATTTAAAAATTTTTTGATTTTAGCCATTTTCATTGAGTGCCTAATTTTTATTTGAGCTTTTGACCAATACAGTCCATAAATTTGAGGTTTACCAGATTTTAAATCACTAAAGTAATTATCTAGACCCTCTTTCTCTTTTTGATCATTGTGATATCCATTATTTTCAATATATTTTTCTAGATCATTGTTAAGTTTACCTATTTTTTTTTGATCAAATACATCTCTAATAATAATACAACCTCTTTTTTTAATTTGATCAATTATTCGTAAATCGGATGATAAAAGTTCTTTATACTTTATTTCAGGAATAATATTTTTAGATAATTTCTTTAAACTTTTGATTTCATAAATCTCTTTTTTTATATAATTCTCAATATTTTTAAAATTTTGCTTAAAATCTTTAGACAATTTTCTAAGCTTTTTTTTTGCTGGAATAATTTTATTATCAACTTTTCTATCCATAAATATAGTCTAAATTAAATGATGAAAATTATGAAGTTTTATTGAATAGTTATTGTAACTACTGGTTCCTGCGGGTCAAACATACATAAATCTGTTCCTACTTCTGTTGCTTTAACTGCCGCTGAGGTACCAAAACCAATATCTATAATTGGAGGGGTTAAAGTCACAGTATAAGGTGACGAAAGAGTATAAACCAGCACATGATCGTCAGATGTGCTACCGTCTGCATGTTGTGTTTGATAAGTTGATGATCCAGTCCCTTGAGCATAAGTGATCGTATTTGCATCACCCACTCCAGTACAAGCAGCATTTCCACAAACTTTCATTTGATCATTTTTTAAATATAGATCAGCTTCCGCTGCTGTGCCTCCGTCCACAACCACTGGTGTTCTATCGTATTTTTCATTATCACTTAATGCACCACCAGGGTAGGCAGAGCCAGATAGTGCTGCAGTCGTCGTGCAGTTTTCTGTAACACCTGAAACTTCTAAATCAGCTTGAATTGTAAATTTTCTATCTATAGTAACTCTCATATGTGTATAAGTTACTCCTAATGGTAAAAGTGCTGGATCTCCAAATGTTGCAGCTGCAACACCTGCATTTACGGATGCAATATCCACAACTTTTTCGGTATTTCCTATTACCACCGCACCAGAACAACTTGAAACACTTGTGCTAGCTGTACATAACTCTACTTTTTTCATTGTTACTTTGTATACACTTGCAAGGCCAGTTGTGCTCGCAGCATGCAAAGTTGAAAATGAAAAGAACATTATGATTTTTACAAAAATTAATATTCTAAAAGTCATTTTCATTAATCAGCTCTCGATATTGTTGATTTACCGTTAAATTCTACAAAAATTTTATTATTACGTTTTACTTTTGTTAACAATTGACCAGACATATCTTTTTGATCTCTCCATGTATTTGCACTTATGAAACCATCTTGTAAAGAATTTTTATTTCTTGGAGGATGAACAAACATTATTTTTGCATACCACTCATCTTCTAATCCCTTTTTGTCTTTATCATCATAAGCAATTTCTAGATTTAATGTTGAACTTAATAATAATTCTGATCCAATTTTTGTGCCTTTTACATCGTCTCTAGAAACACCTTCCCATTCATAAGTATTAACAAATACATCTGCCCAATGTAGATAAGGAATTTGTGATGCCAAACCTAATTCGTATCCATCTAAAACTTTTTCATCTGACGCATCATCTAGTCCAAAATAATAATTGTACATAAATTCTAAAACTGCACTTCTTGCTTCTATACCAAAACTAGATCTTAAGTTTCCAGCATCATCATAATCTAGAAAAACATTGAAACCAGTCATTAGCGTATTGTCTTGGCTTAATGATCTTTTACCTAAGCCAATATTTGCTACAATTCTTTCATCATTATCTTTTTCTGTATTAAATAAAGATAACTGAGAAAAAAAATTTCCATTTTCAGTTTTTTCAATCTCTCTTACTGCAAGAATACTAAAGTCAGGTTTATTATTTTCTCTTAAATCAATACTAACCTCTGTATCACCCTCACCAGGGATTAAATTAGATATATATTGTGAAATATTATTGGATACATCTGCGCTCAAATTACTTGTAAATAAAACGAGAAATGAGACCAAAAGTATTTTTTTCATAACTTTTATTTATATAAAAACCTATATTGGACAAGAAAATTTAACAAGATAATTTTAAGTTTGTATTATTTGTTTGGTTTAAAAACCAGGCAAACACCATTATTGCAGTATCTTTTGCCCGTGGGTTGTGGACCGTCGTCAAATATATGACCATGATGACCTCCACAATTCTTGCAATGGTACTCGGTTCTGGCATAACCGATATGATAGTCTGTTGTAGTTTCAAATGCATCAGGTAGAGACTCGTAAAATGATGGCCAGCCAGAGCCACTTTCATACTTAGTGTTAGACTCAAACAATTTCGCTCCGCAGTTTGCACAATGATAACTACCCTCTCTCTTTTCAAAATTAAGTTCACTTGAGCCTGGAGGTTCTGTTGCTTCTTCAAATAATACTTTATTTTGTTGATGAGTTAAATTTGGATTATTTTTTGTCATTTAAATATTTAGCACAATTTTTATGTAAACTTGCATGTAATTCAATAAGTTTTTTAAAGTCTTTGTTGTAACCACCACCTAAAACTCCACAAATAGGAACTCTTCTTTTAAAAAAGTTTCCAATAACCATCTCGTCTCTTTTATTAATTCCTTTGTCAGTAATACACAACTTCCCCAATCTATCATCTAAGTGAATGTCAACACCTGCGATATAAAATACAAAATCAAAATTAAAATCGTTTAGAAAAATTAAATTTTTTTTTAGAATATCTAAATACTCATCATCTCCCATGTTTTGTTCAAGTTCAATATCCAGATCACTTTTTGATTTAATTGGTGGATAATTCACTTTTGTGTGCATACTAAATGTAAAAACATTATTTTCATTTTTAAATATTTCTGAATTTCCGTTACCTTGGTGAACATCTAAATCGACTATTAGGATTTTGTTAGCCAATCCTCTATTCAAGAGATACTTTGCAGCAACAGCCACATCATTAAAAACACAAAAACCAGCTCCCTCATCATAAATAGCATGATGACTCCCACCAGCTGTATTACAAGCTATTCCATAATTTATTGCTAATTTAGAGGCCAATACCGTTCCACCTGTTGCAACTAAAGATCTTCTGACCACACTATCAACTAAAGGGAACCCTATTTTTTTAACCAATGTTTGCTCTAATGTTTTATTTTTAATTTTAAAAATATACTCCTCCGAGTGAACTTCTTTAAGTGTATCTACTGAGCATGGATCAGGTTTATAAAACTTTTTAACTACCTTTTCTTTTTTAAGAAAACTTGCTAATTCACCAAACTTTTTAATTGGAAATTTATTATCATCACCAATTTTTGCTTCATAATCAGGGTGATTTACTACTGGTAATTCCACTTTACTTTATTTCTCGAATAGGCTTACCAGAAACACAGGCTTCTAAATTTTCAATCATTTGAGTATAGAAAATAGAATAATTTTCAGCTGTAACGTAACCTACGTGTGGAAGCAAAAGTGCGTTAGGGACAAATCTTAATTTGTGACCACTGGGTAGAGGTTCTTTATCATAAACATCAATGCCAGCACCAGCTATTAAGTTAGTTGATAGTGCTATAATTAAATCATCTTCGTTTACAATTGGACCTCTTGAAGTATTAATTATAAAAGCAGTTTTTTTCATTTTATCAAATTCAGCAAGCTTTATACAATCCTTATATCTTTCTCCTCCTTGAACATGAATTGATATAAAATCAGAGTTTTGAATAAGATCCTCTTTACTAGATGGCAAAACATCAAGATCTTTACACTTATCTAGACTTAAATTTTCACTCCATGCCATAACTTGCATTCCAAAAGCTTTTCCTATTTTAGCAACCTGAGATCCAACTTTTCCTAAACCAATAAGTCCTAATATTTTACCTTTTAATTCAATACCTACTGTTGTCTGCCAATAACCTTGATACATATTATCAACTTCTACTTTAATATTTCTTGCAAGACCCAGGATTAAAGCCCATGTTAACTCACAAGTTGGATTTGAATTTATTTCAGTTCCAGTAACAATAATTTTTGCCTTTTTAGCTGCATCTAAATCTATCGCTTTATTTCTCATTCCACTTGTTGAAATATATTTTAGTTTTTTTAATTTTTTAATGAGATTTGCACTTATTATAGTTCTCTCTCTCATTATAAGTAAGGCTTCAAATTCTTTTAATTTTTCAATAGCATTATCTTCATTTTCAAAAGGTTCGCTAAAAATCTCAATATCAAACTTTGGTGAAAGATTTTTCAAATCTATGAATTCTTGAGCAACGTTTTGGTAATCGTCTAAAATGGCTACTTTAAGCATTTTGAGTTCTTTTATTCGAGATTGTAATACCAGCAATTATGAAAATTGCACCTAAGAAATGATAAAATAAAATTTTTTCATTAAAAATTATCATGGCCATTATTGCTCCTAGAATTGGCATCAAATGAAGAAAAACTCCAGATCTATTTGCACCAATAAGCTTAACACCTTTTATCCAAAACAGAAAAGAGATTAGACCAGGGAAAAAAACAACATAGAATAAAACTAAATAAAAAGAGGATTGTAATTTGATTACACTGCCCAAACTATAATCAATAAAATACATAGGAATCAGAAAAATAACTCCAAAGGTTATAACGACCTGCAAAAGAGAAATTGGAGATAGATTGAATTCCTTTTTTTTCAAAAGCGCTGAATAAAGAGACCATGCGAACATTGCAATTAATGCAAAAATATCTCCTTTGTTAAATGATAAATTTAATAAATTATTTAAATTTGCTTTTGATATTATAAACAAAACGCCTGTAAGTGAGAGAAATACTCCTATTAATTGAAATAAATTTGTTTTCTCAATTTTAAGTAAGAATGAAAATAATATAATCATAACTGGTACTGTTGAAATCATAAGTACTCCAGTAATAACTTGAGTATGTCTCAGTGAGTAAAAAAGAGCTGAATTAAAAACTGTCACAGCCAAAATTCCCAATAATGAAAATAAAAAAATATTATCTATGATAATTTTTTTGTTATTTAACAATTCTTTATAAGTGAATGGAAGTAAAACTAACCAAGCCAAAAACCATCTATAAAAATTTAAGGATATAGGAGGAATGTCAATAATACTTGCGGCTTTTCCAATTATAAAGTTACCTGCCCAAAATAAACAAGCTAACACCAAATAAAGAGAGGCTAAATATAAAGGGTTAAGTGTTTTCATGAAAAGAATTAAGTAAATCTGTTCTATAGTTTATAGCTTCTTTTATATTCTTTTCCTTAACATGTCCAAAACCTCTGATTTGATCAGGTATTGATGCTATTTTAACTGCCGTTTCATAGTTTGATTTATTTATTTTTGTTCCTATGTCAGTAATTGTTTGCTTGTAATCTCTTATTAATTCTCTTTCTTTTTTTCTTTCATTTAAATAGCCAAATGGATCAAGTTTTGTACCTCTTAAAAATTTAAATTTTGAAAGTAATTTGAATACATTAAATAACCATCCACCAAATTTTATTTTTAGTAATTTACCGTCTACTTTGCTTTTTTTACTGAAGATTGGTGGAGCTAAATAAAAGTTGTAATTAAAGTCACCTTCAAAGTTTTTATTTACATCATCTAAGAATTTTTTATTTGTCATTAATCTTGATACCTCATACTCATCTTTGTATGCCATTAATTTGAAATAATTTTTTAAGACTGCTGTTGAGAATTGACTTCCATTTCCTATATTTTTATCTATCTTTCTTGCATAACTAACAAGTTCTTCAAATTTTTCAGCATATTTTATATTCTGGTAATCTTCTAAAAATTTAAATCTATTCTGATATTTTGACTCAAAACCTTCTAATATTTCAGGCTCATCTTTAATTATATCTAAAACCTCATCTTTTAAATTTTCATAATGTCTGCCAAATCTAAATGCGTTTATATTATCTTTTACACTTGCACCATTTAATTCAATTGCTTTTTCAATCGATGAAGCTGAAATTGGTATCAGGCCTGATTGATATGCAACTCCAACATTAAACATATTAGATAATATTGAATTTCCTAAAATCTTGGATGTAATTTTATTTGAAGATATAAATTTTATATTTTCTTGACCTGCTATATTAATTAAATTATCTCTCATTTCATCAAAAGGTAAGTAGAAATTTTTGTCTCTCGTAAAATCTCCAGGCATAACTTCATCCGTATTAACTATTAATTTTGAAATTTTTTTATCTAAGGTTTTTATTATTTCTAAATCATTTGATACAAGTAAATCAAACCCCAGAAGTAAGTTTGTATCACCATAAGATAATCTTATTGCCCCTACATCCTCTGGTTTTTCAAAAATTCTTAAGAAACTTTTAACAGCTCCACCTTTTTGAGCTAACCCAGTCATATCTAAAACCCCTGATCCTTTTCCATCTATTTGAGCAGCTGTTGCTAACACAGCTCCAATTGTAACAACTCCTGTACCACCAATTCCGGCAATCATTATTCCAAAAGACTTAGTAATTTCAGGCAATATTGGATCTTCTATCTTTGAATTTATTTTATTAATTAAATTATCGTCATAATTTTTCTTAAGCCTTATATCTCCCTCAAGACTTACAAAGCTTGGACAAAATCCATCAACACATGTGTAATCTTTGTTACAAGAAGATTGGTCAATTTGTCTTTTCCTTCCATATTCAGTTTCAACAGGTGCAATAGAAACACAATTAGATTGTATTCCACAATCTCCACAACCTTCGCATAGGTCTTTATTAATAAAAATTTTTTTCCTAGGCTCTTCTAAGATGCCTTTTTTTCTTCTCCTTCTTTTCTCAGCCGCGCAGGTTTGATCATAAATAATAACAGTTGTTCCATTAATTTTGCTTAATTCAATTTGAACATCTATAATATTTTTTCTGTCATAAACTTTTGAATTTTTCGCAAAACCTCCTCTATCACTATATTTTTCAATTTCATCTGTGATTATTGCAATTTCTTCAACACCTTCTGCTTCAAGCTGTTTAGACATTTGCGCAACTGTTGGTAATCCGTCTAATGCTTGACCTCCTGTTAACGCAACAGCATCGTTATACAAAATCTTAAATGTCATTTTAGTTTTTGCTGCAACTGCATGTCTTATAGATAGAATTCCTGAATGAATGTAAGTCCCATCTCCCATATTTTGAAAAACATGGTCAGTATTGCTAAAAACAGACTCACCAACCCAAGTTGCCCCCTCTGATCCCATTTGTGAAAAGCCTTCATTATCTCTTTCCATATGTTCCACAAGGTATGCACAACTGATACCTGTAATTGCTCTACTACCCTCTGGTATTCTAGTTGAAGTATTATGAGGGCACCCAGAGCAGAAATGTGGAACTCTTTTTAAGGAGATATTTGAATTAATTTTTTCTTTCAAAGACTTTAACTTTTTTGAAAGATTATGTACTTCATCCGGTAAGTTAAGGTAATTAATTATTTCAGATATTTTTAAACCGATTTCTCCTGGGTCTAAAGCTCCAGAAGAAACAAATAAATCATTATTATTTTCATCATTTTTTCCAACTACTTTTATATTTAAATTTTTATTAAATAATATTTCTTTAACTTGTGTTTCAATGATTGATCTTTTTTCTTCAACAACAATGATTTTTTCTAAATTTTCCGAAAATTTTTCAATTATTGTTTCCTCTAATGGCCAAGGCATAGCAATTTTAAGAAATTTAATTCCTATTTGGTTGGCAACATCTTCATTTATTCCTATTTTTTCTAGCCCTAATTTTGTATCTAAAAAAGATTTTCCAGTGCTAATTATTCCAACTTTTGGATTTTCTGAGTCGAAAATAATTTTATTCAAATTATTTATTTTACAAAATTCTTTTACATATTTTATTTTATGATGGTGTAGTCGATATTCTTTTTCTTGAGCGGTATCTTTAAGTCTTATATTTAAACCTTCAGATGGATAGTTTTCACTTGAAATATCTAATAGATTTAACCTATTTTCATCTAAGTCAACTGTTGCTCCTGAACTCACGTTATCATGAACACACTTTATCCCTACCCAACATCCACTTTTTCTTGATAATTCTATTCCTATTATTCCATAATCTAGTATTTCTTGAACGCCACTTGGATTAAAAAAAGGTATCATCGCATCAATCATTGCAAATTCACTTTGATGAGAGGTTGTTGAGGACTCACATATATGGTCATCCCCCATTAAAGCAATGACGCCTCCAAACTTTGAGGTACCTGCCAGATTTACATGTTTTAATGCATCTCCTGCTCTATCTACTCCTGGCCCTTTACCATACCATATGCCAAAAACCCCATCGTATTTATCTTGTTTTCTAAGATTGACTTGCTGTGTTCCCCATAGAGAAGTTGCAGCGAGTTCCTCATTTATTCCTGGTTGAAAATAAATATTGTTTTCATTCAAATATTTTTTGTTTTTTAAAATCTGCTGGTCGTAGCCACCTAGAGGAGATCCTCTATAGCCAGAAATGTAACATGCAGTATTTAAGTTTTTTTGTTTATCTCTTCTTGCTTGAACAATTGGAACTCGAACAAGAGCTTGGGCACCAGTTAAAAATCTAGTGCCTTTACTTAATTTATATTTGTCTTCAAGTTTAATTTCCACACTATTTAACTTTTTTAAGCAAATCTAACTGAACTGTAAGGCTTTAAATCCATATTAGTATTTTCATTTGCAATCATACCAGACACTATTTTTCCAGAAATTGCACCTAAAGTCCATCCTAAATGATGGTGACCAAATGAGTAAAATACATTTTTATAATTTTTTGATGGTCCAATTATTGGTAAAAAATCTGGCAGTGTAGGTCTAAACCCTAACCACTCATCTTTGTGCTCAGGCAAACCGTCAAGCATATCCTTTGCATTTAAAATTAAGTTTTTAATCCTAGATTTTGATAAAGCATTTTCTAAACCGCCAAACTCCACAGTACCAACTACTCTTAACCCTTGATCCATTGGTGACATTCCAAACCCTCTGTTAGAATAAACCACTGGTCTAGAAATTAAATGATCAAAATCTTTAAAATGAACATGATAACCTCTTTCGGTATCCAGTGGAATATTTTCATGAAGTTTATCAGTAAGTTTTTTTGAAAACGCACCACATGCAATAACCAATTTATCAAAAACAAATCTCTGGGTTTCCGATCTTAAAACAGGTTTCTCCTCGTCAAAATTCAAATCTTGGATATTTAGTTTTAAAAACTTTCCACCTTTTTTTATAAAATTTTCAAATAGCTTTATTAATATTTTTTTTGGATTTCTTGCATGTCTTGCATAATCATAGAAAACACCTCCATGATAAAATGGTTTTAAATTTGGTTCCAAATCATGTATTTCTTTTTTATTTACCACTTGTTGCTTAACGCCCAGATCATCTCTAATTTTTATTTCTAGCTCTCTACTTTTTAAATTTTTTTCGTTCCAGACATATAAAATCCCATTATTTTCAACTAAGCCTTCTAAATCTATCTCCTCAAATAGTTCATCATATGCCAGTAATGATTGATCTAAAATTTGATGCATATTTTTTGCGGTATGCATCATTTTATCATTAGTACAATTCATTAAAAATTTTGAAAACCAAGGGATCATTTTTGGAACATAATTCCATTTAAGTGCCAAGGGTCCTCTTGAGCTCATAAGCATTGATGGGACATCACTTACAATATCTGGCCTGTTTAAAGGGACTGATGCATAAGGAGAAAAATGACCTGCATTACCATAAGAGGCTGCATTTCCAGGTTCATCTCTATCGAACAAAATTACTTGATAGCCTTTTTTTTGAAGAAAAAGAGCATTACATACTCCTTGAATTCCTGCTCCTATTATACCAACTTTTAAAGTTTTTTCTGACACAGGAAAAATATAGTTGGTAAGTTAAATTATAATAGATGTTATTTGACCGCGGTGGATAACTGTTTACATTATCTTAATTGCCGATCGGATCTCGACTGTAAATTTTGCAGCTCATTACAATACTTAAACCTAGCATTATTGATAACATAGATGATCCTCCGTATGACATGATAGGAAGTGGTGCTCCAACGATTGGCAACAACCCAACTACCATGGCTATATTTACAAAAATATATAAGAATAAAGCAGATGCAAAACCATAACAGTATAGTTTTGCAAAAAATGATCTACTAAAAAAACCAATCCTTATTATTCTATAAATTAATAAAGCGTATAATAAAATTAGAAGCATTGAACCAACAAAGCCAAATTCTTCAGAAAAAAGAGTAAAAATAAAGTCAGTGTGTTTTTCAGGTAAGAATTCAAGATAACTTTGTGTACCCTGTAAGAAACCTTTGCCTAACAATCCTCCTGAACCAATTGCTATTTTAGATTGAATTATTTGATAACCTGCACCCAAAGGGTCTCTGTCTGGATTAAAAAAAGTTAATATTCTTGATTTTTGATATGGTTTTAAAATTGAAATTACAAAAGGTAATGAGACTAACAATATTAATCCTGAATATATAAAATATTTTAAATTAAGTCCTGCTAACCAAATAATAGCCAACCCACTTCCTGCTATTAAAATTGCTGTTCCTAAATCAGGTTGAGTTATAACTAAATAGCAAGGTATCAACAAAAGTATGATCGGTTGTAATAAATATTTATAACTTTGAATATCTGAACTTTGAATACGATGGTAATATCTTGCAAAACATACTATTATTGCAATTTTCATTAGTTCTGAAGGCTGAAGGTTCATTATGAAAAGATTTATCCATCGTTTAGATCCTGATGCTGAAATTCCAAAAAAAATTACAAGTAATAGAAGTAAAATTCCTAGAATATAAAAAATATATGCCTGCCTATACCAAAATGAAACTCTTACAAATGAAATAACTAAAAACATAGAAAAAAATACTAGAAATCTAGTTAAATGATTTTTAGTATAAAAAGAAAAGTTCCCACTTTCTGTAGAATAAATTGAAAAAACACTTATTGAACCAATTATAGCAACAATTATTATTAAAAAGTAATCAATAGCTTTAAGTTTATCAATAAATGAATAGCTAGTAGAATTTAGTGATGTTGAAAGTATCATGCAATATTTTTTAAATCTTTTCTAATTTTTTCTCTTAATCCATGCCTATCTAAAATTTTTTTTATTAATTTGTTTGCTAATGGAGCGGCTGCTTTACTACCAGAGCCTCCATGCTCTATCAAAACACTAAGGGAATACCTTGGTTTATCATAAGGCGCAAATGCAATAAATAAAGCATGATCTCTACTTTTATATTCTATCTCTTCAAGTTCTAAATCAAGCTCTCTATCTTGATCAGTAATTCTTTTAACTTGAGAAGTTCCAGTTTTTCCAGCAAACTTATATTTATCTTCTTTGTGCCTAGATCTGAAAGAGGTTCCAAATTGTTCATTGGTTGACCCATACATTGCATCTAAAACAAACTTTAAATTATTTGGATTTCTATAAAGTCTTTCATAGTATTTAAATTCGTGATCTTTCAGAATATTTTGACTTACAGATTTATTTTTTTCACTTTCAATTTTTGATTTAATAGCATCTAAATTTATTTCTTTATCATAAATTAAATTTGGCTTAATTTTATAGCCTCCATTAGCCAACTGCGCTGTCATCAAACATAATTGAAGTGGAGTAGTCTGAATGTAACCCTGTCCTATTCCAGTAATTACAGTTTCGCCAAGATACCAAGACTGATCTAAAACTTGTTTTTTCCATTTCGTTGAGGGGACAATTCCTTTTTTTTCTTCTGAAAAAAAATCTTCTAAGACTTTTGAGCCTAGGCCATATCTTTTTGCGATTAATGAAAGCTTATCTACACCTAAAAGCCTTGCGACTTCATAAAAATAAATATCACATGACTGTTTAATGGCATTTCTCATACTCATCCATCCATGACCATTTTTTTTCCAACAATGATATCTTTCTCCATACAATTCATATGGATGGTCATGACCTTTACAGTTTACTTTAAACTTTGTGTCTATTATCCCATATTCTAGTGCAGCAAGTGCAACTAAGGGTTTTATAGTTGATCCAGGAGAATATAATCCAGCTAATGATTTATTTAGTAAAGGTCTTAACTTATTATTTTTAATTTCATTCCAATCTTTATTGCTTATTCCATGCGTAAACTTATTTGGATCGTAGGTTGGAGACGATGCCATGGTAATTACCTCACCTGTAAATATATCCATAACACATATTGAACCTGCCTGATTTTTTAATAACTCTTGAGCCAACTGCTGAATTTCTAAGTCTATGGTCGTTCTTAAATTTTGACCTTGAGTTTCTTTATTATAACTTATTTCACTTATTTTTTTTCCTGATGCATTTACTTCATACCTTTTAGTTCCATGATTTCCTATAAGATCAGTATCTTTTGAATTTTCAATACCAATTTTTCCAACTTTTAAACCTGGTACAAAGTTTTCCTGTATTTTTTTTTTATTTTGAATTTCTTGAGCTGTTGCATCACCAACATAACCAACAACATGTACTAAATCATTGGAGTAAGGGTAATATCTTGAAGTAGATAAAACTGGCTTCGCTCCATCTAATTCATGCAAATACAAATTTAATTTAGAAAATTCTTTCCATGATAAATTTTCAGAAATTATTAAAGTATCCCATGGCTTAGACTTTTCTTTCTTCTCATATATTTTTTTTATTTCATCCTCTTTAAGACTAATAATATTTTTAAGTTTAAAAATTGAATTATTAAAATTGGAAACTTCTTCAAGAGATAAATGAACTTGATAAACTCTTTGATTATCTGCAATAACATTATTAAAATAATCAGTTATTATTCCTCTTTGAGGTGGAGTTTTCCATTCTCTAATTCTATTTTTGTCAGATAAAACTTCATATTTTTGCTTTTGCGAAATTTGAAGATTATATAATCTTGAAGTAACAATCCCAATTAACCCAATCTTTGCGGCAACTAAAACAAAAAGTCTTCTACTTATAATTTTATTTTTATTTAAATTACCTATTTTTTTTATCATTCTCTTTAACTAGTACCATATTATCTATCCAAGCAAATATTCTGGAAAATATAGGGTAAATTAAAAATGTAACAAATAAACCCAATATTAAACTTTCATAGACAATTGGAATTTTAAATAATGTTATTAATATAATGTAATTTAATGATCCTACAATTAAAATTGATATGAAAAATGATATCCAATCATAAATTAAATTGTATATGATCGACCTATTTCTTATAAATACTCCAATCGCAGATAATAATAAATAATCTAAGGAAGATATTCCAATTGGCATACTTTGAACTACGTCATTTACAATACCTGCAAAAAAAATTAATCCAAAACCTAGATGCTCTGGTTTTTTTAAACTCCAGAAGAATACAATTATGTAGCTAAAATTTATGATAAAATCATAATTTTTATAAATAATATTTATATTTAAACCTAAAATTACGACTAAAAATAAAATTAAAGTGGGTAAACTTGTAATTGTCTTAGAATAAATTCTGTTAGCAAATAAACTCACTTTTTAAAATAAACCTTAACAACTTTAATTTGATCAAAATCTGCAAAAAATTTCACATATTTTTTTTTATTTATAATAGTTATTTTACCTATGGGTATTCCAGAGGAAATTATCCCATCAGCTCCTGAAGTATAAACAATATGACCCTCTTCAACTAGGTTTTTTTCAGGCAGATACTCAATATCACCATTAAATTTACTTCCATTACCTGAAACTATTGCGCTGGTTCCATTAGGCTCAATTATTACTGGTATCTTACTATTAAGATCATTTATTAATAAAACTCTCGAAGTTAAGTAATTAACTCCAACCACCTTACCTATAAAATATGATCCACTTCTCACACCTGAGCCTATTTTAATATTATGTTTGAAACCTTTATTAATCACAACTGATCGTAAATATGGGCTCTTTTGATCTAGTAAAATTTTAGTTAAATGATAATTATCTGAAAAGAGGCTTTTTTCTTCAATCAGTGCATTAAGTCTTAAATTTTCTTCTTTTAAAAATTGATTTTCAAGTTTTAACTCTTCAATATTTAAATCAATTATCTTAAATTTTTTATTTTCTTCATGTATTTTTAAAAGATCACTAGCACCGTAATAAGCATTTTTTAAAGATAAAAATGGTAATGATATAATATATGAAGTTTTAAGAACAGCATCTTTGGCTACTGACCTAAATTGATTAATAGGTCCTGTTTTAAAATATTCTAATGATAAAACAATTATAGATACGATAATTAAAGTAAAAAGTGAAAATTTTCGTCTATTACCTTTATTTAAAAAAATTGAACGAGCAGATATAACCAAATCATCTCTGCCCATTTCTCTAGACATTTTGATTAATACTCAGATAAGACTGATGAAAAAGTTTCCTCTTGGTCTAAAGCTTTACCAGTTCCAATTGCAACGCAAGATAAGGGATCATCGGCAACATTCACTGGAAGACCTGTTTCTTTCGAGAATCTTTTATCTATATTATTTAAAAGAGAACCACCTCCTGTAAGGGTTAAGCCCATATCAACTAAATCAGCCGATAACTCTGGTGGAGTATTTTCTAAAGCTTTTTTTATTGCAGATACTATATCTTTTAGGATTGGATTTAGTGCTTCTGCAGTATCTTCTTCTGAAATATTTACCTCTTTGGGAGTTCCAGATCTTAAATCTCTACCTTTGACTGCATATGTGTTATTGTTTGTTGGGATAGCTGTACCAATATCTTTTTTGATTTTTTCTGCAGTACTATCGCCAATCATTAAATTGTACTCTTCTCTCATATATTCTTTCAAAGAATTATCCATTGCATCTCCAGCTACTCTTAATGACTCTGAATATACAACGCCACCTAAAGATAAAACTGCAATTTCAGTTGTGCCTCCACCTATATCAACAACCATTGACCCAGTTGCTTCAGATATTGGTAGTCCAGCTCCTACTGCTGCAGCTATTGGTTCCTCAATTAAGTTAACTTTACGAGCTCCAGCTGCAAGGGCGCTATCTTGAATTGCTTTTCTTTCAACTGGTGTTGAACCAGTTGGTACACATATTAAAATTCTTGGATTAGCTAATGTTTTTTTATGAACTTTTTTAATAAAATGTTTAATCATCTCCTCAGTGACAACGAAGTCTGCAATAACACCGTCTCTCAAAGGTCTGATTGCTTGAATATTTCCTGGTGTTCTTCCAAGCATAGTCTTTGCTTCATCTCCGACAGCTAAAACTGATTTTTTCCCTTTATTGTCAACAACTGCAACTACTGATGGCTCATTGAGAACTACACCTTTGCCCTTTAAAACTACAAGTGTGTTTGCTGTACCAAGATCTATTGCCATATCTTGACTCCATAATTTCTTTAAGTTACTGAACATCGCCATTTTTATATACCTTTCATCTTTTGATTTTCAAAATTTTGATTTTCCATATTTGTCCCTGGTGCGGTTTTATCTCTTTTTATAATCATTTTATTAAGTGAATTTATGTAAGCATTTGCAGATGCAACTAAAGTGTCTGTATCTGCAGCTTGTCCTACAGTTGTTTTTCCATTTTCTTCAATTTTAACACTTACTGTGGCTTGAGCATCTGTTCCCTCTGTAACAGCATGCACTTGGTAAAGTTGTAAATTCACCTCATGTGGATAAAGTTTTTTTATACATTTAAAAATAGCATCAACTGGACCGTCGCCTGTTTCTGATGCTTTTTTAACTTCACCAAAAACATCTAAAGTCATTTCTGCTTTTTGAGGTTCTCCTGTACCAGCAAATACTTTCAAAGACTTCAAATTGATAGCACTTACTTTATTGTCTGTTATTAAACTATCATCTATTAATGCGATTATATCTTCATCATAAACATGTTTCTTTTTATCTGCTAAGATTTTAAATTTTGCAAATGCATTATCTACAACATCATCAGTGAGATCTGGATATCCTAAGCTGGTTAATTTATCTTTAAATGCGTGTCTACCTGAGTGTTTACCCATTACGAGAGATGTTTGTTTAACGCCTACACTCTCTGGTGTCATAATTTCATATGTTTGCCTATTTTTTAACATTCCATCTTGATGAATGCCTGCTTCATGAGCAAAAGCATTTTTTCCAACAATAGCTTTATTATATTGGACAGGAAAACCTGTAGCATTTGATACTATCTTGGATGCTTTACTTAGAAGAGTAGTTTCAATTCCAGTTTCATATGGCATTAAATCAGGTCTTGTTTTCATAGCCATCACAACTTCTTCAAGTGCTGCATTTCCAGCCCTTTCTCCTAAACCATTTATTGTACATTCAATTTGTCTAGCTCCTGCTTGTACACCTGCCAGAGAATTGGCAACTGCCAAACCTAAATCATTATGACAATGTGTTGAAAGAATCGCCTTATCTATGTTTGGAACTTTATTCAACAAAGTTTCAATAATTTTTGTAAATTCAGATGGAATAGTATAGCCAACAGTATCAGGAATGTTTATTGTTTTAGCGCCACATTTAATTGCTAGTTCTACTGTCTTACACATATAATCCATATCTGTTCTAGTTCCATCTTCGCAAGACCATTCCACATCATCGGTAAAATTTCTTGCATAAGTTACATTTTGTTTTATTGCTTCATAAACTTCTTCTGGTGATTTATTAAGCTTATGCTTCATATGTAAAGGACTTGTGGAAATAAAAGTATGAATTCTAAATCTTGGAGCATGTTTAAGAGCCTCATAGCATCTATCAATGTCTTTTTTTGAATGTCTTGCTAAACCTGCAGGTATTGATTTTTTTAATATTTTACTGACTTCGGTTACAGCTTCAAAATCTCCTGGAGATGCAATTGGAAATCCAGCTTCAATAATATCTATTCCAAGTTCATCAAATACTCTAGCTATTTGGATTTTTTCTTCCAAACTCATTGATGCGCCAGGAGACTGCTCTCCATCACGCATTGTAGTATCAAAAATGTATACTCTGTTATTATCTGTCATTTAATTATTATAAGCACACATATCATACATGCTCACGCTCAGATTGCAAAATAAAATGGCTATTTTAGCCCAAATAAAACAATAATTTATCTACTTCTTATCACTATCAACAAGTTTCTTTTTTGAAATCCAAGGCATCATAGCCCGAAGTTCAGCGCCAACTTTTTCAACCGAGTGTTCTGCTAATTTAGCTCTAGTTGCAAGAAAGTTTTTTTGACCATTTTTGCATTCTTCCATCCATTCTTTTGTAAATTTTCCAGATTGAATTTCTGATAAAACTTCTTTCATTCTTTGCTTGGTTTCATCTTTTTTAATTATTCTTGGACCTGACTGATACTCACCATACTCTGCTGTGTTTGAAATTGAATAATTCATATTAGCAATTCCACCTTCGTATATTAAATCCACTATTAATTTCACTTCATGAACAGTTTCAAAGTAAGCCATTTCGGGCTCGTATCCAGCTTCAACTAAAGTTTCATATCCATTTTTAATTAATTCAACAAGTCCACCACATAACACTGTTTGTTCTCCAAATAGATCAGTTTCTACCTCATCTTTAAATGTAGTCTCAATTATTCCAGACCTGCCTCCACCAACAGCTGATGCATATGACATTGCCAAATCTCTTGCTTTACCAGAACCATCTTGGTGAACAGCAAATAAACAAGGAACTCCACCACCTTTTTCATATTCACTTCTTACTAAATGACCAGGTCCCTTTGGTGCAACCATAAATACATCTAAATCTTTTCTAGCTTTTATAAGATCATAGTGAACATTTAAACCATGAGCAAACGCAATTGATGTTCCTTCTTTAACACGTTGCTCTATATGATTTTTATATATTGATGCTTGTAATTCGTCTGGAGTTAGAATCATCACTACATCTGCCCATTCTGCAGCATCTGATAAATTCATAACTTTTAAACCTTTAGACTCAGCTTTTTCAATACTTGATGAACCTTCTCTTAAAGCCACCACAACTTCTTTAACACCACTATCTCTTAAATTAAGTGCATGTGCATGACCTTGACTTCCATAACCAAAAATTGCTACTTTTTTATCTTTTATTAAATTTACGTTAGTATCTTTTTCATAAAACATTTTCATAATTTCTCTCCTTTAATTTTATTTATTTAAATATTTCTGACCCTCTAGTCATGGCAACTGCACCTGTTCTTGAAACACTTACCAAACCAAATTTTTTTAAATTTTTTGACATACTGTCTATTTCTCTTCTTAAAGCTGTTATTTGTATAACATTTGATTTATTTGTTTTATCTAATATTACCGGATTAAAATTTTTACAAGCCTCAAAAGCTTTATTTAGTTTGCCATTATTTGCAACAAACTTGAATAATGCCATTTCTTTAAAAATAACATTTTTATCTTCTCTTTTAAAATCTGCCACTTTATGAACTGGAACTAATTTTTTTAATTGAAGTTTGATCTGATCTACAACTTGGGGGGTACCTGTAGTAACAATTGTTATTCTAGAAATATTTTGCTTCTGATCAACCTCGGCTACTGCAAGAGACTCGATGTTGTAGCCTCTTCCGGAAAATAAGCCAACTACACGGGCTAAAACTCCAGCTTCATTATCTACCCACACAACTATAATATGAGTATCAGACTTCTGTTTTTTTCCTGCAAAACTATATGCTGATTTTGAGTTAGCCATTAAACCAGTGCTTTACCCTTTCCAGTAATCTTTTTTTCTTTTTGATCTTTAGGACCAAGCAACATTTGATTATGAGGTTTTCCAGATGGTATCATTGGAAAGCAGTTTTCTTGTTTGTCTACAAGACAATCAAATATAACTGGACGATCTGTGTTTAACATCTCAATAATCTTATCATCTAACTCCTCAGGTGTTTTTGCTCTTATACCAACACAACCATACGCTTCTGCCATTTTGACAAAATCAGGCAATGCAGCTGTATAGCTCTCAGAATAATTTTTATCATGTAATAGTTCCTGCCATTGTCTTACCATTCCCATGTATTCATTATTTAAAATAAATATTTTTATAGGTAAATTGTATTGTACTGCTGTAGACATTTCTTGCATAGTCATTAAAACAGAGGCTTCACCAGCAATATCTATAACTAATTTTTTAGGGTGTGCAATCTGAACTCCGACAGCTGCAGGTAAGCCATATCCCATTGTACCAAGACCTCCTGAAGTCATCCATCTATTTGGTTTATTGAACTTATAGTGTTGAGCAGCCCACATTTGATGTTGGCCTACTTCAGTTGTTACATAGGTATCTTTATCTTTGGTAAGTTCATATAATCTTTCAATCGCATATTGAGGTTTGATAGTTTCTTCACTACCAATGTAGTCTAATGATCTTTTAGATCTCCATTTCTGAATTTGTTCCCACCAATTAGATATTTGATGTTTGTTTGATTTAGAAAAATTATTTTTAGATTTTTTGAAAGTTTTTAGTGTTGATGTTAAAACTGATTTAATATCTCCAACAATTGCTAAATCTACTTTTACATTTTTATTTATTGATGATGGATCTATATCAATATGAACTTTTTTAGACTTTGGAGAGAACTCGTCAATCTTACCAGTAATTCTATCATCAAACCTCGCACCAACATTTATCATTAAGTCACATGAATACATGGCGTTGTTTGCTTCATAAGTTCCATGCATACCCAACATTCCTAAAAATTGATTATCATCAGCAGGAAAACAACCAAGACCCTGTAAAGTTGAAGTTATCGGAAAACCTGTTGCATACACAAGTTCTCTTAAAAGCTCACTTGCTTTTGTTCCGGAATTTATTACTCCACCTCCAGTGTAAAAAATTGGTTTTTTTGCTTTTCGAATTAAATTAATTAAATCATCAATATTTTTTTGTGAATAATTATCATGAGATTTACCATTTGATTTTTTATTCTTCTTATAATTTTTATATTTAGCTTTTTGAAATTGAATATCTTTAGGTATATCGACTAAAACCGGTCCCGGCCTACCTGTTGTTGCCACTTCAAAAGCTTTATGCATAATTTTAGCTAAGTCGTTAATATCTTTAACTAACCAATTATGTTTAGTGCATGGTCTAGTTATCCCTGTAGTATCACATTCTTGAAAGGCATCTGTACCAATTAAATGTGTTGGAACTTGTCCTGTGATACAAACTAAAGGGACTGAGTCCATGTAAGCATCTGTTAAAGCAGTAACAGCATTGGTGGCTCCAGGACCTGACGTTACTAACAATACACCTGGTTTTCCAGTTGATCTTGCATAGCCTTCAGCAGCATGTCCCGCACCTTGTTCATGTCTTACCAAAATATGTTTTATTGAATTAAAATTTTTTAATTCATCATATATTGGAAGGACTGCTCCTCCAGGATAACCAAATATGTGGCTAACATTTTGATCTTCCAAACATTTGAACACTAACTCAGCTCCAGAATATAATTTTGACATTCAGCCAATCTAGCTGAAGTTGTACTCATTGGTCAAGTTATTGTGAACATTAATTATAATTTTTTTATAAATTTTG
>CACFIL010000003.1 GCA_902566315.1 uncultured Pelagibacteraceae bacterium
CTAGGGATTAATAAATTTAATTTAATATCAAAACTTTCAAATAAGGAAATTGTTGCTCTTGGAGGTGTAACAAAAAATAATATTAAATTAATTAATCTTACCTATTCAAGAAGTTTTGCTGGTATTTCATTTTTTAAACAAAAAAAAGGCCCCTAAAAAGAGGCCTTTTCTTTAAATAAATTACTTCTTTAATTAAAATGCAAAAGAGAAGTTTATTTCATAACCTGTGTTATCCATTGTAGTTGTTCCAGCTACGTTATCAGTAACCTGATATGAAGCTGAAATCGCTACACCACCTGCTGTAAATGAAGCACTTACTGCAGACGAATCTTGGTCTTCTTTTGTAGCTGAAGCATAGTCAATTGAAGATACACCATATGAGAATGATACATCATCAGTTGCTTGGTATGAAATACCGTATGCTACAAAGTCTTCGTCATTTGTTGGTGTTCCATGATCTGTTGAGTTAGACTGTATACCAAATGTAACTGGACCCATTGCATAGTTTGCACTGAATACAGCTAAGTCTATTTTATCTGCAGCAGCATTGTTTTCACCCATTGCAGCACTAACAGTTAAACCACCGGCAGCGTATTGTACACCAACTTCAGTTGAACTATCAATACCACCACTTTTTGATGGTTTGTAAGCAGCTTTAAGAGATATTGCATCAGTTAATGTGTAATCATAGATAAACGAGTTAGTACCTAT
This sequence comes from uncultured Pelagibacteraceae bacterium, assembly GCA_902566315.1. Classification (GTDB taxonomy): domain Bacteria; phylum Pseudomonadota; class Alphaproteobacteria; order Pelagibacterales; family Pelagibacteraceae; genus Pelagibacter. The sequence goes on from CACFIL010000003.1 coordinate 712, forward strand.
GTCTGCGTTAGTAGGCTTATCAGCTGATCCACCGATAGCTGTACTCCAAGACTCTTCGTTAGCAGTAGGAACCAAGTCATCCCAAGCACCAACTGGTCCATCAGAACCGTGACCAGAAAAAGTCATAGTTCCCATATCACCCATGCCGATAACTATATTTCTATCATCGAAGTGACTGCCTGCAGATGACTCTGCTAATGCATCGATTTGTAAGTGTGTTGATATTGTGAAACCATTGTCCATTTCACCACTTGCGTTGAAAGACACTTGGTCAGTCATAGACCATCCGTTACCGGATGCACTGTTGTCTTCTCCGCCAAAAAAGATTGATGTTGCAGCAGATACAGAAACTTCAACGGCTTGTGCTGAACTTGCTACCATTGCAGTACCTAATGCTGTCAATCCTATTTTCTTTAGATTGTTCATATTATTACCTTTCGTTAATTGCTTAATATTAAACAGATCCTACTTATCAATATTTGTTGATTTTTTTGATTAATTGTTAATTTATTGCTCTTTTTTTTATAAAAGTGTTGCATTTTTACATCACCAAAAACGTTAATTTACGTGATATTTTTGACCTTTTTAAAAATATTCTTTTAATTATCTCAATTTTTCATCTATTACTTATTTTTAAGAACATTTATGCCAAAATTATCAAATTATAGATTTATCACTTTTTTTTTATTAGCTTTATTTACTCTTAATTCATGCAAAACTATTGAAAATTTACCTGGTTCAGATGCACGAGAAATTTCTCCAGATCCAAAAGCAAGAGTCAAAAAAAATCTAGAGGAAGGAAGAGGTTTTAGATTAGATAGTGCTTTACAAGGTAGAAAGGGGGGAGATTTTATGTTTGCCAGCGCTAATGAGTTGTGGAGAGCATCTCTTGATACTGTAGACTTTATGCCCCTTTCGTCTGTTAATTATAGTGGCGGTATTATCGTAACAGACTGGTACTCGGATAGTGATAATCTTGATGAATCGGTAAAAATATCAATTCGTTTTTTAACAAATGAAGTTAGAGCTGATGCATTAGACATAAAAGTTTTTTATAAAAAATGTAATCAAGTGGCAAGCTGTAAGATTTCACAAAAGACGGGATCATTAAATGCAGAACTAAAAAAACAAATTTTATCAAAAGCAATAGTCTATAAAAAACAGAAAGATGATAAAAATTTTAAGCCCTATAAAGGTAGTTCAGTCGATACAACCAAATAATTAGAAATAAGTTTTAATTTAATTAAATGGAAAGATATAATTTTAAAACTGTCGAAGAAAAGTGGCAAGAAAAATGGGCAAAATTAAAGGTTTTTCAATCTAAGATAGATACCTCTAAAGAAAAATTTTATTGTCTAGAGATGTTCCCGTATCCCTCAGGAAATATACATATGGGTCATGTAAGAAATTACACCATAGGTGATGTTTTATCTCGGTATAAATCTTTACAAGGCTTTAATGTAATGCACCCAATGGGTTGGGATGCATTTGGAATGCCTGCAGAAAATGCTGCAAGAGAAAATAATTTAGATCCAAAAGAATGGACAAAGAAAAACATATCAACAATGAAAGAACAGTTAAAAAAGCTAGGTCTTTCTATTGATTGGGATAGAGAAATTTCCACATGTTCAGAAGAATATTATAAACATCAACAATTATTTTTTTTAGAACTTTATGAAAAAGGATTAGTTTATAGAAAAGAAAACTATGTCAACTGGGACCCTATTGATCAAACAGTGCTTGCAAATGAGCAGGTTATTGATGGCAAAGGATGGAGATCTGGAGCGGTTGTCGAACGTAAAAAATTGAATCAATGGTTTTTTAATATTTCAAAATTCTCACAAGAATTGCTTGATGGTTTAGATGATTTAAAGCAATGGCCAAATAAGGTTAAAGTGATGCAAAAAAATTGGATTGGAAAGTCTTTTGGTTGTGAAATCGCCTTCAAAACAGAGGGAGATCTCCCAGTAAAAGAGATTAAGTGTTTTACAACCAGACCAGATACTTTATTTGGATTTTCCTTTTTAGCACTTTCAGTAGATCATGAAATCTCAAAATATTTTGTAGACGATAAAAAATTTCAAGAATTTAAAAAAGAATGTTCAAGAACTGGAACAACTGAAGAGGCAATTGCAATTGGTGAAAAAATTGGCTTTAAAACCAATTTAGTTGCAATAAATCCTTTAAACCCAAGTCAAAAAGTCCCAGTTTTCTTTGCTAATTTTGTTTTAATGGATTACGGATTTGGAGCAGTATTTGGTTGCCCTGCTCACGATCAAAGAGATTTTGATTTTGCAAAAAAATATGGTCTTAATTTTAAAACTGTAGTCAAACCAGACAATGAGAAAGATAGTTTTGAAGTTAAAGGTGAGGCTTATTCAGGTCCTGGAACTCTAATAAATTCTGAATTTCTAAACAATCTTAAAGTGCCAGAAGAATCAATTGTAAAAACAATTGATATTTTAGAGGAAAGAAAGATTGGTCAAAAAAAAATTAATTTTAGGTTAAAAGATTGGGGTGTATCCAGGCAAAGGTACTGGGGGTGCCCAATACCTATGGCTTATGATGAAGATGGAAATGTAACAACAATTCCAAAAAAAGATTTACCTGTAAAACTTCCAGAAAATATAGATTTAAATTCAAAGGGTAACCCTTTAAACGCTAAAACTGATTGGAAAAATATAATTATTAATGGAAAAAAATATGTTAGGGAAACAGATACATTAGACACTTTTGTTTGCTCTTCGTGGTATTACCTTAGATTTTGCTCATCAAATAATTTGGATTATGGTTTCAGACAAGAAGAAGTCGATTATTGGATGCCAGTGGATCAGTATATTGGAGGAATTGAACATGCCATTCTTCATTTGCTTTATTCTAGATTTTTTATGAAAGCTTTAGGTTATAAAAATAAAAAATTTAAATTTAAAGAACCTTTTGAAGGTTTATTTACTCAAGGCATGGTTTGTCACGAAACATATAAAGATAAAAATAATAATTGGTTAAGTCCTGATGAGATAGAATTAATAGGAGATCAATTTTTTAAAAAAGGTGATAAAAATCATAAAGTTAAAGTTGGTCCTTCAGAGTCTATGTCCAAATCAAAGAAAAATGTTATTGATCCTGAAAATATAATTAAAAGTTATGGTGCTGACGCAGTTAGACTATTTATTTTATCAGACAGTCCACCTGAAAAAGATGTACAATGGTCTGATCAGGGAATGATTGCATCATATAAGTTTTTACAAAAGTTATGGATATTACACAATAAAATCAAAGAAAAAATTAAAAAAAAGAACGACAACGATACAGAAAATGAAACATTAGAAAAATTTACTAATCAAATGATAAACAAAATAACTAACAACCTTGAAGGATTTAATTACAATGTAATCGTTGCAAATATTTATGAAACGTATAATTTTTTAATAAAACTAATCGAAAAAGATAAAAATATTGACATAAAAATACTCAAGGAAAGTTATAAGAAAATATTAATATTATTTTCTCCAGCAATACCTCATTTCACTGCAGAATGTCTAGATGATATAAACCTTTTAGAGAAAATTGAATGGCCTAAAACAGACAAAAATCTTCTTGTAGAAGATAGAATCGATTATGTAGTACAGATTAATGGTAAAAAGAGAGCGATTTTAAATGAAAGTAGAGATATAGATCAAAATACTCTCATGAGTAAAATAAAGTTGAATAAATTTTCAGAAAAGTATTTAAAAGACAAATCTATTAACAAAATAATATTTGTAAAAAACAGATTAATTAATTTATTAATAAATGAATAATAATTTAAATAAAGTAATAATTCTATTTTTAGTGTGTGTTCTAACTTCATGTTCTTATAAGCCAATTTTTGTTGAAAAAGATTATAATTTTGAAATAAGAAAAATCTTGGTAAGTGGTGAGAAAGATATTAACAGAATTATTACAAATAATTTAAAATTAATCAAAAAAACTGGGAACAAAAGTAAGAAAATTTATACAATTGAGATAAATTCATTAAAAGAAAAAGAAATAGTATCTAAGGACTCAAAAGGAGATCCTTTAAAATTTGAGATGAATATTATTGTAGAATATAAAGTGATAAATAAAAATTCATTAAAAATTAACAATAAAATTAAAAAAAATAATATTTATAATAACGAGTCAGATAAATTCAAATTGGAACAGAATGAAAATATTATTTTAAAAAATCTAGCAGGTAACATAAGTGATATAATTATTTCTTCAATAATTAATTTAGATGATAATTAAAAGTTTTGAATTAGAAAAATTAAAATCATTAAATTTTAATATTCATTTAATTTATGGAAGTAATGAAGGTTTAAAGTTAGATATAATAAAAAATCATCATTTGAAAAATTTTGAGGGTGAGATATTAAAATATGATGAGCAAGAAATTTTAATTAATAAAGATGAATTTTTATCAAGTTTATTAAATCAATCCCTATTTGATGATAATAAAATAATTATCATTTCAAGAGCAACTGATAAATTAACAGATGTTGTAAGAGAGATTATAGAAAAAAGAAAGATTGAAACAAAAGTGATCATTAAGTGCTCAAATTTAGAAAAAAGATCTAAGTTACGAAATTTAATTGAAAAGGAAAAAAAAGAGGTTTGTACTCCTGTTTATGAAGATGACTATCGGACTCTAAATATCGTAATTAACAATTTTTTAAAAGAAAATAGATTCAATATTTCTCAAGAAGTGAAAAATATACTTATTGAAAGATCTGCAGGAGATAGGATTAATTTAAAAAATGAACTTTTTAAATTAGGAAATTTGCAAATTAGTAGAAATAAATTGAATACAGACGATGTATTGAAACTTTCTAACCTTGCAGAAAACTACAGTGTGTTTGAGTTATCAGATAATTATTTGGCCAAAAATTCAAAGAGAGTGGCAAACATTTTAAATGAAAACAATTATTCATCTGAAGACTGTATACTAATTATAAGAACAATTTTAAATAAATCTAAAAGACTTTTAAAAATAAAAAATGAAATTGACAGTGATAAAAATATTGATCAAGTAATATCTAGTTTCAGGCCTCCTATATTTTGGAAAGAAAAGGATATTATAAAAAAACAAGCTCAATCATGGTCCACTAGCGAGGTGAAGGAAATTATATTTAGAATTAATGATTTAGAGGCTTTAATTAAGAAAAATTCAACAAATTCAATGCTTTTTGTCTCTGATTTTGTAAGTAATTATTAGTAATTTTGCTTAATAATTTCTACTAATCTATCTAGTTGATCAGTTCCTTTATACTCTAAACTTATAGTACCAGTATTATTCCTCTTGTTTTTAACAAAAACTCTCATTCCTATTTTGTCTGTTAATTCCTCCTCAAGACTTAAGATGTTTGGATCTTTTTTTTTAATAGGGTTATTAGATCTAGATTTCAACATACGTACTAGATTTTCAGCTTGCCTAACAGATAATTTTTTTGAAATAATTTTTTTTGCCAAGAGGATAGCATTATCCAAACCAACTAAAATTTTTGCATGACCTTGAGATAATTTCTCTTCAATTATTAATTCTATAATTTCTTGTGGAAGAGTTAGAAGTCTCAAACAATTTGATATATGTGCTCTACTTTTCCCAATAAATTTTGATACCTTGTCTTGGTCGTAACTGAATTCATCTATTAATCTTTTATAACCTTCAGCTTCCTCAATTGGATTTAAATCTTTTCTTTGAACATTTTCAACAATCGCAAATTCTAATGATTTAAGATTATCTACGTTCATAACGATAATTGGTACCTCATGAACCCCCGCATATTGTGCTGCTTGCCATCTTCTTTCTCCAGCTATTATTTCATATTTATCTTCTACATCAGAAGATGGTCTTACAATGATAGGTTGGATAATACCTCGTTCTCTTATAGAGTTAGTTAACTCCTCTAAACTAACTTCGTCAAATTTTTTTCTTGGTTGATACTTGTTTCTAATTAATGAGCTTATAGAGACATTTTTTTTATCATCAATTTTTTCACTGTCCCCTATCAAGGAAGATAATCCTCTCCCGAGTCCTTTTTTTGATTTAAATGGATTAATCATGCTGCGCTCTCCACCGGTTTATCTTGATTTAAAAATTCCTCTGTAAAACTAAAATATGCTCTACTGCCTGGACATGTCTTGTCATAAATAAGAACTGGAACACCATGCGAGGGTGCCTCTGATAATCTGACGTTTCTTGGCACTGCTGTGCTATAAACTTTATCCTTAAAATAGTTCCTTGCTTCTGTTTCTACCTCACCTGATAATTTATTTCTCTTATCGTACATTGTAAGAAGGATTCCTCTTATATCCAAAGATGGATTTAAGTTTGACTTTATCCGTTCAATTGTTTTCATAAGCTGTGTCAGTCCCTCGAGAGCAAAGAATTCTGTCTGGAGCGGTACCACTAAAGCATCGGAGGCTACTAATGCCATGATTGTAAGTAAGCTTAAGGATGGTGGGCAGTCAATTATGATATAGTCATAAGATGGCTTAGAATTGTTTAAAATAAGGGTTAATTCATCTTTCAATTTAAAGGCTCTTCGTCTGTCTCCGGCTGTCTCCACCTCCAGCCCCGACAAATCAACATTTGATGATATTAAATCTAAATTTTCAAAGCTTGTAGGCTGGATTACTTCAGAAATTTTTTTATTTCCATTTAGTACATTGTAAATTGTTTGATCAGAACTTGTTGCGTTAGATAATCCAAGTCCCGTTGTAGCATTACCTTGTGGATCAAGATCAATTACAAGAATTTTTTTTCCTTTCATGGTTAGACCAGCCGCAAGATTGATGACAGTTGTGGTCTTTCCTACCCCACCTTTTTGATTTATGACTGAAATAATTTTTTTATTCATATTTTTTTTTTAAATTAGAAATTTTTACTACTAATGACTCATCACTTGTAAGACTTTTCATTTCCTCAGTATCAAATTTCCATTTTGTAGAAACTTCTTTTAAAATTTTTTTTCCACTCTTTCCTAAATACATAACTATGTATTTAAAATTTTTAAAATTTTTTGTAGCTATATCAAAAACGACTGGTAAAGGTTTGAATGCTCTACAAATTATTACATCTGTAACTAAATTTTTCTCATCAAATATATTTTTTTGGTAAACTTTTGCTTCCAATTTAAACTTTTCTACCATCTCCTTTAAAAAATTGCTCTTATGATAGCTCTTCTCATAAAAAATTAGCTTAAAACCTTGCTTTTTAGATTTCATCAAAATACCCAAAACTATACTAGGAAGCCCTGCACCTGAGCCAAGATCGGTACACACTTTGATGTCATTTTTATCTATAAATTCAATGGTTTGAGCACTATCATAAATATGCCTTGTATTTATTAACTTTTCTGTAGTTGAACTTATCAAATTTATTTTCTTGTTTGTGCTCAATATCGACTGAGAATATTCTCCTAACTCCTTAAGTGTTTCACGTGAAACATTTGGGATATAAATTTTATTAGTTTTTATTATTTTCGAATCAATCAAGCTATATGCTTAATAGACTTTCTTTTGACATGAGACAACAAAATATATACTGCTGCTGGAGTAATTCCATCTATTCTAAGTGCCTGACCAAGTGTTTTTGGCTTTATTTCCTTAAATTTTGACTTAACTTCATTTGACAATCCAGAAAATTGATCATAATCTAGATTTTCCGGTATTTTAAGATTCTCATCCCTTTTGAATGCTAAAATATCTGCATTTTGTTTCTTTAAATAACCTTTATAATGAGCCTTTATCTCAATTTGCTCATCAATTTCACGTGAAACATATTCAATTTCTGGCCAAATATCCCTAATTTTACTCATATTTACTGACTTTTGCCTTAATATTTCTATTGCATTTCTTTTAACGCCGTCTTTTGCAATGTTTATACCAAATTTAGATGCTTTTGATGGGGAAATTAGTGAATTTTCCATCTTTTTAAGACTTTTTTCCAATTTTAAAGCTTTCTCTTTAAATATAATTTTCCTTTCATCTAATATTAAGCCAATATCAATTCCTTTTTGGGTAAGTCGAATATCTGCATTATCAGATCTCAAAGATAATCTGTATTCTGCCCTTGATGTGAACATTCTATAGGGTTCTGCAACTCCTTTTGTAACTAGATCATCTATCATAACACCTATGTATGCCTCAGATCTGTCAAGTATGAAAGGTTCTATACCTTTAATAGAAAGTGCAGCATTTATTCCAGCTATCAATCCTTGTGCTGCAGCCTCTTCATAGCCTGTTGTTCCATTTATTTGACCTGCAAGGTAAAGATTTTTAATTTTTTTTGTCTCTAAAGTCAGCAGTAGCTCCCGTGGGTCCACAAAATCGTATTCTATTGCATATCCGGGTCTTAAAATATGAACATTTTCTAAACCATTGATTTTATTGCATATTTCTTGCTGTATTTCAGCAGGCAGAGAAGTTGAAATCCCATTAGGGTAGATTGTTTTATCATTAAGACCTTCTGGCTCTAAAAAAATTTGATGCTTTTGCTTATCTGCAAACTTTACAATTTTATCTTCTATGGAAGGACAGTATCTTGGACCAACTCCTTGGATACTCCCAGAGTACATTGCACTACTTTTTATATTTTTTGAAATGATCTCATGCACTGCCTGATTGGTATAAGTCATCCTACATGAAATTTGTCTATTGATATTTTTTTTTGTAAGAAAAGAAAAAAAATATGGATCTTCGTCTGCATGCTGCTCTTCAAGTTTTTCAAAATTAATTGTCGTTGCATCCAGTCTTGGAGGTGTTCCTGTTTTTAATCTTCCAATTTTAAAATTATGTTTTTCTAACTGTTCACTTAATCCAGTTGAAGGTTTCTCGTTAAATCTTCCTGCAGGTGTTTGTTCATTACCAATGTGAATTAAACCATTCAGAAAAGTTCCAGTTGTTAAAATTACTTTTGATGATAACACCTTTTTTCCATCTTGTGTGATAAAACCAATTATATTGTTTTTTTCAAAAATAAACTCAATTACAGGATCAGAAAAAATATATAAATTACAATAGTTTACAAGTTTTTCTTGCATATATTTCTTATATAATGATCTATCACTTTGAGTTCGAGGTCCACGGACAGCAGGGCCTCTACTTCTATTTAATAAACGAAATTGTATTCCTGATTTATCCGCAACTTCTCCCATTACACCATCAAGTGCATCTATCTCTCTAACAAGATGACCTTTGCCTAATCCTCCTATAGCTGGATTGCATGACATCTCACCAATTGTATCAAATTTGTGAGTAAATAATGCTGTATTTACACCTAGTCTAGCAGATGCTGCTGCAGCTTCACATCCAGCATGACCACCACCAATTACAACTACATCAAATGACAACTCATTTTTCATAGCTGTAATTTATTATTGATCTTAAAATTTACAAGAAAACACTTAAAAATGAATAAAAACTAAGCAAATTCAACACTTATTTACCTATACAAAAATCACTAAAAATGGATCCTAATATTTCTTCAACATCAACTTTTCCAACAATCGTGCCTAGGTGTCTGGTTGCTAACCTCAAATCTTCTGCAGCTTTATCAAAATCTTCCTGAGAGTTTTTTTCTTCAAATTTTTTCAAATTTTGAAGGCAAGCTTCTAAACTTAGTCTATGTCTTTCTCTAGTAATTAAAGATTCGTTTGAGCTGACAAATTTATTTTTTAATTTATCTTTAATTCTATTTATCAACTCATCTAGGTTTGTTTCATTTTTAATTGATATAAAAATTGGATTAAATTTTGATATTTGCTGATTAATATTATTATAACCAAGGTCTATTTTATTAATAACAATTATTGATTTTTCACTCACTAAATCGTTCAAAAATCCAGTAAAATTAACACTTTTTGGCTCTATTACTATAATATTAAGATCAGCATCTTCAGCTCTTTTAAGAGCTAGTTTAATTCCTTTTTTTTCTATTTCATCTTTAGACTCTCTAATCCCAGCAGTATCAGAAATTACAACAGGGTATCCATTTATATTTAAATGAGCTTCGATAACATCTCTAGTTGTTCCAGCAATTTCTGAGACAATGGCTACATCACGATTAGAAAGATAATTTAGCAAGGAGGATTTCCCTGCATTAGCCGGACCTATGATTGCAATCTTAAAACCTTCTCTAATTCTTTCTCCAACTTTTTGGTCATTCAAAATTTTCTCAATTTCATTTCTTATTTTTTCAGAGTCAACTTTAATATTTTTAATTACATCTTCTGGAAGGTCATCCTCTGGAAAATCAATTTTGGCCTCAACATTTGATAAAATTTTTAAAAGCTTTTCTCGAAGAGAATTAAATTTTTCTGAACTTCTTCCACTCATCATTTTAACAGCTTGTTGTCTTTGAATTTCAGTTTCTGCAGAAATAAGATCAGATATACTCTCAGCCTTCAGAAGATTTATTTTTTCATTTTGAAAAGCAATTTTTGTAAATTCACCAGGTTCAGCTAATCGACAATTTTCAATTTTTGATAATTGATCCAAAATTGCACTCACAACAGCAATACTACCGTGTACATGTATTTCAGCCATATTCTCACCTGTATAGCTCTCAGGGCCAGGAAACCATATCAAAATACCCTCATCAATAAGCTCAGAATTATTGATTTTGTTGAATTTTTTTAAAGTTGCCTCTCTTGGTTTTGGGAGTTTGCTTTTTGTAATTAATTTAATAATCTCCTCGACTTTAGGTCCAGATATTCTAATAACTGCGATACCAGATACACCAGGTCCTGATGAGAGAGCATAGATTGTCATAATTAATTATTATAGTTTTATATTTATCTAAATTATATATTTATCTTTATGATTATTTGGTTAGCCTCATATCCTAAAAGTGGAAATACTTGGTTAAGATTTTATATTATTTCACTCCTAATGGGTAAACAAACTGACTTAAATTTAAATCACCTAAGAGCAATTATGAATTATCCACATTCTACTCATTTTGACAGTCTTGTTTCTAACTTATTTGATCTAGATGAAATTTCAAAAAATTGGATAACCTCTCAGAAAAAAATAAATTCTGATAAAAAATTAAGATTTTTTAAAACTCATAATATGCTTGGTAAGTACAAGGGATATCCTTTCACAGACTCTCAAAATACATTAGGTACTATTTATATTGTTAGAGATCCAAGAAATGTAATTACATCAGTAAAGAACCATTATTCGTTATCAAATTACGATGAAGCACAAAAATTTGTATTTAAAGATGATCAGATTTTGACTTTATCAGATAGACAAAAAGCTTTGGTTTTAAAAAGTAAAATATTTCCTTTAACACAATTTGTTGGCTCATGGAAAACTCATTATTTATCTTGGAAGAATATGAAGAAAAATTACATCTTAGTAAGATATGAAGATCTTTATGAAAATTCTAAAAACGAGTTTACTAAAGTTGCAGATTTTATAGGAAGGTTGTTAAAAGTTAAATTTACTCAAGCGCAAATAGAAAATGCAATAAATTTAAGCTCTTTTGAGAGGTTAGAAAATATGGAAAAAGAGAATGGGTTTACCGAGAGTACTATCAATCATGATGGTAATAGAAATAAATTTTTTTTCTTAGGGCCTAAGAATGATTGGAGAAAAATTTTAGATAAAAGTATTTCTAACGAAATAGAAAAAAAATTTGAAAAAGAGATGAAAGAATTAAAATATCTTTAAACTATAACTCAGCTGAATAATCTTTATTTTTTTTTGCAAATTTCAACCAATTTTTTATAACTAAGATATCATTTAACTTTGAACCACTTAAAAACTTATTAATATAGGATTCTTCGGATGTCTCATTGTAAATTTTACCATCAATAATTTTTTCTTTTTCTTTCCAATCGTTATTAAAAAGCATCATTTTATTTTTATCTCTTTTAATTTCTTTATAGTCAGGAAATTTTTGACTAAATTCTGTACAGCCCCTTTTTGTTGAAATTGAAAAATTATCTCCGATATTATTTTTGACAATCTTTTGAAGATTTTTTTCAATCTCATTTAATTCTTTCAAATTTTTTGAATAGATTAAGCCCTTATACTTACCAGATACACCCGGTCTTTGTTCAACCATGACTTTTCTGTTATTTTTTAGTCCGACATAAAAATTATCAAATATAAAATATAACTTAACTAAATCTAACATTTTCTCCACCTCAACAACTATTTTAAAGCAATCAAAGCAAAATTCTGGAATAATGGAGTAAGTATTAAAAATTTTAAAATGTCTATCACAATTTAAATTTAATGAATTATGTCGGTATATTTGCATGTAAGGATAATCAATTTTATTTAAATTTTTATCTACTATATCAATAGTTTTTTTTAAAAAATTTTTTACTTCTGATATTTCAATAAATTTGTTTTCGTTATATTTAAATTTTATTTTTTCTATATTTAAGTTTGTATAAACATAAGGATGTTTCAAATTTCTTTTTGGGTCAAAAGAAGATAAAATTTGTATAATATTGTAATGTGCATCTTTTAAATTTGGATTTATTGAGATAGCTTTAATAAAATTTTCAAGAGCATCTTCCATTTCGTTATGTTGTCTATTAACTAGACCTAATAAATAATATGAGGTTGCAAAATTTTTGTTCAATTTAATTGAATTAATTAAATATTTTTTACTTAATTTGAAATTGTTTAATTTAAATAAAATATAACCATTCAAATTTTGTAGAAAAAAATTGTTTTTATTTTTTTCTGCAATTTCTTGGCTTATTTCAAGAGCTTTTCTATAATCACCACGTAATTCTAATGATCTAATTTTTTCGATATTTACAATACTTTCTTGACTAATCATCAAATATTAATCTACTAAAAAAAAGAAATATATTCTATTAACGTTTTATGCTGGTTTGTTCATTGAGTTAAAAAACTCAGCATTATTTTTAGTTGTCTTTAACTTAGAATTAATAAAATCTATTGCATCCATGGAACCCATTGGAGCAATTATTCTTCTTAAAACATTCATTTTTTGCAGATCATTTTTATCAAATATCAGTTCTTCTCGTCTTGTTCCTGATTTAGTTATATCAATTGCAGGGTAAATTCTTTTTTCAGAAATTTTTCTATCCAGAATAGTTTCGCTATTTCCTGTTCCTTTAAATTCCTCAAAAATAACTTCATCCATTCTGCTACCTGTATCAATCAGAGCTGTTGCAATAATAGTTAAAGATCCACCTTCTTCGATATTTCTAGCTGCTCCAAAAAATCTCTTTGGTCTTTGAAGAGCATTCGCATCTACTCCACCTGTCAAAACTTTACCAGAACTGGGTACAACTGCATTATAGGCTCTTCCCAGCCTAGTTATGGAGTCTAGTAAAATTACAACATCTTTTTTATGTTCAGTTAATCTTTTAGCTTTTTCGATCACCATTTCTGCTACAGCTACGTGACGTTGTGCCGGTTCATCAAACGTAGAACTAATAACTTCACCCTTAACTGTTCTCTGCATATCTGTAACTTCCTCAGGTCTTTCATCTATTAGTAGAACCATTAGATAACATTCTGGATGATTGGCTGTGATCGAGTTAGCTATACTTTGTAAAATCATTGTTTTACCAGCTTTTGGCGGTGAAATGATTAAAGATCTTTGACCTTTTCCAATCGGACTAACAAGATCAATAAGTCTTGGGGTTAAATCAGGTTTTTTTTCAACTTTGTTTGTTTCAACTTCCATTCCCAATTGTTTGTTTGGATAAAGAGGTGTTAGGTTATCAAAAGCAATTTTGTGTTTAAATTTATCTGGTTCTTCAAAATTTATTTTACTAACTTGAAGAAGTGCAAAATATCTCTCGCCTTCTTTTGGAGATCTTATAGGTCCTTCAACACTATCACCAGTTCTTAAACCAAATCTTCTGATTTGACTTGGGCTTACGTATATATCATCTGCACCCGGTAAGTAATTAGACTCCATTGCTCTAAGAAAGCCAAAACCGTCTTGGAGTAATTGCAAGACACCTCCACCGGTAATCTCTTCACCTTTTTCTGCAAGCTTTTTTAAAATTGCGAAATAAATTTCTTGTCTACGTAATGTGCTAGCGTTTTCTATACCTAGCTTTTCAGCTTCGGTGATTAACTTTTCTGAGCTTTTTTCTTTTAATTCTTGAATATTCATGTGTGGAAGTTTTTGTTAAAGATATTCTAAATATATATACTGATGTAAAAATTTCAACCCTAGATAGGCTTAAAAACCACAATAAAAACAATGAAAATAAGCAATACTGTAGGTATTTCGTTTATTATCCTAAAAAATCTGGATGATTTTGAGTTTTCTTTAGATTTTAACGAGCGCATACACTTGCCCAGATACTCATGATAAATTGTTAAAATCACTACTGATAAAATTTTAAGCTGTAACCATAGATAGGCAAAACTTTCAATTCCATTTATCCAAATTAATATAATTCCAAAAAGCCAAGACAAAATCATGGCTGGTCGCATGATATAATTATAAAGCTTTCTTTCCATCGTTTCAAAAATTTCAGTAGCTTGATCCTTTTCAAAATTTTCGACGTGATAAACAAATATTCTTGGTAAATATAATAACCCTGCCATCCAAGAAATTACTGCTATTAGATGAAGTGATTTAAATAAAAGATATCCACTCATTGATTATAAATTCTTTGAAATAAGATGTTTGAATAAAGAAATATGATCATCATTATCATTTAAGCAAGGTATCATTTCAAAGTTTTCCCCGCCTGATTTGATAAAACTTTCTTTCCCTTGGATGGATATTTCTTCTAAAGTCTCTACACAATCAGATGAAAAACCAGGACATATAACTAAAATATTTTTTTTTCCCTCTTTGGGTAAGGCTTCAAAGGTTTTATCTGTATAAGGTTGTAGCCATTCTTGAGGACCAAACCTTGATTGAAATGTTGTCATTATTTTAATATCTGAATATTGTTCAGAAATAAGTCTAGTGGTTTTATGACAATAACAATGATAAGGGTCTCCCTTGTCAAAATATTTTTTTGGTATTCCATGATACGAAGCTACTATTAAATCTGGTTTCCAATTAATTTCGTTAATTTTTTTTATAATACTATTTTTAATAGCTTCTATATATAAAGGTTCGGATTCATAATGAGGAATTATTTTTAAATTTGGTTGCCACCTCATTTTCATAAGGGTTCTATAAACCTCATCACATACAGTTGCAGTCGTTGCTGCGGCATATTGAGGATAAAGAGGTAGCACAATTAAATTTTCGCAACCTTTTTCATGAAGATCATTTATTTTGTTTTTAATACTTGGATTGCCATACCTCATAGCAAAATCAACAATCAACTTTTCATTGCCAATTTTCTCAGATAATTTGTGGGCTTGGCTTTCTGTAAAAAACCTAAGTGGTGACATGTTCTTGTCTTTTATCCATATTTCTTTGTAAGCTTTAGCGGTTTTTGATGGTCTAAAAGTAAGTATAAATAAGTTAAGAATTACTTGCCAAATAAGAGGATTTACTTCGATAACTCTTCTATCTGACAAAAATTCCTTTAAATATTTTCTTATATCCAGCCAACTAGTGGAGTCAGGTGTACCAAGATTTATAATTAGAACCCCTGTTTTGCCATAGTTAACTTTTGGGTGATCTGATCTCATTTAAAGTTTCTTACAATTTTAATCAAGTCTTCAACCATTTCAATTTTAGTTTCTGGTAGAATTCCGTGTCCTAAATTAAATATGTATGGATGATCCTTAAAAATACGAAGATATTTTTCCACTTCTTTTTTAAGAATTTCTTTATCAGTCAATAATATTTTAGGGTCAAGCCCTCCTTGGATGGGAATTTTTATTTCTTTTACGATTTTTTCTGGATCGACATCATAGTCTATATTCACTGCATCTGGTTTAACTATCTCGCAAAAGTTTTTGTAATCTTTAATACCTCTTGGAAAACAAATTACAGGCACACCTAATTGTTTAACATATTCTACAATATTTAATGTGGGTATATAAATATATTCAGGAATTTTATCGCTTAATAATCCTGCCCAACTATCAAAGATTTGAATTACTTTAGCCCCAGCTTCAACTTGATTTTTAATATGCACTTTTAAGAATTTTTCAATGATTTGTAATAGTCTATTTATTAGAAATTCGTCTTTAAAGAATTCACCTATAAGACCTTTTTTTGGGGATGATCTATTAATCATATATACAAGAATAGTCCATGGAGCTCCAACAAATCCTATCATGTCTTTATTATTCATTAAAGGGTCCTGGGAAGTTTTGGAAATTGCTTTGTAAACTTTATAAACTTTTTCTGTAAATTTAATTTCATCAACATTTTTTAGATTTTCTAATTCTATTTCTCCAAGCTTTGGGCCAAAGTTTTTTTCAAATTCTACTTTTTGACCAAGACCGTATGGTAACATTAGAATATCAGAAAATATTACAGCACCATCAAACCCAAATCTCTTTATAGGTTGAAGAGTAATTTCAGATGCTAAATCGCTATTTAAACAAAGTTTTATAAAATCTGTATTTTTTTTTCTTATTTCTCTAAATTCAGGTAAATACCTTCCTGCCTGTCTCATTAACCATATAGGATTAGTTTTAGTATCGTTATTTTTTATACAGTTAGTTAAGGGACTCATATAAATAGATATATATTATTTACTTTATTAATATTATGTATTGTGAATAACGTAAATTAGTCAATTAGCACAGTTTGTTAACTCTTTATTAATAATTTAGATCTGGATTTAGCTATTTTTTATTAGGATTAATTAAAATTTCTCATATTTTATGTATATTATGTATAACTTTGTTAACATTTTATAACTTAGTTAATTTAATGGAAAAAAAACTAACTATTATTTTCCAAAAGGATAAATCTGAATTTTTCTTATTTTACTTATAGATTATAAACACTTTATACATGAGAAATTTATATCAAATATACTTAATATCAGACTCTACCGGAGAAACACTTGATAGAATTTTTTTAGCTTTGAAAGCTCAATTCCCTAATTTCGAATACGAGACAAATCATTTCTCTTTTACTCGTACTGAAAGTCAAACTCTCGCTATACTAAAACAGGCAAAGAAAGATAAAAATTCAATTATTTTATATACTATTGTTAATAGCAAATTAGCAAAATATCTTACAGAAAAAGCTTATGAGAGAAATATACCTTGTTTTGGAGTCCTTGGAGAATTAATTTTAAATTTTTCAAAAGTCTTAAATCAAAAAGCTTCTCACCAGCCAAGTGGTCAGCATATCTTAAATGAAGAATACTATGACAGAATTGAAGCTATTCAATTTACGATGAACCATGATGATGGTAACCAGACTGATGATATAGAGAAATCAGATATTATTTTGTTAGGTGTGAGCAGAACCAGTAAAACACCAACTTCCATTTATCTAGCTAATAGAGGTTTTAAAACTTCAAATATTCCACTAGTAAATGAAAATTCAATACCATCTAAAGTTACCAAAAAAAATTTTAGACCATGCGTTGTTGGATTAGTTACAGAGGCAGAAAGGTTATACGATTTAAGAAAAAATAGATTGAATTCGTTGAAAGAAGATCAAAATAGTGAATATGTAAATATTGATAAGATTAGAGATGAACTTAATAATGCTAGAAAATTATTCAAAGAGAATAATTGGCCAACTATAGATGTAACAAGAAAATCAGTTGAGGAAACAGCAGCGTCAGTAATAAAAATTTTTGAGATTAGGAATAAAAAAAATGCTTAGTATCGTATTGGCATCAAAAAGTAAAATTAGAAAGGAAATACTTAATAAGCACAATGTTCTCTGTGATGTTGAAGTATCAAATGTAGATGAAGAACCAATCAAAGAGAGTTTAATAAAAGAAGGAGCTTCGCCAGAAATCATATCTAAAAACCTTGCTGAATTAAAAGCAAATAAAGTAAGTCAAAAAAAGAACAATAGCCTTGTTTTGGGCGCAGATAGTGTAATAGACCTATCGGGTGAGTTAATATCAAAACCAGAGAGTAGGGATGAGGCACTTACCATTTTAAAAAAGCTCAATGGAAAAAAACACTCTTTAATTAGTTCAGTTTGTATATCTAAAAATGGGTCAATGATATGGAATTATTCAGATAAAGCTTATTTAACAATGAAAAATTTTTCCGAAGATGAATTAAAACTTTATCTTAGTAAAATTAGTGATGAAAAATTATACTCATATAATGTTTACCAAATTGAGGGAGAGGGAAGAACTTTATTTTCAAGTATCGAAGGAGATGAAGATACAATAATGGGTCTACCTATTAAAAAAATTAAGGAATATTTAGAACTACAAAAATGAAAAAATTTTTAGTAATAGGAAATCCAATTGAACATTCTTTGTCTCCAAAGTTACATAATTATTGGATAAAAAAAAATAATTTAGATGCAATTTATGGAAAACTGGAAGCCTATGACAATGATTTGCCTGAACTATGCAAATCCATCAAAAAGGGAGATTTGGAGGGTTTAAATGTTACTGTTCCTTTTAAAAAATCTATAATACCTCACCTAGATATTTTAAGCAGTAATGCATTAAGAACACAATCTGTAAATACTATCTCGTTAAATAAAGGTCACTTAATTGGAGATAACACTGATATTAACGGGTTTGAATTAAGTATTAGAAAATTGAATTATGATGTTAGCGACAAGACAGTTCTGATATTAGGTGCTGGTGGAGTTGTGCCTTCAATAATATTTTCATTGTTAAGGATGAAAGTATCAAAAATATTTTTGAGTAATAGAACTAAAAAAAAAGCTGAAAATTTAAAAAATTTATTCAATGGGATTTATGTAGTGGAATGGGGTGATTTACCAAAGTTTGATATGATAATAAATGCCACTACTTTAGGTTTAAATAAAGCAGATAAATTTGACATAGATTTTTCTCATGCTGGTCAAAATAAGCTTTTTTATGATGTTATATATGCACCATTTCAAACAGAGTTTTCAGAGGCAGGAAATGCAATGGGTAATTCAATTGAAAATGGTTTAAATATGTTTTTATTTCAGGGCCAACAAGCTTTTAATATTTGGCATAATGTAGAACCAGAAATTAATAAAGAATTAATTGAATTTCTAAAAAAATGAAAATATGAGTTTTAAAATTAAACATGATTAGAGTTGGAATAATTGGCGGTATAGGTTCAGGAAAATCTTTTATTTCAAGGCTTTTTGAATGTCCAGTATTTAATGCAGATGATGAAGTAAAATATATTTATAAAAAAAATAAGGAGTGTTTTAATAAATTAAAAAAAAAATTACCAAAATTTATAAAATCATTTCCTATTAAAAAAAAAGAACTCATATCTTCCATAAGTTCAAATAAGAGAAACCTTAAAATTATATCTTCCGTTGTTCACCCTTTAGTAAGAAAAAGTATGAAAAGATTTATAATAAGAAATAAGAAGAGAGAAGTTATTATTTTTGATATCCCTTTATTAATAGAAAACAAACTTAATAAAAAAAAAGATATAATTATTTTTGTTAAATCAAATAAATCCAAAGTTTTAAACAGATTAAAAAAGAGGCCGAACTTTAATAAGAAATTGCTAAAGAATCTTAAAGAAAACCAGGTTAATTTATCTAAAAAAGAAAAATTAGCTGACTATGTCATTAATAATAATTTTCCAGTAAATGTGATGAAAAAAAAAGTTAAACTAATTAAAAAAAAAATTTTAAATGAAAGAAATAGTTCTAGATACTGAGACAACAGGCTTATCAGTTAGAGATGGTCATAGAATTGTAGAAATTGGTTGTATAGAGTTAGATAATTTAATACCAACAAAAAATATATTCCATTTTTATTTAAACCCTGAAAGGAAAGTATCAGAGAAAGCATTTGAAGTGCATGGTTATTCTGATGAATTTTTAGCAACCAAACAAAAATTTGCTGATATAGCAGATGATTTTATAGATTTTATTAAGGATAAGAAAATTATTATACATAATGCTGAATTTGATATTGGTCATTTAAATAATGAATTAACTTTAATTGGAAAGCCAAAGATAAGTACTGCAAATGTTATTGATACTTTAGAATTAGCACGAAATAAATTTCCAGGATCAGGAATAAGCTTAGATGCACTTTGCAAAAGGTTTAGAATTGATAATTCAAGGAGAGAAAAACATACTGCTCTGATTGATTGTGACTTACTTGCAAAAGTTTACATAAATTTAATTGATCAAAAAGAACCTACTCTAAATCTAGTTGAAAATAGTGAAAATAATATTTTTTTGTCTAATGTTAGCGCAGATTATTATAAAAAAGTTATTAAACCAACCGAACAAGAGCTACTGAACCATAAAGAATTTCTTAAAAAAAACTTAAAAAAAAATTATTTTTAATTTTGTCTTGCTTTATATAATTCCTCAAAATCAATCTTTTTTCCAAATTTTAAATCAGGAAGTCCTGAATTTCTAAGTATATTTAAAAATTTTTTCTCTAAATCAGGATAAATCTCTGTCTGTAAATCACACAAAATTATTTTTTCTAATTCTTCTTTTTTAATCTTTAAGTCTAATATATTTATCACTGTAGCATATTTGATTTGAAAAAAACCCTGGGCTTTTTTTTTACTTGGATTTGAATAGGTTAAAGTGGTTAAAACTTCTATCATCTTTCTTTTTGATGGTTTAGTATTTATTTCAACTCCCATTCGATATTCAGGAGTTGTATTTCTAATTGTTATGAGGCTTTCTGGACTTGGTATTTCAATTGATAAATCTTGGATGTAACTTATTATTATTTTGTATCTATTTTCCATCTTTATCCTCTATATCTTCATACTCACCCTCAATATAATTTTTTTTTCCGGTATTACTTTTGTTTTTTGAATACTTTTTAGAATACTTACTTAAAATAAACTTTCTTGTAACTGGAAAAATTAATAGAATTCCTATTATGTCAGTAGCAAATCCAGGCAATATTAATAGCAGAGCTGCAAATGCTATTGCAGTACCAGAGACTATTTCATAAAGAGGAAGCTCATTTTTGACTAATTGAGCCATTCCTGAGCGTAGAGTATTAAAACCCTCGTATCTTGCATACCAAATACCTACAATAGCAGTTAAAAGTATTAGCAAAATTGTATTCAAGGCTCCTATTTGAGAGCCAACCTTTATTAATAGATAGATTTCTATCAGAGGTATCCCTAAAATTATAATTAAAGCTGTGTTCATTTGTCTATAATGTAAATTGCAGGTTGAAATTAATCAACATAGTAAATATTATTAGTATATGAGTTATAGCTTCGAGTACATCGATATAATATTATTAGCAATGATAGCAGGTTTCATTTTCCTAAGATTAAGAGGAATTTTAGGAAAAAAGACTGGTTTTGAGGAAAATATTAATTCAAGTTTCCCTCACGAAGAAGTTCCCGAAACTAAAGCTTCACCTAATTTAAACGCTGACACTTTTGATGATGCAGCAAAAAAAAATTTCTTGAATGGTGCAAAAATAGCTTATGAAAGTATTATTACAAATTTTTCAAAAGGAGATTTAAAATCAATAAAAAATCTTTTAGCGAAAAATGTCTATGATCAATTTGAAGAAGCTGTAAAAGATAAAAAATCAAGAAATGTAACTTCTGAAACTACATTTATTGGTATCAATTCTGCAGAAATAAAAGAGCATAGCCAAAATAAAAATATGCTTGAAGTAAGTGTTGAATTTGTAAGCGAAATTATATCTTGCATTAAAGATAAAGATAATAAAGTTATTTCAGGTGATGCTCAAAAAATTAAAAAAGTCTTAGATACCTGGAAATTTACTAAGGATAGTACCTCAAAAAACCCTAACTGGCTAATAGTAGATACACAGGCTTAGTTGAATAAAAAATTATCAGATAAAGATAAACAAGATTGGCAAGAGTTTTTAAATAGTACTGATAAGTTAGAAAATAAAGATCAAAAATTATCTGCAGTACCTAAAAGATATATCGAAAGATCAATTGATTTGCATGGTTATACTTTAGAGGAAGCAAATCAAAAGATGACTTCTTTTATAGAGGAATGTTTTACTAATGAAGTTACCAAAATTAATGTCATTACAGGAAAGGGTCTAAGATCAAAAAATTTAGATGACCCATATCAATCAAATAATTTAAGTATACTAAAGTTCTCAGTGCCTTATTTTATAAAAAGTAATAATCAATTGATGAGTAAAATTATTAGTATTGATTTTGAAGCTGTTGAAAATCCATCTCTTGGAAATTTTGATATTCTTTTAAGAAAAAAAAAATAATAATTATAAAATAAATTTTGAAAGATCTGCGTCCTTAACAAGTTCACCAATATTTTTCTTAATATAATCTGAATCTATGCTGATTTTTTCACCAGCTCTATCTGTTGCTGTAAAGCTAATTTCATCTAAAACTCTTTCAATTATAGTATGTAGTCTCCTAGCGCCAATATTTTCAACTGTTGTGTTTACTTCACTTGCAATTGTTGCAATCGTATCAATTCCATCTTCAGTAAATTCTAAATCAACGTTTTCGGTTTTAAGTAAAGCTTTGTATTGTTTAATTAAACTATTGTCTGGCTCTTTTAAAATTCTCTTAAAATCCTCACTATTCAACGCATCTAGCTCAACTCTTATCGGCAATCTTCCTTGAAGCTCAGGTAAAAGATCTGATGGTTTTGCTAACTGAAAAGCTCCTGAAGCTATAAATAATATATGATCAGTTTTTATTGGACCATATTTAGTACTCACTGTTGTGCCTTCTATTAATGGAAGTAAGTCTCTTTGAACACCTTCTCTTGAAACATCTCCGCCAACTCTATCAGTTCTTGCTGAAATCTTATCTATTTCATCTAAAAATACTATTCCATTATTTTCAGTCGTATTTTTTGCTGATTTAATGATTTTGTCTTGTTCTATTAATTTGTCTGCTTCTTCATTAAGTAAAATTTCATGAGACTCTTTTACTGACATTTTCTTCTTCTTAGCTTTCTGGCCCATAGATTTACCGAGCATGTCTGAAATATTAATCATACCAACATTAGCTCCAGGCATTCCCGGGATTTCAAATGATGGCATTCCACCACCACTTTCAGTAACAGCAATCTCTATTTCATTTTCATCTAAATCACCATCTCTTAATCTTTTTCTAAAACTTTCCCTTGTAGCAACACTTGCTTTATTTCCAACAATTGCATCAAGAACTCTATCCTCTGCTAATTTTTGTGCTTTTGCGTGAACTTCTTTTCTTTTTTTTACTTTCTCCATTGCAATAGCAATTTCTAAAAGATCTCTAATAATTTGTTCTACGTCTCTTCCAACATAACCTACTTCAGTAAATCTTGTAGCCTCAACTTTTACAAAGGGTGCCTCAGCTAATTTTGATAATCTTCTAGATATTTCTGTTTTACCAACACCTGTTGGTCCCATCATCAAAATGTTTTTTGGAAGCACTTCATCTTTCATATCACCTTCTAAAGCTTGCCTTCTCCATCTATTTCTTAAAGCAATAGCAACAGCTCTTTTTGCATTATTTTGTCCAACGACAAATCTGTCTAATTCAGAAACAATTTCTCTTGGAGATAATGAATTTTGAATATTATTTTTTTCTTTTTTTACTTTAGCGTTTGGTAGAGTTGTGACGTTTGATTTTTCCATTTTAAATTTTCTCTACATTTAAATTATCATTTGTGAACACGCATATTTCAGAAGCAACTTTAATTGCTTTTTTTGCAATTTCTTCTGCCGACAAATCTGTATCCATTAATACTTTTGCTGAGGCTAGTGCATAATTTCCCCCAGATCCAATTCCAATTACATCACCTTCAGGCTCTAAAACATCACCAGTTCCCGAGATAATAAAACTATTTTCTTTGTCACCAACTGCCATTAAAGCTTCTAATCTTCTTAAATATTTATCTGTTCGCCAATCTTTAGCTAATTCAACAGCTGCTCTAGCTAGATTTCCAGCGTGTTTTTCTAACTTAGACTCTAATCTTTCAAATAATGTTAAGGCATCTGCAGTAGAACCAGCAAATCCTGCGATCACATTTCTTTTCTCAATCTTACGAACTTTGTTTGCAGTTTTCTTAATTACTGTATTTCCCATACTAACTTGGCCATCTCCTGCAACTACTACTTCACTGTTTTTTCTCACTAATACTATTGTTGTCATGAAATATAGATGGATACTAAATCTAATAGTTCAAGACCAAGGCTAGAATTATTGCCATAATTGAATAATAGATATATACATTTTTCAAACTATGAAACGTAAAGCCAAAATAAGTAGAAAAACAAAAGAGACTAACATCAGTGTTGATTTAAACATTGATGGTAAGGGTAAGTACAAAGTTGACACAGGCATAGGATTTTTAGATCACATGCTTGAGCAATTATCGAAACACTCTTCGATGGATATGAATATTAAAGCTAAAGGTGATACGCACATTGATCTTCACCACACAACTGAAGATACAGGAATTGCAATTGGTGAATGTTTAAAAAAAGCATCTAAAAAATTTGTTGGTATAAAAAGATACGCTCATGCAATGATACCAATGGATGAAACATTAACTAGAGTTGCAATTGATGTATCAAACAGACCTTATTTAATTTGGAAAGTAAAATTGAAAGTAGAAAAATTAGGTGAGATGGATACAGAATTATTTAAAGAATGGTTCCAAGCTTTTTCACAAGCTGCAGGAATTACTTTGCATGTTGAAAATATTTATGGCGATAACAGCCACCACATAATAGAGTCTTGCTTTAAAGGATTGGCGCGATCATTAAGAGCTGCTTTAGAAATGGATCCAAGAAATAAAACTACAATACCTTCTACAAAAGGTTCTTTATAAATTTAATGAATGTCACAATTGTTGACTACAATTCAGGCAATATAAGTTCTGTAATAAATTCGTTTAAAGAAGTTGCAAAAGATAAAGTAAATATTGCAGTAACATCTAATCTTGAAACAATTAAAACTAGTGATAAAATTGTACTACCTGGGCAAGGATCTTTTAAAAGCTGCATTGATGGGCTTAATAGTATTGAGGGTTTGACAGATACTCTTTATGAGTTTGCATTGGAAAGTAAAAAACCACTACTTGGAATTTGTGTTGGACTTCAAATGTTTGCAGATGTTGGTTATGAGGAAGTTGAGACTAAAGGTTTAGGTTGGATTTCAGGAAAAGTGTCGAAAATTGATAATCAAGGCGGTAAATTTAAGCTTCCACACATTGGTTGGAATGAAATTAATATTAAGAGAGAAAGTAAGATTTTTAAAGGCATAGAAAATAATTCTCACATGTACTTCGTTCACAGTTATGAATTTGTACCTGAGGATAAATCTGTAATTTTAGCAACAACTGATTACTCATCTAACGTTGTTTGTGCTGCTGAAAAAGAAAACATATTTGGCACTCAATTTCACCCTGAAAAAAGTGATAAAATGGGGTTAAAAATAATCGATAATTTTATAAATTTATAAGAATGAAAATTTTTTATTTGATATTTTTTATTATGCTATTTTCTCAAGCTGCTAATGCTAATAAAAAAGATATAACAAACATAAATTTTAAGTCATCAGTTGCTAAAGGCAAAATAGGAAAATCATATGAAATAGTAAAAGTTGGTTCTGGAGAACCTGTTATAGGTAAAAGCGCTTATAAATTTGTTGCAATTCCATTCGACTGCGGAAGAGATGATAAGCATACCGATTGTGGAGAAATTGTTTTGTATAAGGAAAATAGATATCGATCCAAAGGCGATAGAGTTCGAAGTGAGCTAAGTTCTCATGACAACACTTTCAAAGGTGAACGATGGTTAACATTAAGTATTTACTTGCCAGAAGATTATAAAACCATATCTCCTACTGTTACTTCATTTTATCAAATTTACGAAAAACATGGTGGTCCTGCTTTCAAAATCGAGGATTTTTATGGAATAATGGTAGGTAGCATAATGCATTCAGGTAAATTAATTGCTAAAACTAAATTATTAGAGATTGATAATATGAAAGGTAAATGGACACACATAGTTATGCACAATAATTATTCAAAAAAAAAGGATAAAGGATTCTATAACATTTGGGTTAATTCAAAATATAAAGCCTCATTCAATGGACAAACATATGGCAGTTCAACAACTAAAGGATTATATGTTAAGGCTGGGATTTATCAAACTTATTTAAGTAGATATCTAAAAAAGATTGGTATGAATCCTAAATGGAAAAAAGGTCAAGCAGCTGGAGATTTTCCAACTCAAATTATTTATATGGATAATATTTTCAAATCTAGATCTAAAGAAAAATTAAAAAAAAATATAGCAAAGGTTTATAAAGATTTAGAGATACCCAAAGGTTTTGATCTAGACAATTTAGAACACAAAGTACTAAATGAAAATTCAGGAAAATATTTTGCTATTGTATTTTCAAAATCAGATCCATCAGTAGAATTTATTGCTTATGATATAAATAAAAGTAAAGCAAATATTAAAGCAATGAAAAAATGTTTTGAAAAATATGATGATTGTACAATCGGATCTTCTTACAAGTTAAATTAAAGTGAAAATATTTCCAGCAATAGACATTAAAGACAAGAAGTGCGTGAGGTTAGTTAAAGGAGACTTTGATAATAAAACTGAATATGAAATGTCGCCAGTTGAACAAGCTGGAAGATATAAAGACCATGGATTTAAAAATTTACACATAGTTGATTTGGATGGAGCTTTAACCGGAAAGACTGTAAACATTGAAATTATTGAGGAAATTGTAGGTAAATTCGATCTTAAAATTGAAATAGGTGGAGGCGTAAGAAATTTTGAAAGTATTCAAAAGTATGTTGATGCAGGAGTTGAGAAAGTAATTTTAGGAAGCGCTGCAATCAAAGATAAAAATTTTTTAAAAGAAGCATGTGAAAAATTTCCAGGTAAAATTGCTTTAGGTCTAGATGCTAAAAATGGTTATTTATCTGTATCTGGATGGAAAGAAAATTCTAATTTAAAGACTTTGGATTTTTTAAAAGAAGCAAATGATTATGGAGCTACGAGATTGATTTATACAGATATAAATAGAGATGGAATGAAGTTAAGCCCAAACTTTCAAGAAACAGAGAATGTGGCTAATATTTCAAACTGTCCAGTAATTATATCTGGAGGTGTTTCATCAATAGATGATATTAAAAAGGCTAAAGAATTAGGAAATAAAAATATTGAAGGAATTATTGTTGGTAAAGCTATATACGATGGTGATATTAAATTAGATGAACTTTCAAAAGAAATAGATGCTTAAAAATAGAATTATACCCTGTTTAGATGTTAAAAATGGAAGAGTTGTAAAAGGTATAAACTTTGTTGATTTACAAGATGCAGGAGACCCAGTAGAGCAAGCTAAAATTTATAGCGATGGTGGTGCAGATGAAATTTGTTTCTTAGATATCACTGCTTCAAATGAAAAGAGGGATACCATTTATGAAGTAGTTAAAGATACTTCTAAAAAATGTTTTGTACCTTTAACTGTTGGTGGTGGTGTTAGAAGTGTAGAAGATATTAGTAAACTTTTAAACTGCGGGGCTGATAAAGTTTCAATTAATACAGCCGCAGTACAAAATGCTGATGTTGTAGTTCAAAGTTCAAAAAAATTTGGATCTCAATGTATAGTCGTTGCAATTGATGCTAAAAAAAATGGAGATAAATGGGAAGTTTTTACCCACGGAGGTAGAAATAACACTGGAATTGATGCTTTAGAATTTGCAAAAAAGATGGAAGGGAGTGGAGCAGGCGAGTTGCTAGTCACCTCAATGGATAGAGATGGTACTCAGGTAGGCTATGACATAGATTTGATGTCTAAAATTTCATCTATGGTAAACATACCCACAATAGCATCAGGAGGAGTTGGAGATCTTGACCACTTAGTCGATGGTATCAAATTAGGCAATGCTAGTGCGGTTTTAGCAGCTTCTATATTTCACTACGGTAAATATTCTGTCAAAGAAGCCAAAGAATATTTGGACTCAAAAGGAATACCTGTTAGGATTTGAGATGCTTAATACCCTTGAGAGCCTATTTAAACTTGCAAGAGAAAGAAAATCTTCACCAGTTGATGGATCGTATACCAATAAACTTTTGAGTGATAAATCTTTGAGTAAAGCAAAAGTTTTAGAAGAAATAAATGAATTGATAGAGGCAGTAGAAGAAGATACAAATAAAATTCATGAGGCTGCAGATGTGTTTTATCATCTAGCCATGTACCTTGAAGCAAACAATATTAAAATTGAAGATGTAATGAGCGAATTAGATAAAAGAAAAAAATGAGCCATAAATTTTATAAACCTGCAAGATCAAGATTACAAAGAAGTGAATTAGCAGTTCCAGGATCATCTCCTAAAATGTTTGAGAAAGCTCTTATTTCAGCAGCAGATTATGTTTTTTTAGATTTGGAAGATGCAGTTTCTCCTAATGATAAAATTACCGCTAGAGCAAATGTTATTAAGTCTTTAAATGAAATGGATTGGAGAGGTAGTGGTAAAACTATTTCTGTAAGAATAAATAGTTTAGATACTCATTACATGTATTCTGATTTAATTGAGATTGTTGAACAAGCTGGAAAAAATGTAGATACAATTTTAATTCCAAAAGCAGGAACCGCAAGTGACGTTTATATGGTTGATTGTTTGTTAACTCAAATTGAGACAAATAAAAAATTAAAAAATAAAATTGGTATTGAGTGTTTAATCGAAACTGCTTTGGGAATGTCGAATATAAAAGAAATTGCAACCTCAAGTGAAAGATTAGAGGCATTACATTTTGGCGTTGCAGATTATGCAGCAAGCTTACGAGCGCGAACTACAGTTATAGGTGGATTAAATCCTAATTATCCAGGTGACCAGTGGCATCATGGTTTATCAGAATTGGTCATGACTTGTAGAGCATATGGACTAAGACCAGTTGATGGACCATTTGGAGATTTTAACGATCCTGCTTCATATACAGATGCCGCTAAAAGAGGTGCTGCAATTGGTATTGAGGGCAAATGGGCAATACATCCTTCACAAATTGAACTAGCAAATAATGTATTTTCTCCACCAGAGGCAGAGGTTATTAAGGCTAAAAGGATCCTAGAAGAATTAGAAAAGGCCGCCAAAGAAGGTAAAGGAGCTGCACAGCTTGATGGTAGGATGATAGATGCTGCATCAGCTAGAATGGCTGAAAACATTGTAAATATAGATAACTTAATCCATAATAAATAAATAAAATTATGGATATTCACGAATACCAAGCAAAGAAAATACTTTCAAACTTTGGAGTAACAATTCCTAGAGGTGGAATTGTTTATAGTCCAGAGAATGCTGAGAATAAAGCTAGAGAAATTGGTGGATCAAGATGGGTAGTAAAAGCACAAATCCATTCTGGTGCTAGAGGAAAAGCCGGAGGAATAATTGTTTGTAATACTCCATTAGAAGTTGCTCAAGCTACAGATAAACTATTAGGAAAAAAATTAGTAACAAACCAAACAGGACCTGAAGGTAAAATTGTAAATAGAATTTATATTGAAGAAGCTACAGATATTGAAAAGGAATTATATTTAGGATTGGTTTTTGATAGAAGCTCAGAAAGTATTATGGTAGTCGCATCAACAGAAGGTGGAATGAGTGTTGAAGAAATTTCAAAGGAAAAACCAGAAACAATTATTAGATCTAAAATTGAAGTTGCAGTTGGTATGCAAAATTTTCAAGCTAGAGAATTAGCATTTGGTCTTGGTATAGAGCCAGATTTAATTAGAAGAGCTTCTGATACTATTATTGGATGTTATAAAGCTTTTAGTGAATTAGATGCAACAATGGTTGAGGTTAATCCATTGGTAATTTCAAAACAAAAACAAATTTTAGCTTTAGATTGTAAAATGAGTTTTGATAACAATGCAATGTTTAGAAGAAGCCAAGTTTCAGAGCTAAGAGATAAAACTCAAGAAGATTCAAAAGAAATTTTTGCATCAGACAGAGGTTTAAATTATGTCAGTTTAGATGGAAATATAGGTAATATAATTAATGGTGCAGGACTTGCAATGGCATCTATGGATATGATTAAGTTAGCTGGAGGAGCTCCTGCAAATTTTTTAGATGTAGGAGGTGGAGCAACGCCAGAAAAAATAGTTAAAGCCTTTAAATTAGTTACAATGGATGAAAAAGTTAAAGTAATTCTTGTAAATATTTTTGCTGGTATCAACAGGTGCGATTGGGTTGCAGAGGGAATTGTAGATGCATTAAAAAAAATTGAAATTAAAGTTCCATTAGTTATCCGTTTAGCAGGTACTAATGTCGAAAAAGGGAATAAAATCTTAAAAGAGAGTAAAATAAATTATATAGAGGCAAATACTTTAGAAGATGCAGCTAATAAAGCAGTTGCAGCACTAAATAAATAAATCATGACTGTACTAGTAGATAAAAATAGTAAGATAATTATCCAGGGTTTTACAGGTAAAATGGGATCTTTTCATGCGGATGAGATGATAAAATATGGCTCAAATGTAGTCGGTGGAGTAACTCCAGGAAAAGGAGGCTCAAAGCATTTAGATTTACCGGTTTTTAATACAGTTAAAGATGCTGTTAATGAAACAGGAGCTGATGCATCTATTTTATTTGTTCCCCCAGCTTTTGCAGCCGACTCTGCGATGGAAGCAGCAGATGCTGGAATAAAAATATGTGTAGCAATAGTTGATGGAATACCTTCTCACGATATGATCAGAATAAAAAGGTATATGAGAAGATACACTAAAAGTTCTAAAATGACATTAGTTGGACCAAACTGTGCTGGAATTATTAGTCCTGGAAAATCAATGTTAGGAATAATGCCTGGACATATTTATAAAGAAGGTAGAATTGGAATTATTAGTAGATCAGGAACATTAGGCTATGAGGCTGCCCAACAACTAAAAAACTTGAATATTGGTGTTTCAACAAGTGTAGGAATTGGAGGGGACCCAATTAATGGTAGCTCGTTTAGAGATATAATAGAAAAGTTTGAAACAGATGACGAGACGGATGCAATATTGATGATTGGTGAAATTGGTGGTCCACAAGAAGTAGCTGCAGGAGAATTTGCAAAGGAAAATATGAAGAAACCAGTTATTGCTTATATAGCTGGACTAACTGCGCCAAAAGGAAGAGTGATGGGTCATGCAGGTGCAATAGTTTCAGCTTACGGAGAAAGCGCAATTGAAAAAGTTGAAATTTTAAAAGAGTGTGGAATAACAATTTCTAAAAATCCATCTGTTATGGGTGATACGGTAAAATCAGTTTTAGAAAAAATGTAACTATGAGTTACGATGATAATAATATATTTGCAAAAATATTGAGAAATGAGATACCTTGTAATAAAATTTATGAGGATGAATTTGTTTTATCTTTTCATGATATAAATCCTCAAAAAAAAATTCATGCTTTAGTAATTCCAAAAGGAAAATATGTTGACTTAGATGACTTTAGTCAAAACGCATCATCTGAAGAAATGGTTGGATTATTAAAAGGCATAAATACTGTAGCAAAGAAATTAAATATATCTGTTGATACCGGCAAAGGATATAGAGCGCTAGCAAATATAAGCGAAAATGGAGGACAAGAAGTTCCACATTTGCATTTTCATTTGTTTGGCGGGGAGAAAATCGGTAAAATGGTCTCGTGAAAATTAATGTAGATAGAATTTTTTTAGAGATAAATTCAATAAGTGATCTAAACCATTCAAAAAATCCAGGTTCAAATTTTAAAATTAGTGAAGTAGACCCACCAGATTTCCATCTAAACAAATTTTTCTATAAGCAAATTGGAAAAAAGCATAGATGGATAGATAGATTAACCTGGGGAGATAAAAAATGGATTGAGTATGTTGAAAATCCTAGAATAAAAACCTTTATTTTAAAGGATAATAACAACCTAGCTGGATATTATGAAACTATTCGTGATCTGGACCATAATCATTCTGAAATCGCATATTTTGGTATTTTGGAGGAATATTTTGGAAAGAAATGTGGCGGCTATCTTCTTTCTGAGGCAATTAAGAAATTATTTGAGGAAGGTATGACAAGAGTTTGGCTCCACACTTGTTCACTAGATCATGAAAATGCAATTAAAAATTATTTAGCCAGAGGAATGCAGGTATTTAAATCTGAAAAAATAAATGTTGAGGTTAATTAATATACTTTTGTAAAGAAAATATATTTTCTTCAATATTAACATTTGTATTAATATCACTTAAAAAAGTTTGTATTAGATTTTGGTATATGTCTTTTGTCTCCCAACCTATTAAATCTAAACTTTCTTTATCAAAAAAAACCTTAATTCGATTATTTTCGTATTCAAAATTAAATACATAATAAAAAGGATAATTTTTGTCATTTTCTACTTCTTTCATTTTTGAAATTAAAAATTTTTTATCTAAAATAAAATTTAAAGGTGTTTCATCTAAAGGATATCTATAATAATTTTTGATTTTATCTGAATTAATAACTAAAGATTTACCGTTCGAAACTAGGATTTTATTGTAAATATCATAATACTTACAAAGAATTTTTTTCGGATATAAAATAATACACTCACCTTTTTCAATATTATTATTGTCTATCTTCTGTATAAATTTAAATTCCAAAGAATTTATTTTTTCTAAATGACTTATAATTTCTTGATTTGAACTATGTGCATTTAAATTAAAAAATAAAATGAAAAAATAAATTAAATATTTTCTCATTTAAGCACTTCTCTTTTACCAACGTGATTCGCTTGACTTACTTCTCCGTTTGCCTCCATTTGATCAACTATTCTAGCTGCTCTATTGTAACCAATTTGTAATTTTCTTTGTAGAAAAGATGTCGATGCTTTTCTCTCAGATTTAACTATTTCAAGGGCTGTATTGTACAATTCATCTAAGTTTTCATTATCTTTTGAATTATTATTAACTTCTTTTTCGTCTGCAAAATTTAGAATTTCATCCACATAATCTGGCTCAGCCTGATTTCTTAAGAAGTTATTTATTTTCTCAATTTCTTCTTCCGATACAAATGGAGCGTGGACTCTTGTAATCCTGTTAGCTGAGGTCATATAAAGCATATCTCCTTTCCCCAACAATTGCTCAGCTCCTTGTTCTCCCAGAATTGTTCTACTATCTATTTTAGATGTAACTTGAAATGATATTCTAGTTGGAAAATTAGCTTTTATCGTTCCTGTGATTACGTCAACGCTTGGTCTTTGAGTAGCCATTATAATATGTATTCCAGCGGCTCTCGCCATTTGTGAAAGTTTTTGAATATAATTCTCTATATCCTTCCCAGCGACCAGCATCAAATCTGACATTTCATCAACAATTACAACGATATAAGGCATAGAAAGCTTGTGTTTTTCGTTATATCCGTCAATATTTCTCACTCCAACTTTGGTCATTAATTTGTATCTACTTTCCATTTCTTTAACGACCCATCCAAGAACTGAAGCAGCTCTTTTTGCTTCTGTAATTACTGGACACAGCAAATGGGGAATTCCTTCGTATGTTGATAATTCTAACATTTTAGGATCGATCAATATAAATTTGCATTTTTCTGGAGAGTGCTTGTATAAAAGGGATAAAATAATTGTATTAATACAAACTGATTTACCTGAACCAGTTGTACCAGCTATGAGCAAATGAGGCATACTGGTTAAATCACTAGTTATTGGTAACCCAGAAATACTTTTTCCAAGAGCAATTGGGAGCTTTATGTCTTTTTTTTTATACCTAGAGTCAGAAATTATTTCACTCAGGAAAACATTTTCCCTTTGAGGTTTAGGTAATTCAATTCCTATAGTATTACTTCCTGGAATTGTTGCAATTCTAGCAGATTCTGAACTAGTATTTCTTGCAATATCCTCAGAAAGATTAATTATTTTTGATACTTTAACACCTGGGGCAGGTTCAAACTCATATAATGTAACAACAGGACCTTGACTAACCTTCTTAACTTCTCCTTCTACTCCAAAATCTAATAAAATTTTTTCTAGCGTTTTTTCATCGATTTTATTTTCTGATAAATTTTTATCTTTTTTTGAAGGATTTTTTAAAAAGTCTAATGAGGGTAATTTATATTTAATAACCTTTTTATCTGAGTGTATAGTGTTTTTATCAAATGAAAAATTTTCTTGGACCCTAGTTTCATTATTAAGATTTTCCACTTCATTTAATAAATTTTCATTATAATTTTCAACAAGACTTTCTGACGGCACTTTTTTAGATCTTGAGAAAATTGAAAACACGAATTTTAAATGTCTTAATTTTAAATTAATACTTAGAAAAAAAAACGTTGATATTAAAATAATTAAAATTACATAACTAATCTGATTATTTATGTTTATTAAATTAATAATGAAAGTTTCTTCAAATAAATTACCTAAAAATCCGTTATTTCCGTTAATTGTAAGCCAGTAAGTTTCAGTATGGAAGACTGTAAAGAATAATGTTCCTATTATTGAATATAGAATTGTAAAAAATAAACATTCAATAATATGTAAAATTTTTTTATCAATTATTACTGATATAGATATAAGCAAAAAAGAGATCGGTACTAACAATGAGATTAAACCAATTGATTGAAATAAAATATCAGAGGCATAGCTACCTTTTGAGCCTAATAAATTCTTAATTTCTATATTTTCAGGAAAAATAAAGTTAGGATCCTCAGGTGAATAGCTAATTAATGATACCAGGAGTAAAATAGACAAACAAAGTAAGGCTAAACCAACTAACTCAGACAACCTTTTAAGGAGAAAACTTGTTGTATTATCTACTAAATTTTTAATTTTCATTTTATCATTAATGATTTGTCACTTTGTATCATTTAATTTTTGCTGATAAAATTAAATAATATTATGAATATTTGTCTTTTAGGAAATAATTTAACAAATCTAGTTTTGGCAAACATATTACTTAAGAAAAAGATCAACGTTGACATTATCTTTCAAGATAAATTACCCCCATTAATAAATACTATTAGAACAATTGCTATTTCAAATGAAAATTACAAATTTTTGAGAGAAAATATAAAAGAAATTTCTAAATTAGGATGGCCGACAGAAAAAATCAAAATTTATTCAGATAAAAATAAATCACCAGAGTTGTTTGAGTTCAAAAATAAAAATCAGAATAATTTTTATTTATTCAAATATAGTTCTTTATATAATTTAATGAAAAAAAATAAATATTTAAAATTTAAAAAATTTAAAAATTATAATTTAGATATGATTGAAAAACGAAATTATAATTTAATTATCAATTCAGAGCAAAATAATCCAATTACAAAAAAATACTTTCAAAAAAAAATAGAAAAAAATTATAAATCTTTAGCTCATACTTTAATAATCGATCACAAAAAAATCGAGAATAAAATTGCTACTCAAATTTTTACTAAAAATGGTCCTTTAGCATTTCTCCCTTTATCAAATAATCAAACCTCAATTGTATTTTCCAATAATTCAACAAACTTAATTGATAAATCTAGTCTTATGAAAATAATTAATAAATATAATTACCAATATGAGATATATAAAAGCAGTGAAGTTGAGTCTGTAGGTATCAAGTTTTTAGTTCTTAGAGACTACATTTTTAAAAATGTTTTATCATTTGGAGATTTGATACATAAAGTCCATCCACTGGCCGGACAGGGTTTTAATATGACCATCAGAGACATTAAATCTCTATCTAATTTATTAGATGAAAATATTAGATTAGGCATTGATGATGGAAAAATAATTGCTCAAAAGTTTCAAAAAAATAATAAACATTTAAATTTTGTTTATGGATTAGGAATAGATGCTATAAATTCTTTTTTTAAACTTGATAATAAGCTAGAAAATAATTTATCAGAACCAATTTTTAAAGTCCTAAAAGGAAATAAAATATTGAATAAGTATGCAACATTTTTGTCAAATTAGTTTATATTTTTATTGTAAAGTTTTGTTGTTAAAATTATCTACAATATAAGTATTTAGAATTTCTTCTAACTTTTCCTTTCTTATATTTAAATCTTTACTTTCTAATAAAACTTGTTTTTCCTCTAATGAGAATGGGGATGCCATTGAAAGAGTATTTATGGTTTGGTCTAAACTTTGCTTTTCGATTTCTTTCCAATTAATTTCATATCCTTGTCTCTTAAATAACCCTTTAAGATTTTGAAATATTAATTTTAAGTCTGAAAATTTTATTTCATCTGATTTTTCAATTAAATCACTTGAAAAGTCTTCATATTTGACCTCACATTCTCTAAATAAGTTATCGTTATTTACTTCTTCCGTGATCTTAAATCTACATACACCATTCAAAACTATCAAGTATCTACCGTCATCTGTTTCATTAAAACTTGTTATTTTCCCAGCACAACCTACATCGTGTAAATCAGGCTTCTTTAATTCACCAGTTTTTTTTGGTTGTATCATGCCTATCATACGGTCACTTTTCATACTTTTATCTATCATTTGAATGTATCGGGGTTCAAAAATATTTAATGGCACCGTTGTCCGAGGAAAAATTATAAAATTTGATAATGGAAAAACTGGTAAAATTTTTGGAAGATCTTCTTTTTTCATATAATTTAAATTATAACATCTAATCAATGAATTCAAATTATTTAGAAAAAAAAAAAGTTTTAATTGCTTTTGAAAAGAAAAATTTTCAAGAGGTAATACGTACAGGTGAAAAATTACTAAAAGAGAGACAAAATGATACACAATTAATATTTTTATTAGGATTAGCATCTATAAATATTCATAATTTTATTAATGCAGAAATTTATTTTGAAAAATTAATTTTACTAAAAAAAAATGCAGAAAATTTATATACATTAGGAAATATTCAAAAAAGGTTAAAAAAATTTAATCAAGCTCTTGTTTCATTTGAAGAGGCTATAAAATTAAAACCTCATTTTTCTGAAGCATATAACAATTTAGGTAGCACATTAAAGTCTTTAAATAAATATGAAGAGGCAATACTTAGTTACAAGAAATCAATTAAAATAAACAAAAGTAATTTTGAGGCAAACTATAATCTTGCAAACTTATTTTTTTTTTTAGAAAACTATATTGAAGCAATAGATTATTATAAAAGTATAATTAATTTAGAGACAAGAAATGAAGAAAGTTGTGAAAAATATACAATATGCTTATCTAAAACAGGTAAGAAAAATGAGGTAAAAGATTTTGTTTTAAATATTATCTCAAAATATCCAAATAACAGAGTTTTAAATAATTTATTGGGACAATCATTGTTATCTTTAAATTACCATAAAGAAGGTTTATCTTACATAAGGAAGGGAGCAGGTTTTTTACAACTTGATAAAAATGGAGTTAACTTATTAAAATGAAAAGAATAAATATAAGTACTGAAAAATCACCAAATTTTATTGGATGCTGGTACCTTAATAATGAAAATATTAGCAAAGGTATAATTAATTTTTTTGAGTCAAACCAATCTTTCCAAAAAAAAGGAACTACAGCAAAAGGAGTTGAAGAAAATAGAAAAAGATCAACAGATATAACAATAAGCCCAAATAAATTATCAGATCCTAAATATAAAGTTTTTCAAGATTATTTTTCTGAACTTCAAAAATGTTTTTTGGACTATAGAGAACAGTGGCCGTTTGTGAAAGAGTTTTTAACAAAAGTTAACGTTGGACCTTTTAATGTCCAAAAATACTTTCCGGGAGATCATTTTGCAGCTCTACATTCTGAAAGAACAAATTTGTCAACGCTGCATAGAATCTTTGCTTTTATGACATACTTAAACGACGTTAATGATGGAGGAACCACTAACTTCGATCACTATGGATTAAAAATTAAGCCTGAAAATAATAAAACATTAATTTGGCCAGCTGAATGGACACACGCGCATACAGGGTCTGTATTAAAAAGTGGAACGAAGTATATAATTACAGGTTGGTTTGATTTTGCATCTTAAAATAAACACTCAAAATCTTTATTTCATTTATTTAAATGAGCTCTAAAAACTTCTTATATAACAAAAAGATTATTTTAGATAATTTTAACAAAGGCAAATTTGAAAAAGTTGTTAAACTTGGAAAGAAATTGCTAAAATTAAAAAAAGATTTTCAAATATTATATGTATTAGGATTAACTTATTTAACCTTAAAGAATTATTTAGAAGCTGAAAAATATTTTAGTAATATTGTTTTATTGAAGCCTGATGCAGAAAATTATTACATATATGGGAATATTCATAAGCAATTGAAAAATTATAATAAAGCCTCAGAATATTTTTTAAAAGCCATTAGTCTAAAGCATGACTATTCAGAAGCTTATAATAATTTAGGAAATACTAAATTTAAATTAGGGTTAACTGAAGAAGCAATCAAAAATTACAAAAATGCAATAAAATTTAGTAAAAAAAATATTCAGGCTTATTTTAATTTAGCACACGTCTTCAGTGAAGAAAAAAATTTTGAAGACCTAAAAAAAATACTTCAAGAAGTATTGAAATTAGATGAAAAAAATACCACAGCCTTGAATGACTTAGGATACCTAAATTTAATTCTTGGAAATATAGATGAAGGAAGAAGATTATTTAAAAAAGTAATTGAAATTGACAACAAACACATAAGAGCCTTTAAAAATTATTTTTTAATTACAAAAGTAGAAAAAGATAACGAATTTTTAAAAAAACTAGAAAAAATTGACTTATCAAATGTAAATAATGAGGATAAAATATTTGCATACACTAGTCTTAGTAAATGTAACTTTGATTTAGATAATTCTGATTTAGCTCTTAAGTATCTCGCAGAGTCACATAAAATAAAAAAACTAAAGTCAAACTTTAGTTTTGAAACAGAAAAAAAACTCTTTGATAAAATAAAAAATATTTTTAAACAAAATGAAGATAGACCAAATAAGCATACAAATAAGCTTGATTTCATACCAATTTTTATTCTTGGTATGCCAAGATCTGGAACAACTCTATTAGAACAAGTTCTTTCATCTCACTCAAATATACATGGTGCTGGTGAACTTAATTACTTGCCTAAAATTATAGATGATGTTGGGTTAGATAAGATTAAAAACTTTGATAGCTTTATTAAAAATATAAGATCTGAATATTATAAAAAAATTATGCAATTAAGTAACAAAAAATTTATTATTGATAAATTACCAATGAATTTTAGATGGATAGGCTTCATAGTCAAAGCCTTTCCTGAAGCTAAAATAATTCACGTGCAAAGAAATCCAATGGCTATTTGTTGGTCAAATTACAAAATTAATTTTCCTGATCCAGGTATGGATTATTCTCTAAGTCAAAAGGACACTGCAAAATATTATATATTGTATGATGACCTCATGAAATTTTGGTCAGAAAGACTAAAAAAAAAAATAATAAACATAAACTATGAAAATTTTGTAAATAATTTTGTAAATCAAACACACAGTTTAGTTGAGAAACTTGAAATTAAATGGGAAGAAAATCTTAAAAATTATAGGAAAAATGCTAGACCAGTACAAACCGCATCTCTCTTGCAGGTGAGGGGAACAATTAAAAAAAATACCTCTGAAGATTGGAAAAAATATAGACATCATTTAAAAGTAATGCAGGAAACTCTAGATGCAGCTAAAATAGAATATTAAATGTTCAAGATTAATATTTGACTATTGCTTAATTTCAAAAAAACTACTACTTTCAACCATTATAGAACAAGCGGGCATAGCTCAGTGGTAGAGCGTCTCGTTGCCAACGAGGTAGTCCTTGGTTTTTTATCCTTGCTAATCTTAGTCTTTCTCAACGTCTAGTTAATCTTGACACACTCACGACACACTTTGACACAGAAAAGAAAAATTATGGTGAGTGGAATAAAATATAATTGTAATTAAACTGTTACAAATTTTTCATCTTGTTTTGATAACTTTTCAGAAAATCAAATAGGAATATATAATGATAAAATTAATCTTAGCAGGCCTTCTGTCCTCAACTGCATTTGTTAGCACAGTAAATGCAGACTTTAAAGAAATTGGGAAATTTGGAACACCAGCAAATAACCCTAGTGCAGAAGAAACTTCAGCAGAAATAATTGCAGCAACAGCAGATGGCATGAAACTGGTATATAGCGATAGCCCTGCAAACGCATTAGGCATGATTGATATTACTGATCCAGCAAATCCGAAACCATTAGGCCACATGAATTTAGGTGGTGAACCAACTAGTGTTGCAATCAAAAATGGACAAGCATTTGTAGGTATTAATACTTCTCCAAACTATGTAGAGCCAAGTGGTCACTTATTAGTTGTTGATCTTGCCTCAGGAAAAGAAGTTACAAAAGTAGAACTAGGTGGACAGCCAGACTCGGTTGCAGTTAGTCCAGATGGAACTTTTGTGGCAATAGCTATTGAAAATGAACGTAACGAAGATATCAACGATGAAAAAATTCCACAACTTCCAGGGGGTTTTGTGGCAATTATTAATTTAGCAGATAACAGTGTTACTAAAGCGGACTTAGTTGGTTTTTCAACTATTGCTCCTAACGATCCAGAGCCTGAGTTTGTTGATATCAATAATTTAGGTGAAATAGTTGTTACTATGCAAGAGAATAACTGGATGGCGGTTATTGATCGAAGTGGAAAAGTAATTTCAGAGTTTGATGCAGGACTAGTAACATTAGAAGGTGTTGACAATAAAAAAGACGGTGAACTAAAGATGGTTGATACCATTGAGAATGTTCGTAGAGAACCAGACGCAGTTAAGTGGATTGACAATGATCATTTTGCAACTGCAAATGAAGGTGACTATAAACATGAAGCACCGGGTCAAGCAAAACGTGGTGGTAGTCGTGGATGGACAATCTTTAATAAAAATGGTTCGGTGGTATACGAGTCAGGTTCGTCATATGAAAGAGCACTCGCTTCAGCAGGTTACTGGCCAGAAAAACGTGCAGAGAAAAAAGGTGTAGAACCAGAGTCAGTTGAAGTAGCAATGTATGGTGATACACGTTATATCTTTGTTGGTGCTGAAAGAGCAAATGCTATCGGTGTTTATAAAGCAAATGATTTAACAAACCCAGAATTAGTTACTATATTACCAACAGGTATTGGACCAGAAGGTTTGGTTGCTATTCCACAACGGAACTTATTTATAAGTGCTAATGAAGTTGACAAAGAAAAATCAGTTACAATTTATAGCTTAGATTAATAACTAAATTAAGCCTGTGGGGGCGTTAGCCCCCAACATAAACTTTCATGTAAAGTTTTAAAAAAATCTCGACACACTCACGACACAGTTGGTGATAAATTTTACTAATTTAACTAATACTTGCATTTCTAAAAACCGCTATCTATAATGATTTTTTAACAAGCGGGCATAGCTCAGTGGTAGAGCGTCTCGTTGCCAACGAGAAGGTCGTGGGTTCGAGTCCCATTGCCCGCTCCAAAATTATGATTATTTGGATCGCCTCCTATCCCAAAAGTGGAAATACATATCTAAGATCTTTCATTTCTTCATATTTTTTTTCAAAAAAAGGGAAATTTGATTTTGATTTACTTTTAAATATTCTCCAATTTCCATCGGTTAAATTTGCAAAAAAAAAAATTTATTCTGAATTAGAAGCAAGTCAAAGTTGGATTTTTAATCAGCAACAGTTTTTCTCAGATGGAAACATACATTTTATAAAGACACATAGCAATTTAAATGAATACAAAGGAAATAATTTTACTACCAAAAATTTAACGCTTGGTGGAATTTATATAGTCAGAGATCCAAGAAATTTAATAACTTCAATGACTCATCATTATTCATTAGATTATGATCAAGCATATTCAAAGCTAATTAATGAAAATCAAACTCTTTTAGAAAAACCTATGGATGGTGATTATAGTAATTTTACGTTTTTGGGATCATGGTCTAGTCATTACAAGTCTTGGAAAAATACAAATGAATTTAAAATTTTGTTTATAAAGTATGAGGATTTAGAAAATAATAAATATGAGACTTTTAAAAAAATAGTCAATTTTATAAATACTTTAAAAAAAAATAAATCGTCAATTAATGAAAAAAAACTTATTAATTCTATTAACTCTACAAATTTTTCTAATTTAAAAAATAAAGAGGAAAGGGAGGGTTTCGAAGAAAGTATATATTCAAGATTGGGAGAAAAAAAACCTTTTTTCAATTTAGGTTTTAATAATAGATGGCAAAAAATCTTGCCAAAAAATATTTTAAATAAATTAAATAATGCTTTGCAAAATGAATTAAATGACTTAAATTATATTATTCATGAATGATCTAGCAGACAAAAAATGTATTCCGTGTGAGGGTGGTATACCAAGTTTTAACTTAGAAGAAATACACAAGTATCTCAAGAAGGTTGATGGCTGGGATGTAGAGTCAATCGAAAATAAGAACTATTATATTATTAAAAACTTCAAATTTAATAATTTCTTAGAGAGTCAGACTTTTGTGAATAAAGTCGGAGAAGTAGCTGAAAATGAAGGTCATCATCCTGATATATGGTTTGGATGGGGATACGCAAAGATTAAAATACAAACCCATGCAATAAATGGATTGCATGAAAGCGATTTTGTTCTTGCCGCAAAAATAGATAAAATATAAAAATTTTTAATGCTTAAAGTGTCTGGTTTTTGAAAATACTAATATAACACCTAATTTGTCTGCAAACTTAATAATTTCTTTATCACGAATGGATCCAGAAGGTTGAATTATTGCGCTTACTCCATTTTGAACTAAAGTTTCAATTCCATCTACGAATGGAAAAAATGCATCTGAGGCTCCTATGATTATGTCATTTTCACGAATTTTTTGGAATTTTTTCATTTTATTTATCGCTATTTTACAACTATCTAACCTACTTGATTGACCCGATCCAATCCCAATAGTTGAGCTGTCTTTTGTTAGAACGATTGCATTAGACTTTACGCTTCTACATATATTGAAAGCAAATATTAAGTCATCCAAAATTTTCTTTGTTGGTTTAACTTTAGATACAACTTTAAAATTATGTCTAGTAAAAATTTTGTTATCTGCACTTTGAAGTAATAAAGAATCGAAGTGGCTAGTGATATTGTTTAAGTTTTGTTTACCTAATTTTGACGCATCAATTAATCTTAAATTTTTCTTTTTCCTTAGAATTTTAAGTGAATCTTTATCAAAACCAATTCCAATGATTACTTCTAAAAAAATTTTATTCAATTCTAAGGCTATTTTTTTATTTACTTTAAAATTACATGAAACAATTCCTCCAAATGCACTTATAGGATCACAAGCCAAAGCTTCTTTATAACTTTCAATTTTATTATTATTAATCGATACACCACATGGATTCGCGTGTTTTACAATTACAGTTCCAGTATTTTTTGGAAGTGTTCTTGAAATATTAAGAGCTGCATAAATATCATTATAATTGTTATAACTGAGTTTTTTCCCATTCAATTTGGATATATTTAAATTATTACTTTTAGAATAAATTGCAGAATATTGATGAGGGTTTTCACCGTATCGTAAAACTTCAACTAAATTACCATGAATAGTTTTTTTCTGAGGAAAGTAGTCTTTATTTTCATTATTCAAATATTCTGAAATGACAGAGTCATAGTATGCTGTAAAATTAAAAGCTTCTTGAGATAATTTTTTTCTAAATTCCAAACTTGTGGAACCTTTATTTTTTTTTAAATTCAAAACAAATTCTTTGTACTGATGTGGAGAGGTTAGAACGGTCGTATATTTATAGTTTTTAGCCGCTGCTCTAACAAGTGTTGGTCCTCCAATATCTATATTTTCAATGAGTTTATTATGATTTCTTGTACTTCTTAACTTTGCTTCAAATGGGTAAAAATTAACAATAACTAGATCTATTTCATCATAACTATTCTTCTTGAGCTGTTTTTTATGAATTTTGTTTTCTCTTTTATTTAAAATACCCGCATATAACTTTGGATGAAGTGTTTTTACCCTACCATCTAAAATCTCATCAGTATTTGTATATTCTGATACTTCTGTGCATTTAAAGCCTAATTTCTTAATCTCTCTAGATGTACCCCCTGAGCTTATAATATTCACTTTGTATTTTTCAAGGGTATTTAATACTAACTTTAAATCAGATTTATCTGAAAGAGATATAATTGCTCTTTTAATTTTATTACTCATATTTTGCTTATCTGCCATTCAATTAATTGTTCATTAGTCTGAGTATTACCAGATATGAAAATATTCTGGTTCTCAATATATTGATTTTTATTACCAAAGTATAGCCCAGTTTCAACTCCTATCAATCCATCATTTGAAAAAAATCTCCAACCAGAATTCTCTAATTCAATCAAAATAGATTTATTATCTTGAAGCTTTGTTACTTTAATATTTGGTAACAGATGGAACCTTATTTCAAAGTTTGTAACTTTAAAATTTTTTTTTTTTATAAGTTTTTCTTTTCCAAAAATAATATTTTTATCTACATCAAATTCTAAACTTCTTTGATGAATTACTCCATATCTAGATAAATATCCATCATGCGAACATTTGATACTCCAATAATTTTTTTGATAAGTTACTTCATTGTCAAAGGTTTTGAATCCTTTGCTTACTACACTAGGCCCTGCGGTATTTTTTTT
Organism: uncultured Pelagibacteraceae bacterium; assembly: GCA_902566315.1. Classification (GTDB taxonomy): domain Bacteria; phylum Pseudomonadota; class Alphaproteobacteria; order Pelagibacterales; family Pelagibacteraceae; genus Pelagibacter. Next base: position 45,323 of record CACFIL010000003.1, read on the forward strand.
GAAATTACAAGTTGAAGAACTATCCAAAATTAATGTTGAGTGAGTTGCAGTTGATTTTGAAATTGAATTCAGTTGATGATTATAATCCTGAAAATAACCAGAGTTTGTAATGAGTTTTTTATCTTTAAAAAAAAATTCAAATGATAATGGTCCACTTTGATAATTTTCTGAATAATTTTTTACTGGATTACTTCCTGTATCCATAGCAAGAATCACATTTTTATTTCTTAATATTGTATAGCCAGATGTTTCCAACTTACTATTCTTAAACTTATATCTAAAAAGTGAAAGATACTTATCAAAGTCTTTATTATCTAAATTATTATTTCCATTAAATAATAAACTCTGTTTTAACGACCCCCAAATTAACTCATAGGATTTACCAAGGAAATGAATTATTTCATTTAAGTATTCTGGAACATCATTTAAAGAGTCTTTTAAAAGTTCTCTTATTAAAATAAAATATTTTAAATAAAAAACCATCTGTCTTATATTTCTTGATTTAGGAAAGTAATTATTATCAAACGAAGTATTTATAATTTTTTTAAGTAAATCTAATCCATACTCCAAAAATCTATTGTTTTTATATGCTATTCCCGAGAGAGTTATCGCTGTACACCCTATCATCTTGTCGTTGAAATCTAAGGATCTGTCAATTTCATTCATTAAATGATTTACTTGTTTACTAATTATTTCGTTAAAACTATTTTTATATTTATTTCCAGATTCATCATAGGTTATTTTTGAATTTGATATCCAAGCAATTACTCTTTTAGAAAGAATATCTATTTCCCAACTTTTTGTTTCATAGTTTTGGTTCTTTTTAATCCAATTTTCAATAATTGACTGTGTAACTTTATTAGATGATTTAAGATCTATTGAAAACAACCAATAAAAACTATGAAGTTTTTTAAAATCATTGTATTTTAAATTTTTATTTTCCCATATAGATTGAATATTAAAATCCTCAATCTTCTTTTTTTGTTTTTCGTATTTTATTAATGAACTAAGTATATTAAGACTTGGTTGATAAACTAAAACATTCTCATCAACTCTTGAAATTCTTCTATTATAAATAGATGATTTTAAATAAATTTTTCGTATTTGGTTTTTAAAAATAAAATAAAATTCATTGATATAATTAAAAGAACTTTTTAAAAACATTTTACATTGATTTTAATTTTTCAATATTAGTTTTAATATCCCCATCGTTCTCTTTAAAAACTGTGGTTCCAGATACCAAAATATCAGCTCCAGCTTCTAAAATTATTTTTGAATTGCTAAAATTAATCCCCCCATCAACTTCAATATCAAAGTGATATTGGTTTTTATCTTTTATTTTTTTCAATTCTTTTATTTTATCTAATACTTCAGGCATAAATTTTTGCCCACCAAAACCAGGGTTAACGCTCATAACAAGAACTAAATCAATATTGTCTATTTCATCAATTAAAGTTTTTATTTCAGTTTTTGGATTTAATGATACGCCAACTTTTTTGCCAAATTTTTTAATCAAACTTATAGATTCTTTTAGTTTTTCGGTAGCTTCAGGATGAATAGTTATTATGTCAGCGCCAGCATTTGCATAATTTTCAATGTACTCATGTACTGGAGAAATCATCAAATGTACATCAAATGGAAGTTTAGTGTATTTTCTTAAGTTTTTTATTACTGGTGGTCCTATCGTTAGATTTGGCACAAAGTGACCATCCATAACATCGACGTGAATTAAGTCAGCTCCACCTTGTTCCAGCTTCTTAATTTCATTACCTAATTGACTGAAGTCTGCAGATAGTATTGATGGTGATATTTGTATTTTTTTCATTTGATACTAAAATATTAGTATCAATTTTTTTTTTTATTTGAATTAATTTTTACTAAATATTCTATATAATTCTTGAGCTATTTCACTTTCTAAAGGAAAAGAAAGCATACCCATCACTGAATATCCAAGTAAATAAGGCATTAAATAGAAACGAGCCATATAAAAAAACCAAGCAACGTAAAGTGGTACCAAGGGACCTATTATAAAGCTCGGAGTTATTGGTCTGAATATATTTATAAGTGGATTAGTAAGCTTAACGAAAACTTTCATAAAGAAGAAACTAGAGTCTTCCCTTTGAAAGATGTTCATCGCAACTCTACCAATTAAAGTCCACATAATTACTCCTAAAATATAATCAATTATATAGACTAAAGGGTGAAAGTTTGCAGACATAATTTAAAAAAAAGGGGCGAATTAAATCGCCCCTAAATTTGAATTGTTTATTTTTGTGCTAGTACCGTTTTACCACTTGGTATACGCACATCATCAACCATTTTCTGAGTAGCTGAGTCTGGTGCTGCAGTTATTAAACTGACAACAATCATTGAAACTAAACTTACGGCAGCTCCAACTATTCCAAAAGTAAGTTGAGTTATGCCTAAGAAACCAGACCCTCCACTTCTTACCCATATTAGGTAAGCAGTTCCAGATATAAGCCCTAGTAGCATTCCCGCAACAGCTCCTGGTGCATTAGCTCTCTTCCACCATACACCAAGTACAAGTGGGAAGAATAGTCCTGACATAGCAAAGTCAAAAGCCCAAATCACCGAACCTAAGATACCTTGTATCTCTAATGCGGCTATTGTTGCTCCTGCAAAACCAATTAATACAAGTAATACCCTTGCAACAATTAGTCTTTTTGCTGTCTCAGCTTTTGGATTAATTATTTTGTAGTAAATATCATGAGATAACGCATTTGATATTGCTAACACTAATCCATCTGCAGTTGACATTGCAGCTGCCATACCTCCAGCAGCAACAAGACCTGAAATTACATAAGGTAATCCTGCAATCTCTGGTGTTGCTAATACAACAGCTTTACCACCCATAAAGAACTCGTTAAGCTCAAGAGTTCCATTACCGTTAAAGTCACTGATAAACATTAAGTTTGCTTGGTTCCAGTTTTGATACCAATCAATAGCTTGAACTTCAGCAATTGTTTTACCAATAATTCCAGTCGGTAGTGTTGGGTCTATTAAAGATAGCTTAGATAATGTAGCTAACATCGGTGCAGAAGAATAAAGTAGGAAAATAAAGAATAATGACCAACCTACTGATCTTCTTGCAGTTCTTACACTTGGAGTAGTAAAGTATCTCATCATAACGTGAGGTAATGATGCAGTTCCTGCCATCATACAAACTGCTAATGAAATAAACGCCCAAGGAGTTGCATTAACTGATGAGTGCGCTTTAGTTATTCCAGCTAAACCTTTTGGAACTGTCGCTAAATCAGCAGCAGAGTTTTTAACAAAACCAAATTGACCTTCTAGTTCTGCAATTCTTGCAACTTCATCAGCTAACATAAAGTGTGGGAAGAAACCTGCTCCCAACTTACTGCTAATCCAAAATACTGGAAGTAAGTAAGCTATAATTAATACAATGTATTGAGCCACTTGTGTCCAAGTTACAGCTCTCATTCCACCAAGCATTGAGCACATCAAAATACTTGCTAATCCAACATAAACAGCTATTCCAAATGGAATATCTAATGCTACAGATGCGATTGTACCTGTTGCATTAATTTGTGCTGTTACATAAGTGAATGAAGCAACTGTTAAAACTATTACTGCACTAAATCTTGCTAGGTTACCACCATAACGAGTTCCTATGAAATCTGGAACTGTATAACATCCAAATTTTCTAAGATATGGTGCTAACAACGAAGCAACTAGTACATATCCACCAGTCCACCCAACAAGTAGAGCCATATATCCATAGCCTTTGAAATAAATTCCACCTGCCATAGCAACGAAAGATGCACCTGACATCCAGTCAGCGGCGGTTGCCATTCCATTAAATACAGTCGGAACTTGTCTTCCAGCTACATAATAAGCGTCAACTTGAAGTGTTCTAGACAACCAACCAATTAAAGCATAAATCAAAACTGTAAAGGCAACAAAAAAGATACCAATCAATTTTGCAGACATTCCAGCTTGTTCAGCTATAGCCATCAGAATAATAAATACAAGGAAACCTCCAGTATATATTCCGTAGACTTTTGGTAGATTATCAATAAATTTACCTTTTATCATTGATCACCCTCTCTTTCAGAGAACCCAAATTCATCATCTATTTTTTCTTGTCGACCTGCAAACCAAAAAATGAGAATGACGAAGATTGCAAGTGATCCCTGGCATGTAAACCAATACGTTAAAGGATATCCAAATGGTCTAATGCTTGATTCTTGCATTTCGGCTCCGAAAAGAAAGATGCCAATTGAGAAAACAAACCAAATTGCTAATGTAATAAAGAGCAAGTTCCTGGTTTTTTCCCAGTGTTGTTCTTGTTTTGACATTTTTTCTCTCTCCTATAGGTTAAAAAAATAACCATACCGATAATCAAACATATTTAAACCCCTAAAAATGCTCGATATTGTGTCATTTTTACATTATACATCATCATATTAGTTAACTAAATGGCCCTTAAATACAGATTCAACTTAAAAGATATAAAACTTGAGGACTTTAAAGTTTATTTAGTTGCAATGTTTAAAGGCATTCTGCCAAAAAAAAAAATTAAAAATATTGAAGATCTTAAAGAATTTATTCAGCAAAAATCAGCATGGGTATCTCAAGTTACTTTATATAACTATTTGAAAACAAGAATGGGTACTAAATGGGTTCTTCATTTTGACGATGAAACATTTTTAAAATCAATTAACACTGCTAAATGGAATATATATGCTATCTCACTTCAGGATTTGTCATTTTATACAATTTCATATTTAAATGTTTATTTTAATTATAAAGAAACAAATAAAGCTTCTGAAATCTATAATAATATCTTGGACAAAGAATTAGAAAATGGAATGCCTAAAGAAGTTGTTGATGAAGCGAGGATAAGTTTTCAGAAAAGATTTGATCAAATTAAATGGGACGACTATTATAAATCTTGGCCATTTAACGAAAGCGCATTAGCTTTGTATAATTGGGCTCCAGTTGCTAACGAATTAAAATCTTTAGATAGAAAAATAGTCCTTAATTCTATGATTTTAAAATGGGATAATATTAAGGAAGAGTTCTCTAAACTAATAAAGATTTAGATATTTTTTCTATTATCTACTAAACTTTCAACAACGGAAGGATCAGCTAAAGTGGTTGTATCTCCTAACTGACCATGCTCATTAGCAGCGATTTTTCTTAAAATTCTTCTCATTATTTTTCCAGATCTAGTTTTCGGAAGACCCGGAGCAAATTGAATTAAGTCAGGAGTTGCAATTGGACCAATTTGTTTTCTCACCCATAGCTTCAAATCTCTTTCTAAATCAAGAGTGCTTTTCTCTCCTGCATTTAAAGTTACATAACAGTAAAGACCGTTTCCCTTAATATCATGAGGATAACCAACTACTGCTGCTTCAGCAACTTTTGGATGAGCTACAAACGCACTTTCAATTTCTGCAGTACCTAAATTATGGCCTGAAACAATAATTACATCATCTACTCTTCCAGTGATCCAATAGTAACCATCTTTATCTCTTCTACATCCATCTCCTGTGAAATATTTTCCATCAAACTGTGAGAAATAAGTATCTATAAATCTTTGATGGTCACCATACACACTTCTCATTTGTCCAGGCCATGATTGAGAAATACAAAGTCTACCTTGTGCTTCTCCTTTTAAAACCTTGCCGTCTTTATCAAGAATTTCTGGTTTAATTCCATAAAATGGTTTTGTTGCAGAACCAGGTTTTAAATCTATTGCACCAGTTTGAGGGCTGATCAAAATTCCGCCTGTTTCTGTTTGCCACCAAGTATCAACGATTGGGCATCTACTACCACCAACAGTTTTGTAATACCATTCCCAAGCTTCAGGATTAATTGGTTCACCAACAGTACCTAAAAGTTTTAAAGTTTTTCTAGATGTTTTCTTTACAGGTTTATCACCTTCCCTCATTAAAGCTCTAATTGCCGTTGGAGCTGTATAAAAAATATTTACTTTGTATTTATCAACTATTTCCCACCATCTAGATGTATCAGGATAAGTAGGTATTCCCTCAAACATAATTGTAGTTGCACCATTAGCAAGTGGACCATAAATAATATAACTATGTCCTGTAACCCAGCCTATATCAGCCGTGCACCAGTAAATATCTTTAGGTTTGTAATTAAAAATATATTGGTGAGTCATTGATGCATAAACCATATATCCTCCAGTAGTATGTAGAACACCTTTTGGTTTCCCAGTTGAACCAGATGTGTAAAGAATGAATAATGGATCTTCAGCATTCATTTCCTCAGGCTCACATTTTGCTGAAACTTTACTAATCATTTTGTGATACCAAACATCACGATCATTGTACCAATCAATTTTTTTGGTACCTGTTCTCTTTACAACGATACATTTCTTTACGTTTGGACAGCTTTGTAAAGCTTCATCTGTAATAGATTTTAAAGGGATTGTTTTACCACCTCTTACTCCTTCATCTGCGGTTATCACATAATCAGATTCGCAATCATTTATTCTGCCTGAAATACTATCTGGTGAAAAACCTCCAAATATTATGGAGTGAACCGCACCTATTCTTACACACGCAAGCATTGTGTAGGCAAGTTCAGGTATCATAGTAAGATAAATTGTTACTCTGTCACCCCTTTGAACTCCCAGATTTTTTAATCCATTTGCTGCTTTTGAAACTTCTTTATGAAGTTCTTTATATGTAATTTTTTTTTGAACTTTAGGATCGTCTCCTACCCATATAATTGCAGTCTTATTAGCATTTTTTTTAAGATGCCTGTCAATGCAATTCGCTGAGGCATTTAAAGTACCATCATAGAACCATTTGATATGAACATCATCTTTACTATATTTAACGTCTTTAATTTTTTTATAAGGCTTAATCCAATTAATTCTTTTTCCTTCTTTTTTCCAAAATCCATCATTGTCTTTAATCGACTCGTTATATTTCTTTATATATTGAGATTTATTAACGGTAGCTTTACTTATCCATTCTTTCTTTGTTTTATAAACTGTCTCTTTGGGTTTTTTAGAGATTACTTTTTTTTTCTTAGGCATGAATTTTTTTTTAATTAATTCTACCCATCTTCAAAATTATTTTCCAGCTTTTAGTATCAATAGGCATTACAGACAGTCTACTTTGTCTAATTAGAGATAAGTTCTCCAAAGCCTTAGTTTTTTTGATGTTTTCAAGTGTTACAGGATTTTGAAGTTTACTTTTAAACTTAACTTTAACTGCAACAAACCTTTTTTTCTTATCAGTTGGATCAATGAATGCCGTTTTAATAACTTCGACTATACCAACTATCTCTTTTCCAATATTAGAATGATAAAAAAAACAAAGATCTCCTTTTTTCATTTTTTTTAAGTTGCTTGCTGCTTGGTAATTTCTTACACCATCCCAGTCAGCTCCTATTTCTCCAGCTTTGATTTGTTGATCAATTGACCATACATCTGGCTCTGATTTCATTAACCAATATTGCATTTAATTTTTTTTCTTTTTCTTTTCTTTTTTAAGTTTTCTTTTTTCCTTTAAAGAAAGTTTAGCTTGTTTCATTACGCTAGCATCCTTAAATGATTTACCACTATATCTTTTCGACATTTATAATCTAACTCCCGCTCCTTTTAAAAACTTTGCTTTTTCGTCAAGTGGTAGTCTTGGACTTGCAGGAAGACCTAAATTATCAAATTTTTTGATTTTATACTTTTCAAGACCAACAAGTGCAATCATAGCTGCATTATCCCCACATAATTTTGGTTCAGGGAAAATTGGTCTAAAATCATTCTTCTTACATACTTTTATTAATTTCTTTCTAATACCCTTGTTGGCAGCAACACCTCCAGCGATTACAAAAGTTTTATTTTTCTTTTTACAAGTCTTTTTGAACTCATCAAATGCTATTTGTGTTTTTACTTCTAAAATTTCTTCAATTGTTTTTTGAAAAGATGCTGCAAGATCATATTTTTCTTGTTTAGATTTTAAAGTGCTTGATATTCTCAAAATAGCCGTTTTAAGACCTGCAAATGATAAATTACATCCCCCTTTATTTATAATTGGTTTAGGAAGTTTAAATTTATTTGCATCTCCCTGTTTTGCATAACCTTCTAACTTTGGTCCTCCTGGAAATTCAATACCTAAAAGCTTTGCAGTTTTGTCAAATGCTTCTCCTAAAGCATCATCAATTGTTGTTCCTAATCTTTTATATTTTCCAAGTCCATTCACACTAAGATATTGTGTGTGACCTCCTGAAATTAATAATAATAAGTATGGGAAATCTAAACTTGTACTAAGTTTTGGACTTAAGGCATGCCCTTCAAGATGGTTCACACCAATAAAAGGTATATTTAGACTAGCAGATAATGCTTTTCCAAAATTTAAACCAACAGTAAGGCAAACAATTAAACCTGGTCCAGATGTTGAAGCAATTGCAGAAACATCATTTAAATTCACACCGCTTTCACTAATTGCTTTTTTTGCAATTAAATCGATTTTTTCAACATGAGATCGTGCTGCAAGCTCAGGAACCACACCTCCAAATTCTTTATGAATATTAAATTGACTTGAAACTACATTAGATAATATTTTTATCTTACCATTTTTATCTTCTTCTATGATTGATACTGCTGTTTCATCGCAACTTGTCTCAATTCCAAGGATTATTTTTTTTTCATTCATAAATATTTATAATTAATACAATTAAACTATAAGAATGTAATAAAAATAAGAATTATGAAAAGGGATAAATTTATTATTGGTACTCGAGGAAGTCAGTTAGCTCAAATTTATACTGAAAAAGTGGTAAACCATCTCAAAAAAGTTTCATCGACCCACATAGAAACAAAAAAAATAGTTACAAGTGGAGATGAAAACCAAAAGGATAGGTTGTCAAATATTGGAGGAAAAGGATTATTTTCAAAAAAAATTGAAATAGAATTAATTAATCATAATATTGATATAGCTGTTCATGCTTTAAAAGATATGCCATCAATTGAAACAGAGGGCCTAATAACAAATTTTTATTTAAAAAGAAATTCGCCCAATGAAATTTTTATTAGCAACGACAATATAAATTTTCTAGACCTTAAACCTAATTCGATTATAGGCACTTCTTCTTACAGAAGGGAATACCAATTAAAAAGTATTAGATCAGATCTGAAATATAAATTAATAAGAGGAAATGTGGATACTAGGATAAAGAAATTAGAGAATGGAACTTACGATGCAATTTTACTTTCTAAAGCTGGTATTGAAGCTTTAGGTTTGACAAATAAAATTACGCATGAATTTAATACTGAAGAATTAATACCCTGTGCTGGACAGGGTATTATCGCCGTACAGTGTAGAGAAAACGATCAAGAAATAATTAATATCTTAGAAAAGATTAATGATGATCAGTCCAGAATTATTGCAAATGCTGAAAGAAAAGTCTTAAAAATACTCGAGGGTGATTGCGATACAGCAGTTGGTGTGTATGCAAAGATTGATAAAGATCTTGTAAATATAAAAGCTGAACTTTTTTCAGTAGATGGCAAACAAAGATTTTTTGTTGAAGAAAGTGAAAATAAAACAATGGTTAAAGATTTAAGTATTAAGATTGGAGAAAAATTAAAATCAGAGTCAATGGGATCTTATAAAAGGTAAAATGCATATTTTATTAACAAGACCATTAGAGGATAGTAAAGAATTAATATTAAAATTTAGTTCTTTAGGACATAAAGTTTCTCATTTACCTGTAATAAAAGTTGAACCAATTAAATACGATGAACCTGACTATAGCCAATTTAAGGGAATAATATTTACAAGTTCAAATGCGATTAAGAATTTAGAAATAAATAAAGTTGATAAAAAAATTGAATGTTATTGTGTTGGCTCTGCAACAGAAATAGTTGCAAAGCTAAAGGGTTTTCAAAATATTATCTCTGCAGAAGGAAACGTAAATAATTTAAAAGAGTTAATATTACAAAACTTCAACCCAAAAAATGGATCACTTCTTTACGTAAGTGGTGAGATAGTTTCTAGTAGGTTAGATAAAGATTTAATTTCTGAAGGTTATTCTTTAAAGAGATTGATTAACTATACGGTGTTATCAACTCAAGAAATAAAAGAGGAATTTAGAGCACAATTAAAAGCTTCAATCCCTGATATAATTTATGTTTATTCAGAAAATAGCGCTAAGAGTTTATTAAATTTACTTAAAAAATACGATCTTTTAGACAGTTGGATGGATACCAATTTGATGTGCATGGGTGAAAAAGCATCAGCAATTTTAAATGAGATAAAGTGGAAAAAAATTTTTCTATTTAACTCTGGTGAAGAAGAGTTTTTGCTATATAAAATTTAGTCATGGGTGTTTTTGAGAATTTTTCAGGACTTTTTTTGTCTGTATGGCAAAAGGGAATTTTAGGCGTAAACTTTGTTGAGATCTTAATAGGTCTTGGAATATTCTTTATATTCTTAGTTTTTAGAGGGTTAATTAGCAAATTAATCATTAAAAAATTAGAACTAATTACTAAAAGAACTACAAATAAACTTGATGATACCTTCGTTAAGGCAATGGAGGGGCCAGCTAGATTTCTTCCAATTGTTCTTGGAGTATTTTTTGCAAGTTATTATATGTCTTTCGCGGAGGATACGAGGTTATTTTTAGACAACGTAAATAGAACGTTGATTACAATTTTACTTTTTTGGATTATTCATCAAATTATTGAGCCAATTTCCTATATACTAAGTGGATTTGATAAGATTTTAACTAGAGAACTAATTGGCTGGATAATCAAATCATTAAAAATTTTAATTTTAATCTTAGGTGCTGCAGCAGTTTTAGAGTTATGGGGAATTAAAATTGGTCCAATTATTGCGGGACTTGGATTATTTGGTGTTGCAGTTGCTTTAGGAGCACAGGATTTATTCAAAAATTTAATATCAGGAATTTTAGTACTTGTTGAAAAAAGATTTAAAATGGGCGATTGGATTGAAGTTGAAGGAATAATCGAGGGTGTAGTTGAAAAAATAGGTTTTAGATCAACTGTTATACGAAAATTTGACAAGTCTTTAGCAATTATTCCAAACTTTCAGTTTGCAGAGAATGCTGTAATCAATAAGAGTCAAATTACAAATTGGAGGATTAGTTGGACGATAACACTTCAGTATGATTCTACTGTTGAACAATTAAAAACTATACGAAATGAAATAGAAGATTTTATAAATGGTTCAGAAGATTATGATACTAAAGTTGGTGTTTCAGTTAGGGTTGATAAATTTGCTGATAGCTCAATAGATATGTATGTAAGATGTTATACAAAGACAAATAGTTGGAGCGACATGTTGTTGGTTAAAGAAAGACTGGCAATTAAAATTAAAGAAATTGTTGAGGGTAATAAAGCATCTTTTGCTTTCCCAAGCACTTCTGTATATGTAGAGAAGAAATGATAGCTATTTTTTATTTAGCTTTACAATTATTAAAATTGTATTCTTATGTAGTAATCGCTAACGTTGTTATAAGCTGGTTAATAGCTTTTAATGTTTTAAATACTTCAAATAGATTTGTTTATTCAATATTAGAGTTTACTTATAAGCTTACTGATCCAATACTTAATAAAATAAGGGGGTTTTTGCCCAGTCTAGGTGCTTTTGATATATCACCTATCATTCTTCTTTTGTTGATCTGGTTTGTAGAAATGTGTATGAAACTCTACATAGCACCACTTATTTTTTAATAATCATGATTTTAATAGACGGAAAAAAACAATCTGCTGAACTTAGAGAAGAATTAAAAACAGAAGTAGATGGCCTGAGAGAAAAATATAACAAAGTTCCAGGTCTTACAGTGATATTAATTGGAGATTTAGCTCCAAGTCAGATTTATGTAAGAAATAAAGAAAAATCAGCAACGCAAGTTGGTTTAAAATCTGAAGTTATTAAATACCCAGATACTGTAGATGAAAAAACAGTCTTAGATAAAATTGAAGAACTTAACAAAGATGAAACTGTTTCAGGAATTTTGGTTCAATTGCCGCTTCCAAAACATATTAATAAGCAACACGTTATAGAAACTATCTCACCACACAAAGATGTTGATGGTTTACATCCTATGAATGTTGGTAATCTTTCATCTGGATACCAAGGTTCAATTCCTTGTACACCTCTTGGATGTTATTATTTATTAAAAAAAATAGAACCTAACTTAACAGGAAAAAAAGCTGTAATGATTGGGCGGTCAAACTTGAATGGTAAAGCGATGGCACAACTTTTACTTCAAGAAGATTGTACGGTAACAATTACTCACTCAAAAACAAAAGACCTTCAGCATGAATGTTTAGAAGCAGATGTTATTGTTGCTGCTGTTGGAATTCCTGAACTTATAAAAGGTAATTGGGTGAAAAAAGATGCAATAGTAATTGATGTTGGAATAAACAAAACAGAAAATGGTTTAGTAGGTGATGTTAATTTTGAAGAAGTTTCAAAAGTTGCAAAAGCTTTAACTCCAGTTCCAGGAGGAGTTGGACCAATGACAATTGCTTGTTTGTTAAAAAATACAATTGAGTGTTTCAAAAGAACCTTAAACAACTAAAGATTATTGTCAAAGTTAACAATTTTAATTGTTATATTTTTTATTTATAATTCTTTTACATTAGCTATGGAAAAAACACCTTATCATCATTTACCAGACGGTAGTTTTAGAAATCCTGAAGGATCTCCAGAGAGAAACTCAAATTTTAAGTGGTCATTTAAAATATTTAATAAGGAAAAGAAAAAACTTGATATGGCTATTCCTGAAGGTCACGCTATTGAAAAACAAAAAGTACTTTCAGATTTAGAAAATCTAAAAAATGACGATTATGTTGGCTGGATAGGACATGCAACCTTCTTAATTAAGCTAGGAAATACAATAATAATAACTGATCCAGTCTTTTCAAAAAATGCAGGACCTTTAATTTTTGGTCCAAAAAGATTTAGCAAAACAGCCTTAAACCTAAATGAACTTCCAAAAACTGATTTATTTCTTCTGACACATAATCATTATGATCACCAAGATATGAGAACAATAAGAAAATTTCCTTTTAAAGATGCAAAGGTTCTACTTCCTTTAAGACTTGGAAAATATTTTACAAGAAACAAATATAAAGATGTGAACGAAATGGATTGGTATGACGAAATTAAGATTAATGAGGATCTAAAAGTAACATTAGTTCCTGCGGTACATTGGTCAAAAAGAAGTTTGACAGATACTAACAAAACATTGTGGGGAAATTTTTTAATCGAATATAAAAATAAAAAAATACTTTTTGCATGTGATACTGGTGTAGGGAATGTTTATAAAGAATTAGGTGAGAAGTATGGGCCTATTGATTTAACTTTTATTAATATTGGTGCTTATAATTTTTATCCATTATCTCCAAATAAAGATAAATCTTCTTTTCATACTAACCCTGAAGAGGCTTTAAGTATTGCAAGAGACCTTAAAAGTAAAAAAGTTTTAGGGATGCACTGGGGTACTTTTGTTTTATCTTTAGAGCCAATAATGGAGCCACCCGTTAGATTTAAAGATAATGCAGAAAAATATGGTTTTAAAAAAGAAGATGCAATTATTTTTAAAATTGGTGAATTTCAGTCTTTAAAAAATTTAGGAATTTAACAACAGCCGCAAGTTTTCTTTTGCTTACTTTTTTCTTCTTTTAATAATTCTGCTTCAGCTTTTGCTATTTCTAGTTCTCTTGCACTTTCTTCTATAGCAGTTTTTTCTCGCAAAAGTTTGTTTTCAAAATATGCATAAAGAGAGTTAAAGCCTAGCTTAGAAGCTTTTTTTTCTTCGTAGTTTCTTCTTCCCTTTAAATTTTCAATTAATTCTAATATTTGTGGGTTCTGTATGTTATTTTTATCTCATAAATTAAAAAAATTTCAATTATAATTTATTCAAGGTTTTCAACTATTTTAGGAATATATTTTTTAAAGTTAAAAAAACCTTTGTTACAAAACTTCCATGAATTTTGATCTAATTTTCTAAAAAGAAACTCAATATTTTTTAGCGAGTTTTGATTTATGTAATCTAAATTTTCTCCAACAGTTGGATAAAGGCAGTAACAACTTTCTAAGTTTTTAATTTCGTTTATATCAATAATCTCACAATTAATTGATTTTTCCTCTAACCTTTTTTTTTGTTCCTTAATCAAACTAGCCTTAAAATTCACTACATTTTCACTAAGTTTAATATTTCTATTTTCATTTTTATTATCAATAAGAAGAATTTTTTTGAATTTATGAATTGCAAAGTCAGTGATTTCAAATGCTAAGTTATTTTCAAAAACTAGTAAGTTTTTTTTTTCAATATTTATCGGATTTTCAAAAGTTTTATGAAGAATATTATAATTTTTATCATTTATTATTGGAGGTGCATTTTCGTTAAGTTTAATATTTTCAAATCTATTATTTGTAAATTTTTTAATATTCCATTCACTTGCAAGATAATGTTTCCCTTGAGTTTGAATACCTGCAACCCAACGCCAGCCCAATGTATTAGATGCAGTATCACCATCATACAAGTGTTGCATAAAAAATTCAGCACCAAGTTGCCAAGGCAGGTCTAGTGTAAATATCCAAATGCTCGCAAACCACATTCTGGTATGATTATGCAAATAATTATAAGTCTTAAGTTCATTTACCCATTCATTGAAGCATTCAATTTCAGTGTTACCTTCAATGGCATTTAAGTAACTTTTATTATCTTTAAACTCTTCTTTTATTCTTTTTAAATCTAATAAATAATCATCCCAAACTCCTGATCTTAGTTCCAGCCAACCTTTCCAGTATGTTCGCCATAAAACTTCTTGAATAAATTTTTCATTTTTTGAAAATGAAAATTTTTCCAGTGACTTACTAATCACTTCTTTTTCATTAATCACCCCATGTGTAATATATGGTGATAAGCATGATGTATTTGATCTTCTGTCAGGACCAAAATCAAAATTTCTTAGCCTTGAATATTCCTCTAAATTTTCTTCAATAAAGGTACTGAGATTTTCAATAGCTGTTTGTCTTGTTGGTTTTAAATTCATAATTTTAAATTTTATTTTTAATAATTTAAATTTAAAAAATGTAAATAGCTTAAAAAAACATAACTGGAGTCCTTTATTATTGGAAAATAATTTCTTTATTTTATCTTAATTTTTTCTTATGAAAGTTAATAAATCTTTCTACATTTGATTTATTAAAAGTTTTATTTTCTTCGAAAGAAACTTTTTTCATCGAGTAAGCATTACTGGAAGTTTGTCTCGATTGAATTGTAATATTACCTTTATAAAGTTTTAGTCTAACTGATCCATTTACTTTATTTCTTTTTAAATCGACTATTTTTTGAAGTTTAAATCTTTCCTTAGAATACCAATAACCATTGTAAACAAGCTCTGCATACCTTGGCATAACCTCATCTTTTTTATGCATTGTATTTTTGTCTAGAGTAACAGATTCTATTGCTCTGTGTGCAACAAGCAATAATGTTCCTCCAGGAGTTTCATAAACTCCTCTAGACTTTATTCCAATAAATCTATTCTCGACTAAATCCACTCTTCCTATTCCATTTCTTCCAGCTAATAGATTTAATTTATCCAAAACTTTTGCTGGAGATAATTTTTTTCCATTTAAACCAACAGGGTCACCATTTTTGTAATTAATAGTAATAAAGCTTGGTTTATTTGGAGCCTTTTCAGGGGAAGTTGTTCTTTGAAAAATAAATTCAGGTGCAGAATTTTTAGGATTTTCTAAAACTTTTCCCTCTGTTGAAGTATGAAATAAGTTATCATCAACTGAGAAAGGTGGTGCACCTTTTTTATCTTTTGGAATTGGTATTCCATGTTTTTTTGCATAATTGATTAGATCTGTTCTTGATTTTAATTTCCAAATTCTCCATGGCGCAATTATTTTAATTTTAGGACCAAAGTAATGATACCCTAGTTCAAATCTTACTTGATCATTTCCTTTTCCTGTTGAACCATGTGAGACAGCATAAGCATTAAATTTTTTAGCTACTCTAATTTGATCTTTTGCAATCAGTGGTCTTGCAATAGATGTTCCTAATAAATAAACACCCTCATAAAGAGCATGACCTCTTATCATAGGATACACATAATCTTTAACAAAAATGTTTTTTAGATCTTGAATTATGATTTTTTTAACTCCCAATTTTTTTGCATTCTTTATTATTTTTTTTCTATCTATTTCCTGCCCAACATCAGCAGTGTAGGCTATAACTTCAGCATCGTAATTTTCTTGAAGCCATTTAAGAATGATAGACGTATCCAAACCACCTGAATAGGCGAGTACAATCCTCTTTTGTTTTTTCATTTAAGTGCAGCTTTTTTTTGCAGCGTTATAAGCTTTTGTAAAACCCATCAATGAATAGTCATCTGAAGTTTTTGTGCCACTTTGTTTGTATGCTGTTATCATTAATCTAGATGCCTTTTTCATTCTTTTAATAATTTTTTGCTCTGTTTTCCCGCTTGAAATCCATGCAAATTTATTTTGTGGTAAATCAAATTCAAATTTAGACTTGCCTGATGTGGCTAAAATTGCATTTTGTGGATTAAAATCGTAACCAGATGTTATGCTTACTTCATCAGAAATCTTATCCTCAGGTCTAAATGATACAAATAATCTTGCTTCTCTATTGCTTGCCTTAGGAGATTGGCTTACTGGTATCGAATAAGCAAAACAGATTTTTCCAGTTTCATTAAAAACTGCAACAGCATTCCAATCTTTGAATGTACCTAATTTTGTTAAATCTTCAGACTGAGCAAAGGTTATTAAAAATACAGATAATATTAGTGTTTTTACAATTATTTTTTTAATTATGGACATGGATTAGGATATTTTTTTTGTACATTGTTTATTTCTTTTATTACTTCACTATCAAGTTTCACTTTTACACTTTCTACGTTAGTTTTCAACTGCTCCATAGTTGTTGCTCCAATAATTACACTAGTCATAAAGTCTTGTACTTCACAGAATTTTATAGACATTTGACTCATATCCAGATCAAATTTTTGACTAATTTTGTAATAATCTTCAACAGCCTCTTCCATATTTGGTTTTCTATACCTTGTCCAAAAATCAAAATCTCTTTCCATTCTTGATCCTTTTGGAAATTGTTTATTCCTATATTTGCCTGTTAAATAACCACTAGCTAAAGGTGAATATGACAAACAACCTATATTTTCCCTTATAGATACTTCTGCTAAGCCAACTTCATAAGACCTATTTAATAAACTGTATGGATTTTGAATTGACATCATTCTTGGTAGATCTTTGTCTTTAGCAAGTTGAAGATAATTCATAACTCCCCATGGGGTTTCATTTGACAAACCAACATACCTAATTTTGCCTTCCTTAATAAATTTTTTTAAATTTTCCAATACATCTTCAAATTTATTCCAGTCATTTTCTTTGTGCTCGTAACCCAATCTTCCAAAGTTATTCACGTTTCTTTCAGGCCAATGTAATTGATAAAGATCAATATAATCAGTTTTTAATCTCTTTAGACTTCCATGAAGAGCATCCGCTAAGTTTTTGCCTGTAAAACTATTTTCTCCATTTCTCATATATTTTCTACTAGGACCACCTACTTTGGATGCGAGTATTACGTCTTTTCTTTTTTTTGTTTTTTCAAACCAATTTCCAATTATAGTTTCTGTATGACCGTATGTTTCAGCTTTTGGTGGAACTGCATAAAGTTCAGCTGTATCCCAAAAATTTACTCCATTATCTAAAGAGTAATCCATTTGTTCAAATGCCTCATTTTGGCTATTTTGTTCACCCCAAGTCATTGTCCCAAGACAGATTGTACTTACATTTAGCTCTGTATTTCCTAGTTTTTTATAATTCATAATTTATGTAGTATTTGTTACATTTATTTTGACGACTTGAAAATCTTAAAAAAAAATCTTATATAAACAATATGGAATTCAATAAAGATAATATTTTAAACAAAGCAACAACAGCCAAACAAACTGTTGTTATGGATGAGGGCTTAAGAGCCTACATGCTTAAAGTTTATAACTACATGGCGACTGGTGTTTTGCTTACTGGAATAATAGCACTTTTATCATTTAAAATGTCTGTTGTAACAGATCCAAATGGAGCAATTGTTGGATTAACAGAATTTGGAAATGCAATTTATTTATCAGGTTTAAAATGGATTGTAATGTTAGCCCCATTAGGAATTGTATTTTACATGAGTTTTGGAATTAATAAAATGAGTGCTTCAAAAGCTCAGACAACTTTCTGGATATTTGCTGCATTAATGGGATTATCACTTTCATCAATATTACTTGTTTATACAGGTTTAAGTGTAACAAGAGTATTCTTTATTTCTTCAGCAACGTTTGGCGCAATGAGCATCTATGGTTACACGACTAAAAGAGATTTGACTAAGATGGGATCCTTTTTAATGATGGGTTTAATAGGGATCATAATTGCATCAATAGTTAACATATTCTTAAAATCTTCAATGATGTATTTTGCAATATCAATAATTGGTGTTTTAGTTTTTGTTGGCTTAACTGCATACGATACACAAAAAATTAAGAATATGTATGCAGCATCTGACAGCGGTGAGTTAATTGGTAAAAAAGCTGTTATGGGTGCTTTAACTTTATACTTAGACTTTATAAACCTATTTATAATGCTTTTAAGATTATTTGGCCAAAGAAGATAAACCCCTAGTTGTAGATATTTCATCTAATAATACCTTACAGAATTAAAAATCTACATTTCTGGTATGTGTTTGATGCACGACATTTTTCTATGATAATACCTTTAATTAAATTACAGTTGAAATTGTGATTAAACTAAAACAATTATTCTTAATATCGCTAACTTCACTTTTTTTGTCAGCTTGTGGAGGTGGAGGTGGAGGCAGTAGTGGTAGTAGTGGGAGTTCTGTGGCAACAACTTGCTCTACTTCTACATCATCTTTCTGTACTTCAGAATTCAATGCAAATTACGGTTTAGTAACAACAAAAGCTTATGAAGCTTTTGACGATGGTTATGATGGAGATGGCATTAAGGTTGCTGTATTGGATGGCGGCTTTGATACTAGCCATGCCGATTTGGACGCAAATATAATCACAGGTTATGATGAAGAAGATGACAATAATACTCCAAATGCCGATAGTCATAATACAACAATGGCTGGACATGGAACTCATGTAGCTGGAATTATAGCGGCAGAGAGAAATGGAACTGGAATGATGGGCATTGCTTACAATGCATCAATAATGCCAATTAAAGTTTTTCAAGATAGTGGAACATTTGTTACTGGTGGGATTCAAAATTCAATAAATTATGCAACAGACAACGATGCAATTGCTTTAAATAATAGTTGGGGCACATCTAGAACAGTTAATGCGACTTGTAGTGGTGTGAGTTGTTATGTAGTCGTTCCAGCAGAAAGCACAACAGGAGGTTTTAGTGCTGCTGAAAGAACAGCATGGGCAAGTGTAGCAACTGATAATAATGTTGTGGTCTTTGCGGCTGGTAATAATGGTATGAATTCAGTAAATGGACAAGTGAAAGCATATAGATCTAGTGATGATTCTTACTTACGATCATATGATTCTCAAGTAGTAGTGGATGCTCTCAGTGCTGTGTCATATGTAAATAGATCAACGCAAGAAGCGCAGTATGCTGCTAACGTTTCAGCAGTCGCACAAAATTGGTTAAATGTAATTTCAGTAGACAGCACGAATACTATTTCAAGTTTTAGTAATGCATGTGGAAATACTAAAGCATATTGTATAGCAGCACCTGGATCCTCTATTTATTCTACATTACCAACAGATTTAGCTACATCTGGATATGGAACATATAATGGTACGTCTATGGCAGCGCCACATGTTTCGGGAGCAATTGCAGTCATGAAAGAAAAATGGCCAAACTTAACTGGGGCACAAATAGTTGATTTAATTATAAGTAGTGCAACTGATTTAGGAGATAGTGGTGTTGATGAGGTTTATGGTGTTGGTATGCTAAATATGGCAGGAGCCATGACCGCAACTACAGCTCAAAGTTTTTCCTATGTCGACTCGAATGGGGAACTTAAAAAAATATCAAAAGAAGGAAGTAGAATAAAAACTAACTCTATACTTAGTAATCTTTCTTCAGGCAATGCTGCCATTGGATTCGTTGACAGTTACGATAGAGTTTACTCCAATAGATCTACTCAATTCAATTCTTTAAAGTCGGACAGGCTCACAGATGAGCAAAATTTCTTTAAGTTTAGAAATGGTTTTACTGATGCAAATCTGATTAATTCGAATTTAAACTTAAATTTTGGATTCGCTGATTACGGCAATAATCAAAATAAGTTTGATTTAAAACATAGGTCATATCCTTTTCAAGTTGATGAGTATCAAAATATTTTTTTAGGTGATGATATAATGAGCTTAGGATTTTTGACTAATCAAACATCATTATTATCAAATTTATTAGATAATAATAATAATTTTTTGATTAAAACAAATTTTTCAAAAATAAAAAAAAATTCAATAAATTCATTATCTGTGGGTTTTGGGTATGAACATGACACAATTTTAAATTCAGAATTTAGTGGAGCTTTTGAAACAAAAAATAATACAACTTTTTATGCGAATTTCATTAGAGATCAAAGATTGACCGAGAAAGATAATTTGTACTTTAAACTTGGTTATGGTCATACCAAATCTAATTTTGAAAATGAAGAATTTTTTCATTTGTCTGATTTAGTTACAAGTACCGCAGCAATAGGATACGTCCACTCTGAAAAAACAAATAAATTTGCTTTATCTGTAGAAGCTCCATTATCAGTTATGTCTGGAAGTGCCAAATATTACAGTGTTTCTGGTTATGACAATGATGGTAATTACAAGAATGGCTCAAATTCAATAGACTTAAAACCATATGAGCAAGAATTTAAACTTAGTGTGTACTATGATAAATCTATTGATGAAAATACAAACTATGGAATTGAATTATATCAAAGCAATATGGGAAACAATAACATACAAGTTATCTATTCTAAGAGTTTTTAGTTTATTTTTAGTTTCTTTAATTTTAATTGGATGTGAAAAAACCAATATAGAAAGTATTAAAATTGATGATGATCTGATGTTAATGCCTGGTCCAAAAGATAGTAGAGGTTGCACTCAATTTGTATTAAAATCTAAATTAGGAAACCCAACCATACAAATTATTTATTTTGTTGATAAAAATGGAAACTACTCAGCTAATCAGGATGAAATAAAAAATTGTATTTGACTTCAACCATTCTTAAAAATTTCAATTGAACTTAAAATTTTGTGAATATTTTTGTGTTTAAGTTTTATTTCTGTTGAGCACCCGACTCCATTTAATAATTGTCTATATAAATTATTATTATTTTTCATAGTTCCAGCAACAAATATTAAACATTTTTCACCTTTTAATTTTTTATTTTCAAAAATTCGATAATAAAACACATTTTTTTTATTTATATCAATAAATGAGTAAATATCGGTCAATTGAGTAGGTTGTAAGTTTTTCATATAAGATAATTTTTTTTTAGAAATTAAATCAAGTTTACTATACGTGCTAAAGAATTGATTATTTTTATCTGATGTTCTGAGTGTTATTTCAATAAATGAGTTTTTCTCGATATAATTTATAAAATAAAAAAAAATATTATCTTTAATCAGATAAGTTTTTTTTTCTTGAATATCCCTATTTTTTAAAAATATATTTTCTAGATCGATTTTTACTTCAAATTTGGGCTTATCCTCAGCTATTGTATTATTAAAAATTAATAAAAATAAAAAATTTAAAAATAAGATACTCCTCATTAAAAATTAAATTAAAGATTTTTCCACTTAGTGTGGGAAAGTAAATTTTTTAAATCAGAAGAATTTTTTAAAATTTTCCCATTCGTGTCTGTTATTAAGTATTTTAGATTTTTATTCGATGGCTTAAAATTTTTACAAATTTTATATATCGCATTTTCAGCTGCATTTTTAAAAACACTAAAACTTACTTGTTTTGATGAAATTGAAAGGCCATAATCTTTCCAAGAACCGTTTGATACCATCTTTGCATATAAGTTTAATATAATTTTTAGTTCTTCTTTTTTAAAAAAATATCTTTGGTTTTCTTCTTTAAGATCATTATTTATGACAAGTTTTAAATTTCTACTCATTCAATTTATATTTATTTATTAAGCCGATTTGGAATGCTGTAAAAATAAAGGTTATTGGCAGCATTCCCCAAACTTTAAAGTTTACCCAAAATTCTTCAGATTGAGTTCTCCAAATTATTTCATTTAAAATTGCCAGAGCAAAAAAGAAATAAGTCCATCTTTTATTTAAAATTTCCCATCCTTCATTACTTAAGGGCATAGATTTTCCAAGTAATTTTTTTAAAACTGGCTCATTTGTAAAGTATTTGCCAAACATTAATGCAAGACCAAACAAAATATTTATTATTGTTGGCTTCATGTAAATAAATATAGGGTCGTCAAAATAAATTGTTAACCCACCAAATAATGTGATCAATATTCCACTTATTAGTGGCACTTTTGGAATTGTTTTTTCAACAATCCACATAATTAAAACTGCTATGATAGTTGCAACTATAAGTGGAGGTATTGCAACAATTAAATTTTTATCATTGTTATAATAAAAATAAAAAAATATTACTAAAGGCCCTAAATCAGTTACAAATTTCAAAATAGATTTATTCACTGCTACATATTAGCAGAATAATAAAACATTCACATTTTTTTTATTGATTTTTATTTTTAAATATCCATATTTATTATGTGAGTATTCAAAAAGGAAAATTTTCTATCGGAGACGTTGTAAAACATAAGCACTTCGACTTTAGAGGTGTAATTTATGATGTTGATTTTGAGTTTAATAATTCAGAGGAATGGTATCAATCAATACCAAAAAATGTTAGACCCAGAAAAGACCAACCATTCTATCATTTGTTAGCTGAAAATGACGAAATCACTTACGAAGCATACGTTTCTGAGCAAAATTTATTAGTGGATGACTCAGATGAACCAATTAAACACCCTCTAATCAATGAGATATTCTCAGGGAAAAAAGGCTCCGGTTACTTTAAGCCTTCTAATTAAGCTAATTTACATTATTTAAACACATTTCGTGCAAACCTTCGTCATAGATTATGTCTAACATAAATTATATTTTGACCAAGGATGCTTTAATCCCATTTATTTTATCTCCCTCTGTGTTCTTGGTCAGAATAACCCACCAGAAAAATTTTCATAATTTAAATTTGTGTTATAGATAACAGAAAATGTTTAAGTATTTAAAACCAAACAACTTATTAAAAATAATAAATAAAACACAAAAGTATGTATTTATTATTTTTTTAGCAATTATAAGCATTGGTCTTGTTGAGGCATTAATACTTTCTCCTGAAGACTATAAACAAAGCGACTCAGTGAGAATTATGTATGTCCATGTCCCAGCAGCTTGGATTTCTCTTGGAATTTTTTCTTTAATTGCTGTTTTGTCATTTGGTATTTTAGTTTTTAAAAATAAAAATCTTTCTTTAATAACAAAAAGCTTGGCACCATCTGGTTTTGTCTTTAACGTTATTGCTTTGGTTACAGGATCTATCTGGGGTAAACCTACTTGGGGAACCTGGTGGGCATGGGATGCAAGAATAACATCAATGTTATTACTTGCTTTTTTCTATTTGATGTTTCTTCTAAGTTGGAGGGTAACTGACAATGAGGAAAAAGCTGTAAAGATTAGTTCGTACATAGCAATAATAGGTTTAATAAATGTCCCTATAATCAAATTTTCTGTTGAATGGTGGTCAACATTGCACCAACCTTCGTCAGTAAATATTTTTACAGAAACTTCTATTCATGCTTCCATGTTGTTACCTTTAGGTATAATGACTGCGGCATTTGCACTTTTTTCGCTTTTGATATTTTTGATGAAATATAATACAGAACTGATAAAAATAAAAAACAAAGGATTAGATAGATTATGATTAACGAAGTTTTATACATGAATGGATATGGTCTCTATGTATGGTCTTCTTTTGCATTTACTCTTTCTTGTTTCTGTATTTTATATTCAGTAATTAAACTTCAATTAGTTAAAGAGCAAAAGAAATTTAGGGCTCGTTTTGAAAGTTTAGAGACTGATAAAATTGAAATAGCAAAAAAACAAGAAACTTATAAAGAAATACTAGCTACTTCATCTACATCTAAAATTTAATTTTTATTTTCATGTATGGTAAAAAAGTTAAATTAAGAGCCATCTTTATATTATCTATATTCTTTTCATCAATCTTAATTGTTTTTTTAGTTTTTAAATCCCTTGAGGAAAACGTTGTTTATTTTAAATCACCTACAGAAATAAAAAATTTAACAGAGTTGACAGCAAAAAAAATAAGAGTCGGCGGGATGGTTAAAGAAAAATCAATTAATGTTAACCAGTCAGAAGTTAACTTTGTAATCACTGACTTTAAAAATGAATTAGTCGTTAATTATAGTGGTTCCGTTCCAAATTTATTTGAAGAAGGAAAAGGAGTTGTGGCTGAAGGTTTTTTAAAAGATCGTAATTTTTTAACTGCAGTTAAAATATTAGCAAAACATGATGAAAATTATATGCCACCCGAGGTGGAAGAGGCATTAAAAGAGAGTAATTAATGCTAAATCAAATTGGAAATTATTCACTTTATATTGCATTAATCTCGTCTATTTTGATAATCATTCAGTCTCCAATATTATTAAATCGAAATAATATAAATGTCAGTGGAAGAATTTTTTCACTAATTTCTATTCAATCATTAATGATTATAATAAGTTTCATTGCTCTTATAATAGCTTTTATAGTTTCAGATTTTAGTAATGAGACAGTCTATAATAACTCTCATACTTCTAAACCCTTGTTCTATAAAATTTCAGGAACATGGGGAAACCATGAGGGAAGTTTACTTCTTTGGTTATTAGTATTATCAATTTTTTTATTAATTTTTACAATTACTTCGAAAAATCTTTCAAACAAATATAGAATTTTAACTTTATTTTTTCAGGAAATAATAATTTTAGGATTTTTGTTATTTATTCTTTTTACTTCCAATCCCTTTATGAGTTTATTTCCAATTCCAAACGAGGGAACCGGTTTAAATCCAATACTTCAAGACCCTGCACTAGCAATTCACCCACCAATATTATACTTAGGATATGTTGGAGCATCTATTATTTTCTCTTCTTCTCTTGCAGCCTTAATATCAGGTTCTGTAAATAAAACTTGGGCTAAGCATATAAAGACTTGGGTACTAGTTTCATGGATTTTTTTATCTATTGGAATTTTATTAGGATCTATTTGGGCTTATTACGAGTTAGGATGGGGAGGTTTTTGGTTTTGGGATCCAGTTGAAAATGTATCCCTTATGCCATGGTTTTGTTTAACAGCTTTATTTCATACTGTTTTAATTTTAGAAAAAAGAGAAATGTTTCAGTCTTGGGCAGTAATTTTATCAATTACAACTTTTTCATTAAGTATGAGTGGAACATTTCTCGTTAGATCTGGTATTTTAAATTCAATACATACTTTTGCAAATGACCCATCAAGAGGAGTTTTTATACTTTGTTTTTTATTTATATTAATTACTTTATCTGTTTTTATTTATTTTTTTTATCAAAACAAAATCAAAAACGATTTCTCAAAAACTTATATTGTTAGTAAAGAAGCAGCAGTTCTTGTCAATAACTTGTTCATGATGTTTTTTTTATCAGTTGTCTTAATTGGTACAGTTTATCCAATATTTCTAGAGGTATTAAATAATGATAAAATTTCAGTTGGTCCCCCTTTTTATCATAAATTAATTGTACCTTTTATGATCCCTTTTTTAATTTTTATGGCAATTGGACCAAATCTTAATTGGATAAAAGATAAAATAAATAAAATTAATCTACAGCAACTTTTATTTTTCATTTTATCAATAATTGTTTCTTTTATTTTTTTAAAAAGAGTTGGAATTTCCTATTTACTTTCACTCCCACTTTTTATAGCAAGCTTTTTTCTTTTCTTTATTACTATTAAAGATTTTTCAGTAAAAAAAACAAATTTATCACAAAAAATTTCTCATTTTGGTTTTAGTTTGTTTATTTTAAGTGTTTTAATTAATGGTGTTCTTGCTAAAGAATATTCATCTAATATGAAAGTTGGCGATGAAAGAAAATTTTTAAATAAAACAATCAAATTTGAAAGTCTAAAAATTAATGAAAATAAAAATTATCAATCTTTAGAAGCAAACTTTAAAATTACAGATAAAAATAATTCGATTAATTTAAAACCAGAAGTTAGAGTTTATGATCAGCCACAGACAATAACCAGTGAAGCTGATATTAAATCAACACTATATTCAGA
This sequence comes from uncultured Pelagibacteraceae bacterium, assembly GCA_902566315.1. Taxonomy (GTDB): domain Bacteria; phylum Pseudomonadota; class Alphaproteobacteria; order Pelagibacterales; family Pelagibacteraceae; genus Pelagibacter. The sequence continues at coordinate 71,739 of CACFIL010000003.1, forward strand.
TAATTTTTTAGTGTTTAATATATTAAAAAATGATGGATTTTATAATGTTAGATATCAAATAAAACCATTTATGATATGGATTTGGATATCAATAATATTAATTTCCTTTGGAGGGATATTAAGCATTGTAAAAAAAAATGGTTAAAAATATTAAGCTAATCTCAGTAGTTTTTTTAGTTATTGTAAGTTTTTTTATTCTTCTTAAAGGCTTGAATAAAACAAATAACTATTCCCCTAATTTAAACTCAAGTAGAATTGATTTTAACTTTAAGGCAAAGTTTCTTTACTCTGATGAAGAAACAACATTATATGAATTGATAAATGATAAAGATTTTTCAATAATTAATATTTGGGCTTCATGGTGTCTACCATGTAGGGATGAGCATTCTTTTCTATTAAACCTCAAATCATTGGACAAATTAAATATAATAGGAATTAATTATAAAGATAATGAGATTAATGCAAAAAAATTTATTAAAGAACTGGGTAACCCTTATTCTAAAATTGTAGTTGACCCTTCTGGAGTTAATTCAATTGAGCTTGGAGCATATGGTGTACCCGAAACAATTCTTATAAATAACAATTCTAAAACTATTTTAAAAAAATATATAGGTCCACTAGATGATGAGAAATTTTCTGAACTTAAATTGATAATTAAAAATGAAAATTAAAATTTTGATATTTATAATAATTTGGTTTGTTAGCTTCCTTAATTTTTCTTATGCAGATAATTCTGAAAAGGTCGATCAAATTTCCAAAAATTTGAGATGTCTAATTTGTCAAGGTCAATCAGTTTACGATTCCCAATCGGATTTTGCTTTAAGTATGAAAATTTTAATACAAAATAAAATCGATGAAGGTAAGAATGATGAGCAGATTTATAATTTTCTTAAGAGTAAATATGGAGAGTGGATAGTGTATGATCCAGAAATTAACAAAAACACAGTTTTGCTTTGGGTATTACCTTTGATTTTGTTCATTTTTGGCGGTATTTTAATTCTTAGAAAAGTATCTATAAAGTAGATACAAATTTTTTTATGCAAACCATATTAAAAATATTTTTAATTTATTTTTTGCTGGGATTTAACATATTAAAAGCAGATGGACATACCTCTAATGAAAATTGGAGTTTTTATACTGGAACTTTTGATTTTAGCGATGAGGGAAAAAAGTCAACTTTATTTGGTATACAGCATATTAATACTGGAAAAAATAAAGAAAGTTTTTTAGGAATTCTTCAACCAGTAACAGGCCTAATGGTGACTGCAGACAACGCAGCATATGTATATACAGGCTTTCAAATTTATAATGAGGGTCCTTTGAGATTTACACCAAGTTTTACGCCTGGGCTATATTCAGAAGGCGATGGTAAGGACTTAGGTCATGTTATAGAGTTTAAAACAGAGATACAAATTTCGTATGAATTTTCATCAAATAGCGAAATAGCTGTGTCTTATAATCATATATCTAATGCGAGCCTTGGAGATAAAAATCCTGGGGCAAATAGTTATATGTTTAATTATATAAAAAAATTTTAATTTAATAATATGAATTTAAAAAATTGTCACAATTACGGTGATTTTAGAAAATTGGCTAAAAAAAAATTACCTTCTCCAATTTTTCATTACATAGACGGCGCGGCAGATGATGAGATAACGTATGCTAGAAATACTAGCGCTTTTGACGATGTTGATTTAGTTCCAAATGTTTTAAGGGGAGTTGAAAATGTTGATCTCTCAACAACAATTTTTGGAAAAAAATTGGATTTACCATTTTATTTATCACCTACAGCATTACAAAGACTTTTTCATTATGATGGAGAAAGAGCAGTTGGAAAAGCAGCTAAAAAATTTAATACTATGTTTGGTGTTTCAGCTTTAGCTACTGTTAGTGTAGAAGAAATTTCTTCTATGATTGACACACCTAAGATGTTCCAATTTTATTTTCATAAAGACAGAGGCCTTAACGACTCTTGTTTGGAGCGAGCGAAAGCAGCAAAATTTGATGTAATGGCTTTAACAGTGGATACTATTACGGGTGGAAACCGAGAGAGAGATTTAAGAACTGGTTTTACATCTCCACCAAAACTAACTTTATCAAGTTTATTTAGTTTTGCTACTAAGCCAATGTGGGGAATAAACTATCTAACAAAAGGTAAATTTGAATTACCTCATCTTCAAGATTTTGTTAAAGAAGGTACAAGTACTAACTCTTCGATTGGAAAGTATTTTTCTACCATGTTAGATCAATCTATGAATTGGAAAGATGCTGAAAATCTTTGTTCCAAATGGGGAGGTCATTTTGCACTTAAAGGCATTATGAGTGTTGAGGACGCTAAAAGAGCAGTAGATATTGGATGTACAGGTATAATGGTTTCTAATCATGGAGGAAGACAACTCGACGGTTCTAGATCTCCATTTGATCAATTAGCAGAAATTGTTGATGCAGTTGGAGACAAACTTGATGTCATTTGTGAAGGAGGAATACATAGAGGAACTCATATGCTTAAAGCGTTATCTATGGGTGCCAAAGCTTGCTCAGGTGGAAGACTTTATCTTTATGCCTTAGCAGCAGCAGGTCAAGCAGGTGTAGAGAGAGCACTAAATCAATATAAAACTGAATTGCAACGTGATATGAAATTAATGGGTTGTACAAAAATTAGTGATCTAAATAGAGGTAATTTAAGATTTAGAGGACAATGAGTTTAAAAAATTGCTATAACTTTGATGACTTTAGAAAGTTAGCAAAGAAAAAACTTCCAGCACCTATATTCCATTATATAGATGGAGGAGCTGATGATGAAGTTACAATGAATAGAAACACTGATTCATTTAATGACTGTGATTTAATTCCAAATATACTAAATAGCGTTGGTGAACCTGATTTAAAAACAGAGGTTTTTGGAACAAAGATGGATATGCCAATTTTTTTGTCTCCTACAGCTATGCAAAGTTTATATCACCCGGACGGAGATAAAGCATCTGCTAGAGCTGCTGAAAAATTTGGAACGATTTATAGTATGTCTACCATGGCATCTTTTTCGATTGAAGAAATTTCAAATCTTTCAAGTGGGCCAAAAATTTTCCAATTGTATATTCATAAGGATCAATCGATAACTAATGACTTAATTGATAGATGTAAGAGAGCAAACTTTAACGGAATGTGTATTACAGTTGATACAATTGTTGCTGGAAATAGAGAAAGAGATCATAGAACAGGTTTTACCACACCACCTAAATTCACCTTAGATAGTCTGATGAGTTTTGCGATGAGACCTCAGTGGGTGTTTAATTATTTTACGAATAAGAAATTTGAGTTAGCTAATCTCAAAGACAAAGTTGAGAAAGGTACTAATATTGCTCAATCTGTTATGGGATATATAAATGAACAATACGATCCTGCTATGAATTGGGAAGATGCAGAGTATTGTATAAAGAAATGGAACGGTCCTATTGCACTTAAAGGAGTTATGTCAGTTGAAGATGCTAAAAGAGCAATAGATATTGGATGCACCGCTATAATGATATCAAATCACGGTGGAAGACAACTTGATGGGTCAAGATCTCCATTTGATCAAGTAAAGGCTATCAAAGATGCTGTAGGAGACAAATTAGAGGTAATTTTAGATGGGGGAGTAAGAAGAGGAACGCATGTTCTAAAAGCATTAGCCGCGGGTGCGACAGCTTGTAGTTTTGGAAAAGCATTCTTGTTTAGTTTAGGTGCTGGCGGACAGCAAGGTGTCGAGAGATTATTACAAAATATGCATGATGAAATAAGACGAAATATGATTTTGATGGGATGTAAAAGTATAAATGATCTAGACGAGTCAAAAATTATATATCGAAGATAAAAAATTTTAATTAATAGACATAGTTAATCTTTTCAGTTAGTTTCCATGTTCAAAATAATTTTATGAGACTAGCAAAGAATTTAGAAAATTTAGGAACCGAATCCGCTTTTAGTGTATTAGCCGAAGCAAAAGCATTAGAGGCTAAAGGCCACCCAATGATACACTTAGGTTTGGGACAACCAGATTTTAAAACTCCCAAACATGTAGTTGAAGCTGCAAAAAAGGCTTTGGATGATGGTCATCATGGATATGTTATGTCAAATGGAATTCCAGAATGTAGACAAGCTGTAACCAGATGGATTAAAAAACGTTATAATACTGACATAGATTTTGAGAGAATATTAATTATGCCAGGTGGAAAACCAACAATGAGTTATGCAATTCAGTGTTATGGTGAACCTGGAGCAGAGATAATTCATCCAACACCCGCTTTCCCAATTTATGAGTCAATGATTAACTATACTGGTTCTACTCCAGTGCCATATGATTTAACTGAGGATAAAGATCTAAAATTTGATCCAGATAAAATATTGTCACTAATAACAGATAAAACTAGATTATTAATTTTAATTAATCCAAATAACCCAACAGGAAGCTTTGTTGAAAAACCAGTCATAGATTATTTTGCCAAAGAATTGGAAAAACATCCACATGTTACGATCTTAAGTGATGAAATCTATAGCAGACAAATATTTGACTACAAAGAAATGCCATCGTTTTTTCATTATGAAAGTTTAAGAGACAGATTAATTGTATTAGAAGGTTGGAGTAAAGCATATTCAATGACTGGATGGAGATTAGGTTGGAGTTTTTGGCCAAAGGAACTAGTAGAGCATGTAAATAAATTATTAATCAACAGTGTATCTTGTGTAAATGCTGCAGCACAATTTGCTGGTATAGCAGCTTTAGATGGTCCAGATGACTCAATTAAAGATATGTTAGACAAGTTTACTTTAAGAAGAAATTTAATTCACAAAGGTTTAAATGATTTACCAGGAATTGAATGCAGTCTTCCAGGTGGAGCTTTCTATGCATTTCCAAATGTAAAAGGCACTGGTATGACAGGTGCAGAATTTTGTAAAAAAGCAATGCATGAGGCAGGGGTTGCAATAGTTCCAGGAACTGCTTTTGGGAAGACTTGCCAAGATTATGTGAGATTTAGTTTTGCCGCATCTAGAGATAACATACAGCAAGCCTTAGAAAACATAGGCAAGATGCTTTCGAAATAGGCTGTATTTTTTATAGAATTTTCTATAATATTTAATTATGAACGAAATAGCTCAAACAGAATTAAAAAAAATCTTTAACGGTAGATTTTCGACATCAGAATCCACTAGAGCAAACTATGCTAGAGGTGAAGATACGTATGATCCAATTCTTTCAAAAGCTGTAGTATTTCCAGAAACAAATGAAGAAGTTTCTCAATTATTAAAGCTATGTAATGAGCATAAAATTCCAGTTGTTCCATTTGGTACAGGCACTTCTTTGGAAGGTCACGTTGTAGGAAATCAAAATGGTATTACTATTTCTCTTGAAAAAATGAATAAAGTTTTAAGCGTAAATGCTGAGGACTTTGATTGTAGAGTTCAAGCAAATGTAACAAGAAAGCAATTAAATGAATATTTAAGAGAGGATGGAGTATTTTTTCCAATTGATCCAGGTGCAGATGCAGCTCTTGGTGGAATGGCTGCCACCTCAGCTTCAGGAACAATGGCTGTTAAATATGGTACTATGAGAACTGTAATTTCAGGTCTCACAGTTGTTCTTCCCAATGGAGATATTATTAAAACAGGAGCTAGAACAAAAAAAACATCAGCAGGATACAATTTAACAAATTTATTCATTGGATCAGAGGGAACTTTAGGTATTATTACAGAAGTTCAATTAAGATTGTCCCCTATACCTGAGAGTATTATGAGTGCAGTTTGTTATTTTCCAGATTTAGACTCAGCAGTTAAAGCGTCTCAAGAAGTTATTCAGTATGGAGTTCCTATTGCAAGAATTGAAATGCTTAACAAAGATCAGATGGAAATTAGTATTAAATATTCAAAATTAGAAAACATAAAAGCATCACCAACATTATTTTTTGAATTCCATGGGAGTGAGGCTTCAAATAATGAAAATATTGGTATTGTAGAGGAAATTTCTAAAAGTAATGGTGGGAGTGATTTTCAATGGGCATCTTCTCCCGAGGAACAAAAAAAATTATGGAAAGCAAGACATGATGTTTATTACTCTGTTAAAGCTTTAGGAAACGACATGAAAGTTTATTCAACAGACGTTTGTGTTCCAATTTCAAGATTAGTCGAGTGTATATCTTGGGCAGAAAAAGAAGTACAAAAACTAGGTTTAACTGCTCCAATGGTAGGCCACGTAGGTGATGGAAATTTTCACTCTATTGTTCTTTATGACCCAGAGGATCAAGAAAAACAAAAAAAAATTCGACAATACAGTGATGATTTAATAAACAAAGCACTTGAGCTTGAAGGAACAATCACTGGAGAACACGGTATAGGTCTTCAAAAGAAACATTATTTGCTTAGAGAACATCCAGACAATGTACCCGTTATGAAATCTATTAAAAGATCCTTAGATGTAAATAACATAATGAATCCCGGTAAAATTTTCGATTTAAATTAATTACATATCTATGAAAAAAATTTTGGTCACAAGAAGATTGCTAAGATCTTGTGAAGACAAAGCTAAAGAAATTTTTGATGCAAATTTGAATTTAAACGATGAACTATATTCTCAAAAAAAACTTGTTGAAATGAGCGATGGCTGTGATGGAATATTATCAGCACTAACTGACAAGCTAGATGCTGAAACAATTAAACAATTACCTGATAGTATAAAAATATTATCAAATTTTGCAGTTGGTTTTGGAAATATTGATTTGGATGCAGCTAGGAATAAAGGGATTGTAGTAACAAATACTCCTGATGTTTTAACAGATGCAACAGCTGAAATAGGAGTTCTCCTAATATTAGGTGCCTGCAGGAGAGCCTCGGAAGGTATTGAAAGAGCAAGAGAAGGAGGTTGGGTTTGGTCAGCAGATTTATTAATAGGAAAACAATTAACTGGAACTAGATTGGGAATATTAGGAATGGGAAGAATTGGACAAAAGATTGCAAAAGTTGCTAAATCGCTGGGTATGGTTATTCATTATCACAATAGATCAAAGCTAACTGAGGATAAGGAGCAGGGAGCAGTTTATCATGACAACCTAAAAGATTTGTTATCAGTTTCAGATGTATTGTCTGTTTGCTGTCCAGCATCGAAAGAGACAATTAACATGATTAATAAAGATACAATAGAATATTTGCCTAAAGGAGCAATTGTAACTAATGTTGCAAGGGGCGATATAATAGAGGATGAGGCTATGGTAGATGCTCTTGATAGAAGAAAAGTTTATGCAGTTGGATTAGATGTCTACAAAAATGAGCCAAATTTAAACAAAGGTTATTATAGGCATAAAAGCGCGTTTATTCTTCCACATTTAGGTAGTGCAACCAAGGAAACTAGAACAGCAATGGCTAATTTAGCAATAGACAACCTTGATGAATTTTTTAAGACAGGAAGTTGTAAAAATAAAGTCAATTAACAATCTCAAGTTGTATTTAACCTATTTGTCCTAATTTTTAAAATGACTCTAAGTTACATTTATGTTTAATTATCATTAGTTAATTAACTAAAGAGGAGAAATAAATGATTAAAGACAAAAAACTAATGAAGGTAAAAAAAACGCCTTCAAGACGTAAGTTCTTTAAAGCTGCTGCTGCAACAGGTGTTGCCGCTGTAGCTGCATCATCTTTGTCTGCTCCAGCTGTTGCCAAAGACAGAATTGAAGTATCAATGGTAGCAACTTGGGGAAGAGATTTCCCAGGTCTAGGTACTGGTGCACAAAGATTTGCGCAAAGAATTGGTGATGTAAGTGATGGAAGAATTCAAGTTACTTACTACGCTGCTAACGAAAGAGTTAAGGCATTTGACTCATTTGATGAAGTTGCTTCAGGTAACTCTCAAATGTATCATGCTGCAGACTATTACTGGGTGAAAAAAGATCCTGCTTGGGGTTACTTCACTGCAGTACCTTTCGGTTTCACTTACACAGAAATGAATGCTTGGATCAGATTTGCTGGTGGTCAACAATTATGGGATGAATTAGCAGATAAATTTGGTCTAAAAAATTTCATGTGTGGTGATACAGGAGTTCAAATGGGTGGATGGTTTAACAAGAAAATCAGAAGTCCAAATGACTTTAAAGGTTTAAAAATGCGTATGCCTGGATTAGGTGGTCAAGTTATTGGTAAACTTGGAGGATCTCCAGTTTCACTTCCTGGTGGACAAATTTATGAAAACTTAGTGTCTGGTGCAATTGATGCAACAGAATGGGTTGGTCCATGGAATGATGAAGCAATGAAATTCCAAGAAGCAGCTAAATACTACTACTATCCTGGAATGCACGAACCTGGTTCAATGTTAGCTTGTGGATGTAATAAATCTTGGTTTACAAGTTTATCAAAATCAGATCAGTTGTTAATCGAAGCTTGTGCGTCTACTGAGAACGACGTTATGATGTCAGAGTACAATGCTAAAAACGGAGCAGCATTAGCTAGATTGATAAACGACCATGGTGTTAAACTAGAGAAGTTTAGTGATAAAGTTTACGATGGTTTTGGAAAAGCAGCAGAGGAAGTTTTTGAGGAAACTAGAGCAAGTAGTGGTCTCGCTGAGAGAATCCACACAAGTTTCTTGAAAGCTAGAAAAGAAATTGGTGCTTGGACAAACCTATCAGACTCACCTTACATTCAGCAAAGAAACAGAGTGCTAGGAATGTAATTACGTCTTTAATGTAATTAAAAGGGCCCTTAATTGGGCCCTTTTTTTTAGTTTCAATAAAAGTAAATTTTTAGTATTAAAAAAAAAACTATGGACTCCGAAAGTAAGATTACAGCACGTTATTTGAGAATTTTAAGCTACTCTGTATTAGCTTTTACTCTAGCATTTTTAATAAATAATATTCTTACAGTTTGGGTCGACTGGCCAGGAGTAAAAAAAATTTTTTCTCATTACGAATTATTTGGTTTTAAACAAAAAGCTCTTCAAGGATCAGAATTAAATTATGGTTATTTGCAAATTGGAATTTATTTGATTTGTATTGCTGGGGTTATTTTATACGTTTTTAAAACATATTCTCAGACACTGGAACATGATTCAGAAATATTATCAAAATTTTCTGCATATTTAGTTAGATCATCTTTTTGGGCTGTATTTCTAGTTGGTGTTGCTGATTTTATAATTTCATTCATGGTTGTGGAAAGACTATGGGAAGCTATTTTTAATCCTGAGGTTAAAGCTTTTATGGTTAAAGCTCCTGAAAGAATTACATTTATACATTTTCCAATTATTTTAGGATCTTTCATAATTGGATATTTTACAAAATCGGTTGGATTTATTTGGCTTGCAGTTCTAGTCGTGCTAAGTGAATTTGTAATAGTACTATCAAGATTTATATTTTCTTATGAGCAAGCTTTTCAGGGAGACCTTGTGAGATTTTGGTATGCAGCGCTATATCTATTTGCAAGTGCATATGCTCTAATTCATGAAGGTCACGTAAGAGTAGATGTTCTTTACTCTTCTTTTAGTGAAAGAAAAAAAGCATGGACTAATTCGATAGGTTCAGCACTTCTTGGAGTACCACTTTGTTTAATAGTTATTTTTTATGGTTTAAACGGTAAGGCAAGCATTATTAATGGACCAGTAGTTGCTTTTGAAGTAACTCAACAAGGTTCTAATGGACTGTATCTACTTTATTTAATGGCAGTTTATTTAGCAGTTTTTGCAGTTACGATGTTATTACAATTCACAAGTTATTTTATGAGTAGTAGTCACAAACTCCTTCAAAACGTGGAAGAAATGAATATTTCTAATGTCAATAAAGAAAATGACGTAAGTATTGAAAATATAGAGAGCAGCAAATAATGGAATTATTTTTTTTAGCTATACTAGTTTTAATAATGATTGCAGCACTAGCTTCAGGGTATCCAGTTGCCTTTGCTCTTCCTGGTTCAGCTATCATATCTATCGGTTTAGCCGCTTTTTTTGGTTATCTTTTTGCTGGAGATGTTGATGCTTATTTTGCTGTGGATGGTCCAACCGAATGGCTTGTTGCTGGTATCACAAATTTTAGAAGTAATTACTGGGACGTCGAGACCGATACTTTAATTGCAATTCCCTTATTTATTTTTATGGGAATTATGCTTCAAAAATCAAAAATTGCTGAGGATTTATTAATAACTATGGGTCAATTATTTGGCCCAATTCCAGGAGGTTTAGGTATTTCGGTAATATTTGTTGGTGCATTATTAGCTGCAACTACAGGTATTGTTGGAGCAACAGTCATTGCAATGGGATTAATTTCATTACCTACAATGTTAAACAACAATTATGACAGAAAACTTGCAAGTGGAATTGTTTGCTCATCTGGAACTCTAGGACAGATTATTCCTCCATCGATTGTATTGATTATCATAGCGGACCAATTAGCGAGCGCATCAGATGTTGCCAATAATATGAGGCAGAACGACTATAAAGCTTTAACAGGAGAATTTAACATGCCAGGTGAATTTAGAGTAGGTTCATCTAGTGCCGGTGACATGTTCCTTGGAGCACTTTTACCAGGATTAGTTCTTGTAGCTTTATATATGATCTATGTATTTTTCTATGCAAGAATAAAAAAAGGGGTTGCACCACCTGTTCCATTTAAAGGTAATTTTGATTTCAAATTTTGGATGAGAGTTATTGTTATAATTATTCCTCCACTTGCATTAATTTTTGCTGTTTTAGGATCGATTCTTATGGGTATTGCAACTGTGAACCAAGCTGGTTCTATAGGAGCAATTGGAGCAACATTAATGGCGGGTTACCGTCTATTTCAAGGTAAGAAAAGTGCATTCTATCCACTTATAATGATAATTGGATCATTAATACCCATTACTTTTTTTGCATCAAATTATGAACTTAACATAAAAAATATAGAAGAAAGAGATTTAGGAGCAATTTATATAACTGGTATTTTTGTAATCACTTTAGTTTATGGAATAGCATGGAGTTTTTGGAGAACATATAAAACAGAAAATGTTCTTAAAGAAGTAGTAACTGAAACATGCGTTACAACTTCGATGGTATTTATTATTCTATTAGGTGCTGCCATGCTTACATCAGGATTTAGAGCATTTGGTGGTGAAGAATTAGTAAGAGACTTCCTTCAAGATTTACCTGGCGGCTTTTGGACTCAGTTTGTAGTTGTCATGATTGTAATATTCTTACTTGGGTTCTTTTTAGATTTTATTGAAATCGCTGTTGTGGTTGTTCCAATAATTGCACCTATATTATTAGCTGAGACAGGAGCAAATGTCACAGCGGTCTGGTTAGGTGTTATGATTGGTGTTAATTTACAAACCTCCTTTTTAACTCCCCCTTTTGGTTTTGCCTTATTTTATTTAAAAGGTGTTGCTCCAAAAGTGGTACAAACATTGGATATTTGGAAAGGTGTTGTTCCATTTATAATTTTACAACTCATTGGCTTAGCAATTGTAGGTTCTTATCCAAGTCTTGTGAATTATCTTCCAAATAGAGTTTATCTGACTTCAAATGTTGCACCTCCTCCTATGAATCCAAAACTTCAGTATTGTTTGCAAGAATATAAATTTGCAAAATATACAAACAACGCAGATGAAATAAAGAATAGCATAGATGATTTTGATTCAATAATACTTGCAAATTTACCAGCCGATAAGTTAAGTTATTTCCAACGTCATGTTGATAATTCAAATTATACATTTGAATTAGTTGATGATGTAAAAAGTGCCGAAGCTATTTACAATGATTATGCTGTTGACTATCGAGATTTGCATTTCAAAACAAGAAAAAAACAAAAGAAAATTTTTAAACTCAATAAAAAAATAGATAAATTTAAAGCTGAAATTAGAAATTTAGATGATGATGAGGTTTCTGAAAAAAATAAAATTGAACAAAGAATTGAGAACACAAAACTTGAAATTGATGAAATAGCAAACTCAATTTCTAAAGATTGGAAATCTAAAAATGATGAATTTAACAAGATTAATAAAGCAAAAAACTTAGCAGTAAAAAAATATCGTAAAACTGCAGACAATGCATACGATGATTTAATGTTGATAAAATTATTCATTTTAGATGCTGAAAAATTTGAAGAATTAAATGAAGACATTCAAATTCTTAAATCTAAAATTGATAATAGAGGCTATTTAGATGCTATTGATCATATTGATAATATGTTTGATAAAGTAGGAGAGATTTCTGGATCAGACGAATTTGCAGATAAATTAGATTATCTAATAACTATAATGGATGAAGATGAAAAAGATCCAGAACAAATTCAAAAAATAGCTAGTGATACTTATGCACATTTTGACCAAGAAGTAAGTTGGAGAAATGAATTTGACAAAAAATATATGGATAGAATAAATAATCACTTAACTGTATTAAGTGAAACTATTGGATTGAGGTTACAACAAAAACTTACAAAAGAGCAAGCAATTTATGTTTCAAAATGTAATTCAGTACACAGAGATATTTCTCTCAATTTTTGATTAACTTGTAATCTGTTCAATTATATTTGTCCTTTGATATAAACTAAGTCTTTCTGCTTTGTCTTTTAATTTGTTATACTCAGTTTTTAATGTAAAGGTTTTTACATTAATTTTATTTCCAATTTCAATTATTGATCCAATAATTGGATCTATTTCTAAAGGACGTTTTGCATGTAAGTCTTGCGTTGTCGAAGGTTTGTGACCAATAATAGAGACAGCAGCTTTAATTCTTTGATCGATTGAGACGTTAAATTTTACACCTATTTTCTCTCCTACTAACTGACATTCTTCCATCAATTTTCTAACGGTGTTTAATAATTCTGGGTCATTACCAATTTCATCCAAAGTCTTATCATATAATGCGCTTACTATATTAAATGAGCAATTACCCCAGAGCTTTATCCATATTTCATCTCTTAGATTACTTTT
>CACFIL010000004.1 GCA_902566315.1 uncultured Pelagibacteraceae bacterium
AGAAATTATATGTTTGACAATTGCAAGACCTAAACCTGTTCCACCAACTTTCCTGCTCTCTTCAACATCTACTCTATAAAATCTTTCAGTTACCCTGTTAATTTGATCCTCGGGAATTCCAATACCTTGATCAGATACAGATATTTTAATTCCTTTTGTTATGAGTTTCCCTTTGCTTGGAGAAGCTAATATATTTATAGTTGATTTTTCTTTTGAGTATTTAATAGCATTGTCTAATAAATTAGAAAAAACTGTTATTAATTTATCTTCATCACCAATAACATCACTTACATTACCTAAATTAATTTCAAGATTAATATTTTTTTCTTTTAAGCTAGTAAAATGAACATCTTTTACTTTTGTCAATACATTCTTCAAATTAACTGGTTTGTCAGGTCTTATATGCTCCTGGAGTTCAATTCTGCTTAATATTAATAGATCACTTATTAAATTTTCCATTCTTTTGCTTTGTGAAGAGATTATTTTAAGAAATTTTATCTTTGCTATTTCGTCATCTTTAGCGGGACCCTCTATTGTCTCTATAGCGCCTTTAATTGAAACAAGAGGAGTTTTTAATTCATGGCTAACATTAGCAACAAAGTCAGTTCTAAATTTTTGTGCTTTTGAAATTTCAGTAAGATCTTTTAAAAATAAAACAACAGAGTCTTTTTCTGTAAAAATTACAGTTGGTCCAGGAATCACATAAATTCTGTAATACTGATATGAAGGCAAATTTATTTCTAAATCTAAATTACTGGTTTTTTTTGAAGACTTAACTTCTCTGATTTTTTCATCTAGATTAGGATTTCTTAAAATTGTGCCGAGATGTGTATTTAAAATATTTTTACCAAATCTTTTTTCGGCACTTGGATTGGCATATTTTATAATATTTAATTTATCTAATGCTATAAATTGATCCTCTAATTCATCTAATATAAATGTTTTGCTATCATCCTTTTCATACTTTGAAATAATAATTTTATCATCAGTATTTTTTTTATTTCTGTTTGAATAAATTATTATTAGTAGAAATATAATTACACAGATTAATAGTATTTCAAAGAGGCCAATCATGATGTTCTAAAAGTTAAGTATATAATTAACATATTAAAAATTTAATATGCAATTATTTAAATTTTAGTTACTTAATTAGGGGAGATATTATTAATAAAAATTTCTGCGGTTTTATCCCAAGTAAAGTTTTTAGAGTATTCTAGGCACTTTTCTCTTTCAACTTTTAGAGCTTTCATTGCGGATTTTTCTAAATCCTCATCTAAACAATTAATTTCACTATCTTTGAAAATATCTTTAGGACCAGGAACAGGAAATGCTGCAACTGGTGTACCACAACTGAGGGATTCACATATTACAATTGCAAACGTATCTGTTTTGCTTGGAAAGACAAAAACATCAGATGATGTAAAATATGAAGCTAATTCACCATTAGTTTTTTCACCCAAGAAGTGAGCATCTGGAAATTCTTTTTTTAACTTTTCAATATCTGGTCCTTTACCAACAAGAAGTTTTGTTCCTTCTAATTTTAGATTTAAAAAAGCACGAATATTTTTTTCAATAGCCACTCGACCTACATATATCCATATAGGCCTTTTATATTCTAAATTGATTTTTTTTGGATTTTTAAACGATCCATGGTCAGCACCTCTTGTCCAAACAACCATTTTACTTTCATCTACTCCAATTTGAATTAGTTCTTTTTTCATAGATTCGGTTGTAACCAAAATTTTTTCTGCTTTGTTATGAAAGTTGCTTAGGAATTTCTGTGATAATTTTTCAGGAACCCAAGGTAAATATAATTTCATATATTTATCAAATCTTGTGTGAAAACTTGTGGTAAACTTTAGATTATTTTTAAGACAATATCTTCTTGCCATAAATCCTAAAGGACCTTCGGTAGCTATATGTATGGCTGAAGGATTTATTTTTTTTATTAAATGACTTACTCTTGGCCAAATATTCACAGAAAGTCTTATTTCATTATATTTAGGCATTGGCACAGTGAAGAAAAGTTGGGGATTTAAATACTCAACTTCGTGACCCATTGCTTCAAGTTTTTTTCCTGTTTCATTTAAAGTTCTTACCACACCATTTACTTGTGGAAAATAAGCGTCTGTTACAATTAATATTTTCATTATGATGCCTTTTTCAGACCTGGAGTTTCAATTACTTCTTTATCTGAATTATTAAGACTATCTGAAAATTCTTCTCTTAATTTATCCCAATAAATTATTTCAAACGTTCCATCAAAGTTTTCAACTAAGGCAGTACAAGACTCAACCCAGTCTCCACAATTTAAATAATTAACACCATCATAATTTTCATTTTGGGCATGATGAATATGCCCACAGATTATTCCATCAAATTTTTTTTTCTTTCCATATTCTGCAATTGTTTTTTCGTATTCTCCCATATATTTAACTGCATTTTTTACCTTATATTTAAGAAACTTTGCTAAAGACCACTGGCCTTTACCTCTTAGACGTCTAAAAAAGTTAATTACTACATTTAATTTCAATAGCATTTCATAGGCTATTGCGCCTAACTTCGACAACCATTTGGCATATCTCATAACACCATCCCAAGCATCACCGTGAACAACTAAATATTTTTTATTTAAAACAGACTGATGAATTACTCTATTGATCATTTTTATCTGTCCAAAATGCATAGGAATAAATTTTCGAAACACTTCATCATGATTACCTATAACGTAGTAAACTTCTGTTCCATGTCTTGCTTTTCTTAATATTTTTTGAATTACGTCATTATGTTCTTGTGGCCAATAAAAATTTTTTTGAAGTGCCCAAACATCTATTATATCGCCTACACAGTAAAGTTTTTCTGATCTTGTATTTTTAAAAAATTCAAGCAATTTATTTGCTTGGCAACCTTTAGTACCAAGATGCACATCTGAAATGAATATACTTTTGTATTTTAATATAGGTTTCATTTAATCCTTTTTTTTTAATTCAATTTGCACTAGAATCGTTTAATTCTTTGTGCCATAGTAATGTTAAGGAAATATTAAAATTTATTATGAAATATTGCATTATTTACAACAAAAAAGCTTCCTCTGGCAGAAAATCTAAATTTATAAAAAAAATTTCTGATGAACTTTCTAAGTATAACGATGTTTCTTTTTTTGAAACTGAGAGCGTGGATAAAGCAGAGGCAGTATTTAAAAATATTTCTAAGTTAAATATAGATAGACTTGTAGTTGCTGGAGGCGATGGTTCAGTATCATTTGCAATAAACAAACTTATTAAAAATAATTTTGTTCCAAAAAAAGATTTTGCTATTGGTTATATACCAGCTGGAACTGCTAATTTACTTCAAGCTGAACTAAATATGAGTAAAAAAATAAGTAAAATTGTTCAAATTTTACAATCAAACAATTTAAAACAAACTAATTTAGTAAAAATCAATAATGATTATTTTATTTTAATGGCAGGTATAGGTTGGGATGCAACGATAGTCCATTCAATTAATAGTTCTCTAAAAAAACTGTTAGGTAAAATTATTTTTGGATATAAAGGATTGCAAAAATTTTTGTTAATGAAAAATCAAAAATTAAAAGTTAACATAGATGGTCAAAATCATATAGCTGACTGGGTGTTATGTTCTAATACCAATTATTATGCGGGTCACTACAAAATTAATAAAACAAATATATTTGATAACAAAATTATTACTTATGTATTCAAAGACCTTACAAGAATAAAAATACTTTATTATATTTATTTGATTATTTTTTTTGGAGATTTATCGAAGTCTACGAGTGTTATAACATCTTATTCCAGTGAGCTAAAAATTGATGGACAAGGGAAAAAAATTCCAATTCAAATTGATGGTGATAAATATCAATATTGTGATAACGTAGAATTAAGGAAATCAGGAAAATATTTTAACATATTAACAGCATAACTTTTAAATAAGAGAATTTATCAAAAAATCATTTTACTAAGATATTTAATTTAAATATAATTATTATAAAATTACACAGGAGGTCATTATGAGTAAAAAGTTAAAGAAAAATGAAAAAAGAAAAAAAAAGGTTATCAAGTTAATAGAAAAACTTAAAAATAAGATCAATTTAAAAGAAAAAAAATTATCTAAAATTAATATTAAAATTGCAAGTATTGAAAAAAGAGTTGCTGAAAAAAAAACAAAAAAACTAGCTAAAAAGAAGACTATCGAGAGTTCCGCATCTGTAAATAATTAATTTCTAAATCTTCTTTCCCCTTTTTGTAATTAAAAAAGGGGAAAGTAGTTAATCAACAAAATTTTAAAATTAAGGGGAAATAAAGATGTTTTATAATTTAAATTTTTTAATTAATGTTTATGACAAAAATATTTATAGATTATTACAATTTAATTAAAGTTTATTTGCTCTACCATAAATGTCTTGATATCTAACAATATCAGTCTCTTTTAGAATTGAACCAACTTGAGCTTCCATAATTTTTACAGGTTTTTTTCCAGGATTTTGTATTCTATGAATTGCTCCTAATGGAATAAATATATGCTCATCAGGTTTTTTATTAATAATATTTTTATTTAAAGTTATTCTTGGATTACCTTTTGTAACTAACCAATGTTCTGCTCTGTGATGATGTTTTTGAAGACTTAATATACCTTTAGGTTTAACTGATAATTCTTTAATTAAAAACTCTTTTCCTTCGAATAAATTTAAATAACTCCCCCATGGTCTATAAAAAATATTCTTTTTCTTAAAGTGTTTTCTTTTATTTTTATCATAAATTTTTAAAATCTCTTTCCAACTACCAAGATCAGACCAAGGTATATCTAGTTTAATAGCATTAATTTTATTTGTTTTCTCAAGTATTGCATAATCAAAAGATTTCTCGATTGATTTTTCAAAAGCTCTTTTATTTAAGTAGTAGGTATTATTTTTATATTTGCCTTTTTTAATTGCCTCAACACAACTTTTGTAGGTTTTATTTTGATATTTTTTAAAGTTATTAATAATTGAATCTTTTCTTAAATAAAACATGCCAGAATTCCAATAACATTTTTTTTTAATTACTTCTTTTGCTTTTGATAAATTTGGTTTTTCAATAAATTTTGTAACTTTATTTATAGATTTAATTTTTTTAGTTAAAAAATATCCATACTCACTTGATGGGTTTGTAGGTTTTATTCCAAAAATAAATAAATTTTGATCATCTAAATTTGATTTATTTTTTAATAGGGCTTTATTTAAAACATTAGATTTTTCAATTAAATGATCTGCTGCAAAAAACATTAATGGTTGCTCTAATGGAATATCTTTTATTAATGCGGACACTAATATTGCTGGTGCGGTATTTTTTTTAGCTGGCTCTAAAACTATTTTAAACTTTTTTATTTTACTTTTTTTTAAAGCTAATTTTACTTGTTTTAAGTATTTTAAATTTGTGCTGATTATAGGAAAATCAAAAATTGGTTTATTTACTCTTTCTAAAGTTTTTTGAATTAAACTCCATCCGCCAAAATCAATAAATTGTTTTGCTTGATGTTTTTTTTTATCTGGCCAAAGTCTTGTGCCTGCGCCACCACAAAGTATTACAGGTCTAATTTTCATTAAATATCAGCGTACGTTCTAACCTCGTTTTTACCACCCGGATGAGTTGGGGCGCCTTTATAAGCA
Source organism: uncultured Pelagibacteraceae bacterium (assembly GCA_902566315.1). Classification (GTDB taxonomy): domain Bacteria; phylum Pseudomonadota; class Alphaproteobacteria; order Pelagibacterales; family Pelagibacteraceae; genus Pelagibacter. Next base: position 5,669 of record CACFIL010000004.1, read on the forward strand.
GGACCAACAGTTTGTGCATATTTCCATAAAGTACCATTACCAAAATTCATCTTTCTTGGTTTCCATTTTTTACGTCTTGCACTTAATTCCTTCTTTGTAAGCCTTACGTTAATTGTACCCTTTTTGGCGTCTATATCGATGATATCTCCATTCCTTAAAAGGGCTATAGGACCGCCTACGGAGGCCTCAGGGCCCACATGACCGATACAAAAGCCTCTGGTAGCCCCAGAGAACCTACCATCAGTAATAAGGGCTACTTTCTCCCCTTTTCCTTGACCGTAGATTGCAGCAGTTGTTTGAAGCATTTCTCTCATTCCAGGACCTCCTATAGGTCCTTCATATCTAATTATAATGATGTCTCCATCTTTGTATTTTCTGTTTATTACTGCTTTATACGCAGACTCTTCATTATCAAAACATCTAGCTCTTCCTGTAAATTGTAATTTTTTCAAACCTGCTATTTTTACAATTCCACCTTCTGGAGCCAAATTTCCTTTTAATCCAACTACTCCTCCTGTTGGTGAAATTGGATTTTTATAAGATCTCATTACTTTTTGATTTTCTCTAAATTTTACATTTTTTAAATTTTCTCTCATTGTTTTACCTGTAACTGTCATACAGTCTCCATGAATGTAGCCACCATCCATTAATGTCTTTAATAACATTGGAACTCCTCCTGCTTCCCACATATCTTTTGCAACATATTTTCCACCAGGTTTTAAATCAGCAAGATAAGGAGTTTTCCTAAATATTTTTGCAACATCCATTAAATCAAATTTAATTCCAATTTCATTTGCGATAGCTGGTAAGTGCAATCCTGCGTTTGTTGATCCACCTGTTGCTGCAACAATTGTTGCTGCATTTTCTAAAGCTTTTCTTGTTACTATGTCTCTAGGTCTAATATTTTTTGCTAATAAATTCATTACAGCTTTACCACTGTCTATTGCATATTTATTTCTTTCTAAATATGGCGCTGGTGTTCCTGCTGAGAAAGGTAAAGCTAATCCTATTGCTTCAGAAACACATGCCATTGTATTTGCAGTAAATTGTCCACCACAAGCACCTGCACTTGGACATGCTTTTAATTCTAATTTTCTTAATGCATGAGCTGTCATTTTTTTTGATGTATATTTTCCAACTCCCTCAAATACATCTACAACAGTTACATCTTTTCCATTAAATCTCCCAGGGAGAATTGATCCACCATATATAAATACGCTTGGAATATTTAAACGAACCATCGACATCATTAAACCAGGTAATGATTTATCACAGCCCGCTAATCCAACTAATGCATCATAACAATGTCCTCTAACCGTAAGTTCAGTTGAGTCTGCTATCACATCTCTTGATATTAATGATGACTTCATTCCTTCATGACCCATCGCAATACCATCAGTTACTGTAATGGTACAAAACTCTCTTGGAGTTCCACCTGAAGCTTTAACTCCTTTTTTAACTGATTGAGCTTGTTTCATTAAATTTATGTTACATGGAGCTGCTTCATTCCATGTTGAAACAACACCAACAAATGGTTTTGCTACATCTTTTTCTGTTAAATCCATTGCATAATAAAATGATCTTTGAGGGGCTTTATCTGCACCTATTGTTGTATGTCTACTTGGTAATTTTTTCTTATTAAATTTTTTCATTATAAACCTTTAAGAGTTAATTCTATTTTTTTAACATCTTTTTCAAGATTAGCAAAGTTGCTTTTCTCCTGCTCTACTATATTTTGTGGTGCACGATCTACAAAGGATTTATTTGATAATCTAACATCAATTTTTTTCATCTCTTCACTAATTTTTGTAATTTTCTTTTCTAGTGTTGATTTGATCATATTTAAATCAACATCTTCATCAAAATATAATTTGAATAGCTCTCCGTTAATAACAATACTTGCAGAAGGTTTGTCTAGATCTTTTTCATGAAAATTTTTAATTCTTCCATTTTTTTTCATTATATTTTCATTAGAAGATAAAAAGTTTTTATATTCTTTGTTTGTATTTTCTGTTGAAATTTCAATAAATGATCCAGGACTTATATTTAATTCATTTTTAAATGATCTAATTGATGTAATAAAATTGATGATATTATTTATCTCATCATATGATTTTTTTTCATGATAATCATCTTCTAGCCAATTGGCATGCATCAAGTAATCTTTGCCTTCTTTATCTAGCTTATTGTTTAACCATATCTCTTCAGTGACAAATGGAATAAATGGATGAAGTATTATTAAAATTTCCTTAAAAACATATGATGATGTTTGTCTTAGTTCTTTAATCTCCTCCTCATTATTAGAATTAAATACAGTTTTAGATAACTCTAAATACCAATCACAAAATGAATGCCAAACAAATTGATAAATATTCTTCGCTGCTTCATCAAATCTATAGTTTTTTAAACTGTTTTCTGTCTCTTTTTTAGTTTTAACAAGTTCAGATAATATCCACTTATTAATTATTAATTTAAGATTTTCAGGTTTTTTAATGTCATTAAAATCACACTTATTTTGTGTTAAAAAGTTATTTGCATTCCAAATTTTATTTAAAAAATTTCTATAACCTTTAACCCTATCTTCTGACAATTTTACATCACGACCAGGTGATGCCATTGACAAAAGAGTAAATCTTAAAGCATCAGCACTATATTTTTCAATAAGTTCTAAAGGGTCTATTACATTACCCTTTGATTTAGACATTTTTTGACCCTTTTCATCTCTAACAAGTGCGTGAACGTATATATTTTTAAAAGGTTCTTCTTTTAAAAACTCAGTTCCCATCATAATCATTCTAGCAACCCAGAAAAATATAATATCAAAACCTGTTACGAGAACACTTGTTGGATAAAATTTTTCAACTTCTGGAGTTTTTTCAGGCCATCCTAAGGTAGCAAATGGCCATAGACCTGAAGAAAACCAAGTATCCAAAACATCTTCATCTCTTTTTAATTCCACTTCTTTTGAATAGAATTCTTTTGCCTGTTTTTTGCATTCATCTTCATTTTCAGCTACAAATATTTTTCCATCAGGTCCGTACCAAGCAGGTATTTGATGTCCCCACCATAATTGACGAGAAATACACCAAGGTTCAATGTTATCCATCCATTGAAAATATGTTTTTGACCAATTTTCAGGAAAAAATTTAGTCTTTCCATTATTTACTACCTCTTTTGCTTTAATGGCTAAAGTTTTTGCATCAACAAACCATTGTTCTGTTAAATAAGGCTCAATAATAGAATTAGATCTATCTCCATAAGGAACTTTGTTTACTAACTTTTCTATTTTTTCTAAAAACTTACCTTCTTCAAGATGTTCTAAAATTAATTTTCTTGCAGCAAATCTATCTAAACCTTTATATGGGTCAGGTGCTTTGTCATTTATTTTTCCATCAGGCGTAAATATATTAATTACTTCTAACTTGTTTCTTATACCTACATCATAGTCATTGAAATCATGAGCTGGAGTAATTTTTACTGCTCCTGTTCCTTGTTCAGGATCAGCATAGTCATCTGTTATTACTTTTATTTTTCTGTTTGCTAAAGGAATGGTCACTAGCTTTCCAACAATATCTTTAAACCTATCGTCTTTTGGATTAACTGCTATTGCAGTATCTCCCAACATAGTTTCAGGTCTGGTTGTTGCAATTGTTATAAATTTATCAGAATTTTCTATAGGATAATTTATATAATAAAGTTGAGAATTTACTTCACGTTGATCAACTTCTAAATCAGATATTGCTGTTTTTAAAACAACATCCCAATTTACAAGTTTTTTTGCTTTGTAGATTAATTTCTTATTATAAAGATCAACAAATACTTTTAGGACTGATTTGGATAAATTCTCATCCATTGTGAATGCATTACGAGACCAATCACAAGAACATCCAAGTTTTTTAAGTTGGTTTATAATAATATCGCCATACTCATTTTTCCATTCCCATACTTTTTCAATAAATTTTTCTCTTCCTAGATCATTTTTTTTAACACCATCTTTTAAAAGTTTTTTTTCAACTAATGCTTGGGTTGCAATACCAGCATGATCTGTCCCTGGTTGCCATAAAGTTTCATAATTATTCATTCTATGAAATCTTGTTAAAGCATCTTGAATTGAATTATTTAAAGCATGCCCCATGTGCAGGCTTCCTGTTACATTTGGTGGAGGGATTACAATTGAGAATTTTTTTGAATTTTCTTTTGGTTTAAATAATTCATTTTTTTCCCAATAATCGTAAATTTTATTCTCAACATTATTATGCTCGTATTTATCAAAACTCATTGATTTGTTTTATAAATTAATCAAATTAATAAACAATAATGAAAATCATTGCTAAATTTATAGACTAATGATCAAAATGAATTATACAAAGATCGATTAACAATTATTTTTGTAACTGATGGCAACGTGGCGGAATGGTTACGCAGAGGACTGCAAATCCTTGTATCCCGGTTCGATTCCGGGCGTTGCCTCCAAAATAAGTATTGAGATAAGTTTTAAAAAAAGTAAGTTGTGAGAAAACATTCCTCGGTAGCTCAGTTGGTAGAGCAGTTGACTGTTAATCAATTGGTCGCAGGTTCGAGTCCTGCCCGAGGAGCCAAATCAATTAAACAGCTTTAGAAGTATTTATTTGTGCTATCTGTAAATTTTTTTCAAATTTAATTTTTTGATCCTGAGTTAACTCTGAATAAACTTTGACTAAAAAGTTATAGTTTACATTCATGTGTCCCTCTTTTGATTTATCAAGATTTACTAAATATTCTGAAAAATCTTCAAAAAAATAACTTATTGGAACTTTTAAATAATTAGAAAGTTGTAATAATCTAATTGAACTAACACCGTTAGTTCCTTTTTCATACTTTTGAATTTGTTGAAATGTTACGTTTATAGCTTTTGCTACTTTAGTTTGAGTTAAACCTAGTGCCAATCTTCTTAACTTAAGCTTATTGCCAAGATGTTTGTTAAAATTTTCTTCCATTCAAGACCCCTCTTTAAATAAAATATTAATGAGAGTTAATCTAAATAGAAAACTTTATGCAAGTAAAATAATTTTTAAAAAAATTGGTTTTTTTCACTTATTCTAAACCTGTCAAGTAACTTTTTATGAAGTCTTTAGAATTATTTAAAGAATTTGGCTTAAAAAAAGCTTAGTTCTGTCACTCTTTGGATTAGCAAAGAATTCATTAGTGTTTGCCTTCTCAATTATCATTCCCTCATCCATAAAAATGACTTCATCAGCAACTTCTTTAGCAAAACCCATTTCATGAGTTACAACAATCATAGTCATTCCGCCTTTAGCAAGACTAACCATTGCATCAAGCACCTCTTTAATCATTTCAGGGTCTAATGCTGAAGTTGGCTCGTCAAATAACATGATTTTAGGTTGCATACACAATGCTCTTGCTATTGCACAACGCTGTTGTTGACCTCCGGATAGTTGTCCAGGGAACTTATTGGCCTGATCATCTATTTGTACTTTTTTAAGTTGGTCTAAGGCTAGTTCTTCAGCTTCTTTTTTTGGCATTTTCTTAACCCAGATAGGTGCAAGAGTACAGTTGTCTAAAATTGATAAGTGTGGAAATAAATTAAATTGTTGAAAAACCATTCCAACTTCAGCTCTAATTTTTTCAATATCTTTTGTTTTTTCTGATAGTTCATTTCCATCAACAATTATATCTCCTTCTTGGTGCTCTTCTAATCTATTAATACATCTAATCAGCGTTGATTTACCCGATCCAGAGGGGCCACATACAACAATTTTTTTATTTGCCTCAACCTCAAGATTTATATTTTTTAAAACTTGAAAGTCGCCAAACCATTTATTCATATTTTGAATTTTTATTATTGGGTCAGACATTTATTATCTTTCAGTTTTATATTTTGCCTCTAGGTTATAACTATATTTACTCATTGCATAGCATATAATCCAGAATACTATTGATGCAAAAATATATCCCTCCATGGCAAAGCCTAGCCATTTTGGATTTGTTTTTGCTAAAGCAAGCATACCTGCTAATTCAGCTAAACCGACTACAAAAATTAAAGGTGTATCTTTAACTAATGCTAAAAATGTATTTGCTATTCCAGGAATAACTAATTTTAGTGCTTGTGGTAAAATTACAAAAATATGCATTTTCCAATAACCCATTCCTAAAGATTTTGCTGCATCGTATTGGCCTCTAGGTAGTGATTGTAAACCTCCTCTAATAACTTCAGCACAGTAAGCAGCTTCAAATAATGTGATTGCAATAATTACTCTTACTAATTTATCCATAAAAAAATCTTCAGGCAGAAACATTGGAAACATTACAGATGACATGAACAGTACTGTTATCAATGGAACACCTCTCCAAAATTCAATATAACAAATAGATATATATTTTATTGCTGGAAGATTAGATCTTCTTCCTAGTGCAAATATCATACCTAGTGGGAAACAGAAAATTAGACAGAAAAAAGAAACTATAAAAGTAAGTGATAATCCTCCCCATGCTCCAGTCTCTACCCATTGTAAACCGAATGATCCACCAGATATTAAATAGTAGATAACTAAATATGCAATTACTGGATAGATAATAACATAATATAATGCCAAATATTTTTTCAAATTTTCCTTCATGAAATATCCAACAAATCCAAGTGCTATGACTAATATAAATGCAGTGTTTATTCTCCAATGAAATTCATTGGGATACATTCCATACATAAACCTTCTGAACCAAACTTTAATATATGTCCAACAAGCTCCCGTACCTGTACAAGCATCTTTTGAGTCGCCTGAAATAGTGGCGTCAAAAATCATCCAACTTAGAGATTGAGGAAGAGCTTTTATAATTGAAAATAATATTAATAGAGTTAATAAAGCATTAAAATTATTTGTGTTTATATTTTTATTTAATAAATCTAATTTTTTATTTCCTGAATAATCAATTCTCATCATATTTAATCCGATTAATCCTATGATTAATGGAAACAAAGTAGTTAAGGAGCCAGGTAGAAAAGATGTTAAATTTATTTTTAAAAAAGCATTTGATATGACATCAATTAAGCTTACTAAAACTAAAAATGAGCCAATAATAGAATAATTTTTAATGTTATCTCTGTTAGGTTTTAAAAAATTTATTGTTTGCATTACTTTTCTTTAATTTCGATTTTTTTATTATACCAATTCATTATTGCTGCAATAGTTAGACTAATAGTTAAATATGTGAGCATTGTTATTGAAACAATTTCTATTGCCTTACCTGTCTGCATCAAAGCAGTACCTGCAAATACAAGTACTAAATCAGGATAGGCAATTGCGGCTGCTAAAGATGAATTTTTAGTTAAATTTAAATATTGGTTTGTTGTTGGCGGTATAATAATTCTTAAAGCTTGAGGCATGATAACTAATTTTAAAACTTGATTAGGTGTTAACCCTACAGATGCTGCAGCCTCTTTTTGGCCTTTGCTAACTCCTTCAATACCAGCTCTAACGCACTCTGCTACAAAAGTAGAAGTGTATAAAGATAGTGCTAGAACTAATGCGATTAATTCAGGTGGTAAACTTATTCCACCTTCGTAAATATAAGAGATTTTTGATAATTTTTTGAGATCAGGTATTTCAAATTCTAAGGAAACTCCACCAAATAAGAATGATAAAAGAGGCAATACAATTAATAGACCTACCGAATAAAGTAGCACAGGAATTTGTTTACCTTGTGTATCTCTTAATTTATTTGCGTAATTTCTTAATACAATAATTGCTATTATTGCTGCAAGACCACAATATAAAAATACATTTAAATTTTCCCATACCATTGAGGGTATGTAATAACCTTTTACAGTCATATAAGTTACCCCAAACCATGCATCAGCTTTCTCTGGCATAGGTAAAGCTCTAAGGGCTGCGTAATACCAAAAGAAGATTTGTAGTAGTAATGGAATATTTCTAAAAAACTCGACGTACCATGCAGCTGAGTTTTTTATTAGATAATTTGATGATAATCTTGCTACACCAATTATAACACCTAATATTGTACAAATAATTATACTTATAAAAGAAACTAATAAGGTATTTAAAAGTCCAACTAGAAAAGCTCTGGCATAGGAGTCTGATCCACTATATTCAATTAAAGAAAACTGGACATCAAATGAAGACTCTTGTGATAAAAATCCAAATCCAAAATCAATACCTCTATTATCCATATTGGTTTGAGCATTCAGGGTTAAAAACCCAAAAATAAGAACAACAAATAGTATTACTAAAATCTGAGGTATATATCTTTTTATAATGTTGTTCATCGGATTCTATAATAAAAAAAAGGGCTAGATATTTCTAGCCCTTTTTGTGTAATTTGAAATAAAATTATCTTGCTGGTGGTACGTATAATATTCCACCTTTTGTCCATAATTCATTTGGACCTCTATCAGGTAGAATTCCAGTGTCTGCTATATTTCTTTTGTAGCTTTCACCGTAGTTACCAACTTGTTTGATAATTCTTAAATTCCAGTCGTTATCTAAACCAAAAGCTGCACCTAACTCACCTTCAGCACCAACTAATCTTTTGATTGCTGGATTGTTTGAAGTTTTCATCATGTCAGCATTTGATGAGTTAACGCCATACTCTTCTGCTTCGATCATAGTATTTAAAGACCATCTAACTATATCTTCCCAAACAGAATCACCTTGACGAACAACAGGTCCTAGTGGTTCTTTTGAAATAGTTTCAGGTAAAACTACGTGATCATCTGGAGCTGATAATTTTGTTCTTTGAGCAGCAAGACCAGATTTATCTGTAGTGTATGTATCACATCTACCTGCATCATAAGCAGCTACGACTTCATCCGCCTTTTCAAAAACTACTGGCTCATAAGAAATTCCCCTTGAATCAAAGAAATCTCTCATATTAAGCTCAGTTGTAGTTCCTAAGTTTGTACAAACTGAAGTTCCATTTTTAAATTCACCTGTAGATGATATTCCTGAACCTTTTCTTACCATGAAACCTTGTCCATCATAAAAGTTTACACCAACAAATGTTAAACCAATGTCAGCGTCTCTAGAAAGTGTCCAAGTTGTGTTTCTTGATAAAATGTCAATTTCACCTGAAGTAAGTGCAGTAAATCTTTCTTTTGCACTTAAAGGAGTGAATTTAACTTTAGTTGCATCTCCTAATGTAGCAGCTGCAACAGCTCTACATACATCAACATCTATTCCTGTCCAATTTCCAGACTCATCTGCGTTTGAAAATCCAGGTAGACCCTGAGAAACACCACATCTTACAAAACCTCTTTTTTTTGTGTTCTCAAGAGTTTTTGATTTCTTAGCAGCCATCGTTTCTGTTGAAAATGCAAAAAGCACAGCAAACATAGCGACTACAGAAGTCAATTGTTTTATTATTTTAAACATTATTTTCCTCTTTTTTTTTATTTATTTGTTAACAAATTATTCAAAAATGTAATTTTTGAATGCAGTAGTAAAGCAGAAACTTATACAACCATCAATGGTAAAATTAGCTTATCAATGCTGATCAATTAAACGTGGCGCGCCCTGGAGGATTCGAACCTCCGACCCTCGGTTTAGAAAACCGATGCTCTATCCAGCTGAGCTAAGGGCGCAAAAAAACAATCTTATAATACTAATTTAATTTTTGAAAAGAAATTTTTTAAATAAAATTAGTATAGTTAATAGCTCTACTCTGCCTATTATCATGAAAATTATTAAATAAATCTTAGTTAAAAAAGAAAGATTATAAAAATCAAAATTCGCGAGTTCAAACATACTTGAATTTACAGTATTCATAATTGTCAACAAAGAAAGCTTAAATGAATTTTCAAATTGGATGTCTGAAAGTGTTAAAAAAAGAGTTAATATAGATAGAGAAATAACAAAAATAATTATTGAAAAGAAATATTTATATATATCTGATTTTTCAGTCTTCTCATTTATTAATGTAACTTTGTTTGAATAGATTTGGTTTGGTTTTGAGTGTGACAACAAATTATTTAAAGAAAATTTTAATAAACTTAAGATCTTTATTACTCTAATACCTGAACTTGTTGAAAAAAAAGAACCTCCAATGATAACCATAATAAAAAAAACAAATATTAAATTATTTGGTGTATCATTAAAAGAAATACCAATATTTGAAATACTACTTGAAATTGCTACTAAAATTGTTGGAAAATTGTTACTTGAATTTAAAAAAACAAATGAAAAAGAAATTATAACTAATAAATAAATTAAAAGATTTAAATCTTCACTCAAAAAATTTAATTTTTTTTTATTAAAAAAAATAAGATTATAAATTAAAAATAAACTGAAAAAAGATAACAGCATAGTAAATGATAAAATAATTTTACTTACATCGCTTTCAAATAAATAATCAACTCTATTAACAGGCAGAAAACCACCAGATGATATTATTGATAATGATAAATTAAATGCATCAAAAGTTCTTAAATCAATTATCTTTAATAGAATAAATATAATTAAAGTTAATGAGGAATAAATTATAACAATTTTAACCGATTGTTTAAAAATTTCGTTGTAATTAAAAGATAAATATTCAGTGAATGAATGTTTAAGATTTTTGTCAAAAATATCAATTAATAGTAAAATAGAAAAAAGAAAATAAATTCCTCCAATCCACTGGGATGTAGATCTCCATAAGATTAGGCTTTCATCTAATTGTTTTACATTTTCAAAGATAGTAAATCCTGTAGAAGTAAAACCTGATATAGCTTCAAAATATGAATTTAATAAATTTAAATTTTGTATGCTAAAATAATAGGGTATTGATATTATTAATGGAAACAGGAAATAACCAATCAATACAGTGAATATTTTTTCATAAAGAGTAATTTTTTTTGTATTTGTCTTATTAAACAATATTAGAATTACTCCTAAAAAAAGACTTATAATTAAAGTATATATATAATTTTCAATATTAAAAAAAATATCAAAATAATTTGAATAAATAATATTCAAAAAAGAGAAAATACATATCAAAAATAGAAAAGAGCTTAAATAAATAGTGCTAAATTTTGTCATATTAAAATTAGACTGAGCTAATTCTAAACATATTTTCTACAATAGGTAATTGATTTCTTTTGGCTAAAAGAACAACTGTATCATCTTTTTGAAAAACGTAACTTGAACTTGGAATAATAACATTTTCATCTCTTAATATTGCTCCAATTCTAATTTCATCAGGTAAATTTGAGTCTTTTAATTGTCTGTTTATCAAGTCAGAAGTCTCAATAATGTCTGCCTCTATTACCTCATATTCACCATTTAAAATAGTATAGGCGTTTTCAATTGTTCCTTTATGAACATGTTTTAAAATACTTGAAACTGTATTCATTCTTGGATCAATCAAATCATCAATTTTTAAAGAGGATTGTAGTAATGAATAATTAGGTTTGTTTATCAATGCCATAGTTCTTTTATCTTTTGAAAATTTTTCAACTATTACACTTACCATTAAGTTATCTTCATCATCATTAGTTAAAGCTAAAACGGTTTCAACTTCATCAATATTGGCCTCACTTAAAACATCTTCTTCCAAACCGTTACCATTAATCACAATGGTATCGTTCAGTTCATTGGCTATATATTCTGCTCTCGATTTTTCTTTTTCAATTATTTTAACCCTTGCTGAATCAAATGATTGTTCAATATTTTTAGCGAGATTAAAACCAATATTTCCACCGCCAATAATTAAAATTTTATTTGAAATTTTTTCATTATGACCAAAAACGTTTAGTGTTTCTTGCATTTGATTACTGTTTACAACTACATAAGCTTTATCATTAAGTTGGAGTTGGTTTGTTTTTTTCATCACTACAAATTTTTCATTCCTAATAACGCCAAGAATGTATGCATTCAATTTTGGGAATTTTTTTGTAAGTTCATTTAAGTTAATTCCACGTATTGAACATTTTTTATCAATCAAAATTTCTAACAATCTAATTTTATTTTCTGCAAAAGGTACATTATCTAAAGTACCTGGTGCCTCTAATTTTCGCTGAATAGATTTTGCAATTTCAATTTCTGGTGAAATTATATTATCAATTGGTAAATTTTCTTTATTAAATAATCCTGAATACTTTGGATCAAGATATTCTTGAAATCTTATTCGAGCAATTTTCTTTGGAACCTTAAACAATGAAAAGGCTATTTGACATATTAACATATTTATTTCATCGTTTCTAGTAACTGCGATAATCATATCTGCATCTTTAGTATTTGCTTTTTCCAATATTGCTGGGGATGTTGCTTTTCCAACAATTGCTTTAACATCTAAAGTTTCATTTATTTTTTGAATATCATCACTAGATTGGTCAATCATTGTAATTGAGTGATTTTGTTCAATTAACATTTTTGCAATCGTTGACCCTACTCTACCAGCTCCACAAATAATTATGTTCATTAGTTAAGATCTTTCACTCCAAGTAGTTTTAATTTTCTATGTAAAGCTGATCTTTCCATGCCTATAAATTTTGCTGTTTTTGAAATATTTCCACTAAATTTTTTTAATTGAGAGACCAAGTATTGTTTTTCAAAACTCTCTCTAGCCTCTTTTAAGGGAAATGTAAGGCTTTCTGTTACAGAGAAGTCATCCTCAATTGACTTTGACAATGATTCTTTAATTATATTCATTAATCTCTCATTATCGTCACCCGGTGATAATATAGCTATTCTTTCTATCAAATTTCTTAATTCTCTAACATTTCCAGGCCAATCATAATTGAGCAAATAATTGTTATCAACAATTTTGAATTTTTTGAAATTATTAGCTTCACAAATATTATCAATAAAATAATCTATTAATATTGGTATATCGTCAATTCTTTTGTTTAATGGATCTATTTTTATATTAAATACATTTAATCTATGAAATAAGTCCTCTCTAAAATTTCCAAACCTAATTTCTTGTTGAACATCTTTACTATTTGTACAAATAATTCTTACATCAACCTTTATATCGTGATTACTGCTTATTCTTTTAAATTTTTGATCAATAACAACTCTTAAAATTTTTGATTGTGTCTCTAATGGTATTTCTGTTACCTCGTCAATTAATAATATCCCTCCTGATGCCTTTTCAAGTGCTCCATAAAATATAGATCCATCTTTTTTTTCTTCCCCGAACAACTCAAGTTCATATTTTTTGGCATCCAAAAGCGCTCCATTAATAACAACAAATGGACCATTTTTTCTTTTAGAATTTTTGTGAATTTTTCTTGAAATTAGTTCTTTACCCGACCCTGTAGGTCCGCTGATAAATATTCTACTTTCTGATTTCGATAGCTTATTTATCTGATCTTTGATTGAGAGAATATTTTGGCTTCTCCCTACCAGTTCAAATGTATGGAAAAGCTTAGTATTTAAGCTTTTATTTTCATTTTTTAAATTATAGTTTTCTACTGCTCTATTTACAAAATTTAAAAGTCTTTCTTTATCAAATGGTTTTTGAATAAACTCGAAAGCACCGGACTTTAGTGAATTTACTGCCATCTCAATATTGGCATGGCCAGAAATCATTATTACTGGTAAATCAGAATTTTTCTTCTTAATGTGATCTAACAATAAAATACCATCGTTATCGCCTTTGTCTAATTTAACATCAATTATTGCAACATCTGGGAGTTTTTTATCAATTTCAGTTAGGGCTTGATTGAAGTTCGCAGCAAGTCTTGTTTTGTATCCTGCATCTTTGATTAATTCATCAAGGATTAATCTTATATCTGCATTATCATCTATAATTAAAATTTCAGCTGACATTATTTTTTATAGGGAATTATAATTTGAATTTTTGCACCGTTTTTATGATTTAAAAATTTAATTGATCCTTCATGATCACTAATAATTTTATCTACAATTGATAATCCTAGTCCAGTTCCTTTTTCTTTAGTTGTAAAATAAGGTTTAATTATATCTTTGGTTTTTTTATTTTTAAATCCAGTTCCAGTATCAATAATATTAATGTTTATATAATCTCTTCTTTGTCTAATTTCTATATCTATATTTTTGACAGTTTTACTGTCTTTTTTTACTTTTTCTTGAATGCTCTCAAGAGAATTTTTAATAAGGTTAAAAAATAATCTATTAAACTGCTCATTGTCAAAACTTAATACTACATCTTTTGACAAATGATTAAATAATCTAATTGTAATTGAACTATCAAATTTATTTACCAAGCCAATATTTTCATTAATGACATTATTTAAGTTATTTGGTTTAAATAATGGCTTTGGCATTCTAGCAAAATCAGAAAATTCATTAACTAAATTTTCAATTTGCTTAATTTGCTTAAGTATAGTTTTTAAATTATTTAAATATTTTTCTTGTCTTTCATTATCAATATTTGGTAAATATTTTGTTTTAAGATTATCAATAGTTAATTGTATTGGTGTTAAAGGATTTTTAATTTCATGAGCCAATTTTCTTGCAACATTTTCCCATGCTTCATGCCGTTCATTAGTAAGCAATTTCTCTTGTTGATTTTTTAATCTATCAATCATTGAATTAAAGTTTTTATTAAGTCTTTCCATTTCAATGTCAGCTTTTAAATCAGGTACTTTTGTATCAAGATTCCCTTTACCTATACTTTCAGATGCAGTTATTAAATTGTTTATCGATATAAAAAAACGTGACGAAAATCTAATAGCTATGGTTATAGATAAAAATAATAATAGTGTAACAAGTGTAACGTAAATAATAGCAAATGAAATTCTTATACCAAGATTTTGATTTTCAACAGTATAATAAAAATTTACAGCCTCTTCTGATTTAATTAAATAATTAGAAATATTTTTATCAAAATATTTTAAAACATATAAAAAAGTATTATCGAAACTAGATAGTCTTACAACAGCTGCTGATTTATTTTCAAATGTATTGATAATCTTTAAAGGCCTATCATCATATTTTACCATCTCCATTGCTCTGCCTTCAATTTTCTTATACTGAGAATCAGTTGCAGATCGGATTAAATTACCTTCCGCATCAATTAAATGAAGTTGGTCTATGTCTCTTAAATATCTCTGAGTATTTAAAATAAGCTGAAATCTTTCAGGATTTGATTTATATAAGTCTGAATATTTATTTAAATCAAATGCAATTAATACGATCTCAGACTCAATTTTATTTCTTTTTTCGTCTACGTAGTTTTTTGCTATTTCATATGAGTTATTAACTGCAGTGGTAATTTTTTTATCAAAATATTTATCTAGTGCAAAAGAAAAAATAAATAATGAAAAAACTGCAATTAGTAATGATGGGATTAAAGTAAAAAGTGCAAATGAAACTATATATTTTCTATTTGCAACTGAACCCCTTACATTAATATTATTTTTTATAGAATTTTTAATATCAATAAATATTAATACAAAAAATAAAAGTACTAGTACGATATTAGAAATTAGTAGAATTTCGAGGTTACTTTCATTAAGTTTTATAAAACTTTTATTAATAAATGTTAAAAATGTTAAAAAACCTAGTGAAATAGTTAATATAAATATAACTATAATAAACAAATTTCTTTTTAACAAAGCTAACATAATTTAAAAATAACTTACTAAAAATTTTATAATAATCATGAATAATTGTTTTATACTACTAGCAGCAGGTAAAGGTAAGAGATTTAAATCAAATAATCCTAAACAATTTGTAAATTATATGAATAAACCTTTATTTATGCACTCAGTTGATAAGGCACTTAAATCAAAATTATTTAAATTAATCATAATTGTATCAAATTATCCTATAAAAAACATAAGAGATAAATCTGTAAAAGTTATTAAAGGTGGAAAGGAAAGATATCAATCATCACAAAAAGCTTTAAATTTTTTAAAAAATAAGAAAATAAAAAATGTTTTTATTCATGATGCTGCACGACCAAATTTTTCAATAAAATTACTTAAAAAACTTAATAATAATCTAAGAAATTATAAAGCAGTAGTACCTTTCATTAAAACTGATAACTCTACAAAGTATAAAAATGGAAATATTTTACAAAATTTAGATAGAAATAAATTGATATTTACACAAACGCCTCAATGTTTTGATTATAAGACAATTTATAAATTATCAAAATTAAATAAGCACTTGGTAACTGATGATGCATCATTATATTTAAATTACAAAAAAAAGATAAAGTTTATTAGAGGTGAGGAAAACAATTTCAAAATAACAAAAAAATCAGATTTAAAAAAAATAAATATAAAAAACTTTTATGGTGTTGGATTTGATATTCATAGGTTGATTAAAAATAAGAAATTATATCTTGGAGGCTTAACAATTCCTTTTCATTCAGGATTACAAGGTCATTCAGATGGAGATGTAATAATTCACG
This sequence comes from uncultured Pelagibacteraceae bacterium, assembly GCA_902566315.1. Classification (GTDB taxonomy): domain Bacteria; phylum Pseudomonadota; class Alphaproteobacteria; order Pelagibacterales; family Pelagibacteraceae; genus Pelagibacter. Next base: position 22,007 of record CACFIL010000004.1, read on the forward strand.
CGATAATCGATGGTTTGCTTGGTGCCATGCGAAAAATGGATATTGGAACTGTTTATCCAAGCAATAAGAGAAAATATAAAAATATAAGATCCCCTAATATGTTGTCTCCTATTTTGAATAACCTAAATGAAGAAGGATATTTTATAAATAACGTCGATATAAATTTAATTTGTGAGAGACCAAAAGTCTCAAAATATAGAAAAAAAATTATTTTGTCTTTGTCTAATTTGCTCAATATATCTAAAGATCAAATTAATTTAAAAGGTAAAACAGTCGAAAAGTTAGGTTTGATAGGAAAGGAAGAGGCTATTGCGTGTGAAGCAATAGTATCGTTAAATTATTATGCTTAAAATAATAAATTCTTTATTTGTTACAATGTTAGGAATTGGAAAATTACCAAAAATTCCTGGTAGTTATGCTTCTTTGGCTACTGTTATATTATTATATATATTATTTCACATTTTTTCAGTACCGGCAGATCTATTTTTGTTTTTTTTAGTAGCCATTTTTATAATTTCACTTTTTTCCGTAAATTTATTTATTAAAGATTTAAGCAATAAAGACCCGAAAGAAATTGTTATTGATGAGTTTATTGGTCAATCTATACCAATATGTCTGTATGAAATTGCCCATAATGAACCAACAAATCCAGCAAGAGTACTAACCTTTTATTTTATAATGTTTATTCTTTTTAGAATTTTTGATATCGCAAAACCCTATCCTGTAAGTTATTACGATAAAAACTTTAAGAATAGCTTTGGTGTTATTATGGATGATGTTTGTGCTGGTTTATACGTAGTTGCAATCCTCGTCTTTTATATGATTTTAACTACATGAATAATTTATCCTTAAAAATTGTAAGGTTGCTGACTAAAAAAAGACTAACAGTGTCATTTGCTGAGTCGTGTACTGGAGGACTTTTAGCTAGTTCAATTACATCTATTGGTGGGTCGTCTAAAGTATTTAATATGGGATTAGTGACTTATTCTAATAACGCAAAAGTAAAATTGCTTAAAGTTCCCAAAAAAACCATTACCAAATATGGAGCCGTTAGCTATGAAACTTGTCATTCAATGGTAAAAAATTTAAGTAAAATTAGTAGATCACATATATCAATTTCCATTACTGGTGTAGCAGGACCAAATGGGGGGACTAAAGAAAAACCAGTTGGACTGGTTTATGTAGGAATAAAAAAAGGAGGTAAAACAATCATAAAGAAAAATATATTTAAAAGTAAAAAAAGAATTTCAATTCAAAAAGCTACTGTTAATCAAGCTCTTAAAATGATTTTGAATATATTATAAACTTTCAGCTCTTGTTTGAAATGCATCAGCTATTTTTTCAAGACCAAATTGAAAAGACTTTGTCATTAAAATATTCAAAAATTTATTTTTAATTTCAAAATCAACATCGAAAGTCACCTCTGTTAAATCTCCTTGCTCCTGAAATTTCCAATTATTTTCTAAATAATTTAAAGGACCATCTATGTTTGTTACAAAAATTGTGTCATCTTTTTTATTAAATTTCACATCGCTTTTATAGGTATCTACAAATGGCCCTTTTCCAATTGTTAGATCTGCAACAATAAGTATTAGATCCCCTTTTTGTTTTCTTTCATGTACTTTTGAACCCTGACAGAATGGAACAAACTCAGGGTATTTTTCAATATCTAAAACGAACTCTATGAGTTTGTCTTTTTTGTTATCAATTAATCTCTTAACTGATGCTTTTGGCATTAACGAGTATTTTTTCTATTATTTTTAAGTTTATTAAAATCTTCATCAGCATGATAAGAAGATCTTGTTAAAGGTGATGAAGATACTAATAAAAATCCTTTAGATTTTGCTATTTTTCCTAGCTCTTTAAATTCATCTGGATGGTAATATCTATTTAATGGAAAGTGCTTAGCCGATGGTTGAAGATATTGACCTATGGTTAAGAAATCAACTTCTGCAGATCTTAAATCATCCATAACTTGAATTATCTCATCTTTTGTTTCTCCAAATCCAACCATAATTCCTGATTTTGTAAATACATTTTTATTGAATTTTTTTGAATTTTTTAAAAGTTCTAATGATCCAAAATATCTTGCCCCTGGTCTAACTTTTACATAGAGACTCGGAACAGTCTCAATATTGTGATTAAAAACATCTGGGCTTGCTTCCAATACTCTTTTATATGCATCGCCTTTGCGTAAAAAATCAGGTGTTAAAACTTCAATTGTTGTATTTGGATTTTTTTTTCTTGTTGCAACAATAACATCATGAAAATGGTTTGATCCACCATCTGAAAGGTCGTCTCTATCAACAGATGTAATAACAACATGTCTTAAACTTAATTTTTTAACTGCATTAGCTATTTTAATCGGCTCAAATTGATCTAATTTATCTGGTTTTCCTGTTTTAACATCACAAAATGCACATGCTCTTGTGCATGTGTCACCCATTATCATAAGTGTTGCATGCCTTTTGCTCCAGCATTCAGTAATATTAGGGCAGTTTGCTTCTTGGCAAACTGTTACAAGATTATCTTTATTAATAATTGTTTTAGTTAAAAAAAACTCCTTACTATTTAGTAGCTTAGATCTAATCCACTCAGGTTTCTTTTTGATAGGATTAATCGGTTTATTAACTTTTTCAGGGTGTCTTGGTCTATTTTTGATTTCCATTATCTTTAATTATATAGGTAGTCTCACCTTCTTTTCCAAATAAAAACTTTTCTCGTATTAAAATTTCTATGAAATCTAGATCTATATTTTCTGTTAAAAGTGAATTTTTGTGCTCTAAATCTTCTATTTTGCTATTTAAAGTAATTTGATCATTTTTTAGTTGCTCATACATATCTTTCTTTTCCATGTAAGAAATGAGACCTCTATCACCATCTAATAAATTAAAGAAAAAATAGATAAACAGGAATGTGATCATAAGAATGAAATAGTTCTTTTTTAATTTTTCTAACATTAATCAATTTTATTCATTTTAGCCGATCTACCAAGATGTTCTTCAATACGAATAATTTGGTTATATTTTGCTATTCTTTCTGATCTTGCGAGTGATCCTGTTTTGATTTGATTTGAATTGGTGCCTACTGCTAAATCAGCAATAAATGTATCTTCAGTATCACCAGATCTGTGAGAGATGATTGTTTTAAAACCAATAAGTTGAGCAAATTTTATTACTTCTAACGTTTCGGTTACAGTTCCTATTTGGTTCAATTTTATTAAAATACTATTTGCAGATAAGTTTAAAAAGCCTATTTTTAATCTTTCAAGATTAGTGACAAAAAGATCATCACCTATTATTTGTGTTTTGTTTTTTGTTCCATTTACAAATTTAGACCATGCATTCCAATCATCTTCACCAAATGGATCCTCAATTGATTTAATTTGATATTTTTTAATAAGTTGTAAGTATTTTTTAATTGATTGATCAACACTTATGTAATTTTTAGAATGAATTGAATATTTACCTTTTTTAATCAATTCATTTGCTGCAACATCTAAACAAATAGATATATCCTTACCATTTTTAAAACCTGATTTTTTAATTGCTTGAACTATAAGTTTTAATGCACTTTCATTATCACTTATCATTGGTGCAAAGCCACCTTCATCACCTACATTAATAGAGTGACCAGCTTTTTTTAATAATACTTTTAAATTGTTTATTACTAAAAAACACATTCTGACAGCATCATTAAATGATTTTGCTTTATCAGGTCTAATCATAAACTCTTGTATTCTAAGACCATTATCGGCATGTGCACCCCCATTAATAATATTCATTAAAGGAAAAGGGAGTTTAAAATTTTTTTTGACAATAAAATTTTTATATAAAGGTATTTTTTTAACTTTTGCTGATAATTTTTTTACAGCCATGGATACAGCTAATATTGTATTCGCACCTAACTTAGTTTTTTGTTTTGTGCCATCTAATTTTATAAGAATACTATCTATTCTCTCTTGGTCATGGATGTTTTGATTTTTTAATTTTTTTGAAATTAATTTATTAACAGTTGCAACTGGTATTAAAACGCTTTTTCCTAGGTATTTTTTATTACTCTTATCTCTTTTTTCATAAGCCTCAAAAGTTCCTGTTGAAGCACCTGAAGGACAAATTGCTGACGCACTTAAATTATTTGAAAATACTTCAGCTTCAATGGTAGGATTTCCTCTACTGTCATAAACCTGTCTGGCTACAACTTTTTTGATTTTACTCATTAATTACTTTTTAACTAAATTATCAATTTCTACAATTTGATTAATTAGCTCGTCTAATTTGTCTAAAGGGACCATGTTTGGACCATCTGATGGTGCATTATCAGGGTCCTGATGTGTTTCCAAAAAAATAGCTGCAACACCTACTGCAACTGCTGCTCTTGACAAATACTCAACAAATTCTCTTTGACCACCACTTTTTTCACCTAGACCACCAGGTTGTTGCACTGAATGAGTTCCATCAAATACTACAGGATAACCATTTTTTGCCATGATTGGAATAGATCTCATATCTGAGACCAATGTATTATAACCAAAACTAGCTCCTCTTTCAGTCACTAAAATATTTTCATTACCACTATCAGAAATTTTTTTTGTTACGTTCACCATATCCCATGGTGCTAGGAATTGACCCTTTTTCACATTAATAATTTTATTAGTCTTAGCAGCAGCAATTAATAAATCTGTTTGTCTACAAAGAAATGCTGGTATCTGAAGAACATCTACATGATGAGAAACTAGGGAACATTGTTCTTCATTATGTATATCAGTAAGAATGGGTACGTGAATATCTTTTTTGATTTTATCAAATACAGGCAGGGAGTTTTCTAAACCAGCTCCTCTTTTGCTTGTCAAACTAGTTCTATTGGCCTTATCAAATGAGGTTTTATAAATAAATCCAATATTATACTTTGATGAAATTTCTTTAATTTTACCTGCCATGTCCATAGCATGTTGTTCGGTTTCAAGTTGACAAGGACCAGCTATTAAACAAATTTTATTTTTGTTTGAAATTTCTATACCGTTACAATTAACTATTTTATTTTCCATTAAAAGATTTTGCAGCTTTAATAAATGAAGAGAATAAAGGATGAGGATTTAAAGGTCTAGATTTAAATTCTGGATGAAATTGGACTCCAATAAACCATGGATGATTTTTAAGTTCAATAATTTCAGGTAAATGATTATCAGGAGAAATTCCTGAAAACATCAAACCTTTTTTTTCAAATTTTTTCATTAAATTTATATTGACCTCATATCTATGTCTGTGTCTCTCTTTAATCTTATTAGATTTATAGATATGTTTTATGGCAGAATTATTTCTTAGATTTGCCTCATATAAACCTAATCTCATTGTCCCTCCCAGATTTTTATCAGTTCCTTTTATAATTTTTCCATCTTTGCTCCATTCATCGATTAATCCTATTACGGGAAAACAATTTTTATCTAATTCACTAGAGCCAGCATTTTTAATTTTTAAGATATTTCTGGCAAACTCAATCATTGCCATTTGCATTCCAAAACAAATGCCTAGAAAAGGTATTTTTCTCTCTCTGGAATATTTAATTGCTTCAATTTTTCCCTCCGTTCCTCTTTTACCAAATCCTCCTGGTATCAATATGCCTGACATATTCTTTAATTTTGATTTAATTTCTTTTGATCTAAGTTTATCTGACTCAATTCTTACTACGTTAACTTTGACTTTATTTGAAATTCCTCCATGCGTAAGAGCTTCATCAAGTGATTTATAAGCATCTTTTAAGTTTACATATTTGCCTATGATAGCAATATTTACTGTTTTTTTTGTTTTTAAAACTATATTTGTAATTTTTTTCCAAGGTAGCAAGTTAGGTCTTTTTCTAGATTTTATTTTAAAGAATTTTAAAACTTGCTTATCTAATTTTTGATTAGAGAAACTTATTGGGGCTTCATAAATCGTTTTTACATCAACTGTTTCTATAACATTAGCGAGATCCACATTACAAAATAAGGATATTTTTCTTCTTTGATCTAATGGAATAGACTGCTGAGATCTACAGATAACTATATCAGGTTGAATTCCTATACCTCTCAATTCTTTAACAGAATGTTGTGTAGGTTTTGTTTTAATTTCATCTGAAGATTTTAAAAATGGAACAAATGTTAAATGAATAAATAAAGATTTTGATCTGCCATTATCATTTGAAAACTGTCTTATAGCTTCTAAAAATGGTAAACTCTCAATATCCCCTACTGTTCCTCCAATTTCGCAAATCACAAAATCTTCATTTGTTATATCTTTTTTAATAAACTCTTTTATTCTATCTGTAACATGTGGAATTACTTGAACTGTTTTTCCAAGATAACCACCTCTTCTTTCTTTTTTTATGATATCACTATAAACTCTACCTGTTGTAATGTTGTCAGATTGTTTAGCTGAAATATTTGTGAATCTTTCGTAATGTCCTAAATCTAAATCAGTCTCAGCCCCATCATCAGTTACAAAAACCTCACCATGTTGAAAAGGACTCATTGTTCCTGGATCTACATTTAAATATGGATCCATTTTTCTTATTCTCACCTTATAGCCTTGTGATCTAAGCAAATATCCAAGCGATGCTGATGACAAACCTTTACCAAGTGATGAAACCACGCCGCCAGTGACAAATATATATCGCGCCATGGAATTATGTTATAGCCAATGATTTATAAAAATAAAAGTATTAATTATTATTTTCTGGTAATTTAGGAGCATCATCTGTATTTTCTTCTATTTTATCAATTACAGATGTATTTGAAGGAAGATCTCCTCGTGAAATAATAGTTAATCCTAGACTACAAATTATGAATAATGTTGCAACAATAGCCGTTGCTTTAGTCATAAAATTACCAGCCGACCTTGAAAACATAAAGTTATCTTGAGAAACTCCAATACCTAAGGCTCCACCTTCAGATTTTTGGAGTAGAACAAGCAATACTAGAATTGCTGCTAATATTATATTTATAATTAATAGTATGTTTTCCACGACGCCTAATTAATTGATTTTTTTATTATATCAATAAATATTTTTTCATTAGTTGATGCTCCACCAATCAAAAAACCGTCAATATTATCGATTCTCATTAAATTTTTTATATTTTTTGGGTTTACAGAGCCTCCATACAAAATCTTTGATTTTGTAAATTTTTTTGAAATTTTTAAGGTGTTTCTTATAAAACTAATATTTTTTTTTAAATCATTTTCACTAGGAATAATCCCTGTACCAATCGACCAAACAGGTTCATAAGCAATTATAACTTTATTTAAATTCTTTAAATTTTTTAAACCTTCAAGTAATTGTTTTTTTAAAACATATTTTGTTTTATTTTTTTTTTTATCAATCAGTTTTTCGCCTATACATAAAATTACATTTAACTTGTCATTAAGTGCAGACTTTATCTTTAAATTAATTTTTTTATTATCATTTTCTGATCTTGTTTCTGAATGTCCAATTATAACAAACCTACAACCCAAATCTTTAATCATCTTTGAGCTTATAGCTCCTGTAAAAGGTCCATATTTTGGTTGAGCATGACAATCTTGAGCACCAATTTTAATATTTGATTTTTTTGTTTTATCTACGAAAGATTTGATTAATGTATAAGGTGGACAATAAATAATATTGGCTTTAAGTTTCTTTGTTTTTGAATAACTTATTACTTTATTTAATGAATTAACTGAATTAACTGACCCAAACATCTTCCAATTAGCAATGAAATACATATTATTATTTGTCATAAAGATTAATATAATTTATATGTTTATTTTTTTTTAGATCAATAAATAAAGACTATAGAATATGATAAGTAAATTAAGAGGTTTCTCAAATTCAAAATTAGCCGGAGTACTTGTCGGAATTATTATAATTCCATTTGTATTTTGGGGTATGGGTAGTGTTTTTAGTGGGGGCAATACTAACAACGTTGCTAAGATAAATAATGAAACAATCTCATCAAAAGATTTTATAAATTTTATAAACGAGTCAAGACTCACAAATGACATTATAAAAGCAAACATAGATAAAAATATTATTGAGCAAATATTATCAGAGTTGATATCTGAAAAATTAATTGAGATGGAAATTAAAGAATTAAATGTATTTATGTCTGAGGAAGCGTTAGCAAATAAAATAAGATCTAATTCCATACTACTTGATGATAATAAGAAGTTTTCAAGAGTTAAGTATGAAAAATTTCTATTAGAAAATAACTTAAGTGCTTCAACATTTGAAAATTCATTAAAGAAACAGGAACTAAAAGAAAATTTATTTAATTATATTAGTGGAGGAATTAAGTCGCCTTATTTTTTAAAAAATAAAATATATATAAATGAAAATAAAAAAATCGAGATCGAATTTTTAGATTTAGACTTAGTTCATGATAAAACTGCAACTAAATTTGAAATTGAGGATTTCATTAAAAATAATCAAGAAATTTTGAAAATTGATTTTATTGATGTTACCTATGCAAAAATTACTCCAAAAAATCTAATAGAAATAGATGAGTTTAACGATGAATTTTTTAAGAAAATTGATGAAATAGAAAATAATATTTTAAATGGATTAAATATTAAAGAAATTAATGAAATTTATAATTTAAAACTCAATGAAATTAATAATTTTGTGTTGGATGATGATTCAGATGAAATACTTGAAGAAATTTACTCAAAAAGAAACCAGGATAAAATACAACTAATTGACAAAAATGATTATTATCTAATTTTTGAAATATCAAATATTAACAAAAAAATCCCGAACAAAACTGATCCAAAATTTTTAGAAGAAGTAAAAAATAATGTAATTTTAAAAAAGAAATTTGAATTTAATAAAAGTCTTTTTGAAAAAATTGACGAAAAGATATTTAATTATGATGAGTTTGTGAAGTTATCAAGAGATAAAAATAATATTAAGACTATAAATATTAAAAACACTAATGATTATGAAATTTTTGACCCAGACTCTTTAAAACTTTTATACACATTACCAAAAGAAAGTTTCTCATTAGTTACTGGGGAAACAAATAAAGTTTTTCTCACAAAAATTAAGAATATTTATTATTCAGATATGGAAAAAAATAATGATAATGTTGAAGAATATTCTATTAAGGCAAATAACGATATTATTAATGATGTTTATACATCTTATGACCTATCTTTAAATTCAAAATATAAGGTAAAAATTTTCAATCAAACAATTGATAGAGTTAAAAATTATTTTAGATAATGTTGAATATTGATCTAAAGTTATTTAAGAAAAATCACGAAAAAAGTAAAAATCAAGTTCTTTATCATGCGATAAAATCAAATGGTATAAAAGAAATAGAAAATTTAATTAATAACTTTTTAAATGTAAGAAATAGCTTCGTCTTCGAGTCTGTAGAAAAAGGTTTCATAAAAGGTAGATATACAATTTTTGGTAAAAATCCTGATAAAATTTGGGAATTTAATAATAATAACTGTGTTTTAAACTTTGAAAATAAAAGAAAGAAATTAAGAGGAACGCCAAAAGATAATATTGAGAAAATAATAGAAAATTTTAATTTTAAAATACCAAGTGAATTACCACCAATTAGCTCAATTATATCAGGGTATTTCTCTTATGATACAATAAGATATATTGAGAAAATTCCTAATAATACAAAAAATGATCTTAAAATCCCTGATGCAAGAATTTTGAGACCAAAAAATCTAATAGTTTTCGATAACGCAGAAAAAAAATTATTTTTTATAGTTAACTGTTTTTATGATGAAAAAATCAAAAATTATCAAGTCAAGTATGACCAAATACAAAAAGAAATAGAAGAAATGATTTTTTTAGCAAACTATAGTTATAAAATAAATCAGTCTAAAACCAAGATTTCCAAACCAAAAGTTAAATCAAATATCTCAAAAAAGAAATTCCTTAGCAATGTTTCAAAGGCTAAAAATTACATTAAAATAGGTGATATTTTTCAAGTTGTTCTAAGTCAAAGGTTCGAAACTGACCTTAGTAAAGAACCATTAGATATTTATAAAAAATTACGAATTACTAACCCTTCCCCTTTCATGTATTTTTTTAACTTTGAAGATTTTCAAATTATAGGCGCAAGTCCTGAAATACTTGTGAGGCTCAGAGATAATAAAATTACTATTAGACCTATTGCAGGTACAAGACCTAGAGGTAAAAATAAAAAAGAAGACAAATTTTATGAAAGGGATCTTTTAAATGATAAAAAAGAGCTTTCTGAACACTTAATGCTTCTTGATCTTGGTAGAAATGATACTGGAAAAGTCTCTAAAATTAATTCAGTTAAAGTTACCGAAAGTTTTAAGATAGAGCGATATTCACATGTAATGCACATAGTCTCCAATGTGGAAGGCATATTTAATAAAAAATTTGGTAAATTTGACACATTATTAGCTGGTTTTCCTGCTGGAACAGTGTCAGGTGCACCTAAGATAAGAGCTATGGAAATTATAGATGAATTAGAAACGACTAGAAGAAAAGTTTATGCTGGTGGTATTGGTTATTTTTCTGCTAATGGTGATTTTGATACCTGCATTGCGCTTAGAACAGCAGTTTCAAAAAATAAAAAATTTTACGTACAGTCAGGTGCAGGAATTGTTGCTGATAGTAAACCTATTAATGAATTTAATGAAACAGTAAATAAAGCAAAAGCTTTAATTAAAGCTTTGGAATAAAGATTATGAAAATAATTTTAATTGATAATTATGATAGTTTTACATTCAATTTATATCACTATCTTTCATCTTTTTCTAAAGTAGATGTTTTTAGAAATGATAAAGTAGATCATCATTTTATTTTAAAACAGAGGTATAATAAAATTGTAATATCTCCAGGACCTGGAAATCCTAATCAATCTGGAAATTGTTTAAAGATAGTAAAAAATTTGTATAAAAAAATGCCGATTCTTGGTGTTTGTTTAGGTCATCAAATTATTGGTCAAATATTTGGATCTAAGATAATTCAAGCTAAACAACTTGTACATGGAAAGACAAGCAATATTATAAATAAGAAAATTGGCATTCTTAATAATTTACCAAAAAGTTTCTCAGCTACCAGATACCATAGTTTAGTAATTGATAGAAAATCTTTATCTAAAGATTTAAAAATTACATCTATTACATCTGATGGAACAATAATGGGTGTTATGCATAAGAAATACAAAATTCATGGAGTTCAATTTCATCCTGAAAGTATCAATACAAAATATGGTTTAAAAATTTTAGAGAACTTTGTAAAAGAGTAAAAATGGATAAATTTTTAGAAAAGCTCAGATACAAAATAAATTTAAATTTTGATGAAAGTAAAGATGCATTTAAGATTTTAATGAATGGTGATGCTAGTGATCAACAAATTTATGATTTTTTAACTTTATTATCAGACAAGGGTGAAGTTTCAGATGAAATAGCTGGAGGAGTATATATATTAAGAGATAAGTCAAAAAGAGTAAAAGTTGAAAATTGCATTGATACCTGTGGTACTGGAGGAGATGGCAAAGATACTCTCAATATTTCAACTGCATCAGCGCTGTTGTTAGCAAGTATGGGTGTTAAAGTGGCAAAGCATGGAAATAAAGCAGTTTCATCGAAATGTGGGTCAGCTGACGTTCTTGAAGCCTTAAATATAAATATCAACTTAGAACCAAAACAAATCGAGGAACAGATTAAAAATAATAATTTTGGCTTTATGTTCGCACCAAATTACCACTCGGCAATGAAATATGTTGGTCCAACAAGAAAAAAAATAGGAAAAAGGACAATTTTTAATATGATAGGTCCATTAAGCAGCCCTGCACTTGTTGAGAGGCAGGTAATTGGAGTTTTTGATAACAAACTTCTAAAAATTTTTGCAAATGCTCTAAAAAATTTAAATTTAAAATTTGCGTGGATTGTAAATAGTGAAGATGGTCTAGATGAAATATCACCTTACGCCAAAACTAATATTGTGCAATTAAAAAATAATGAAATATCTGAGTTTATAATTGACCCAAATGAATTAAATATTAATGCTGATAAATTTGAAAATTTAATTGGAGATGACGCTAAATTTAATTCTGATAAAATTTTAAATATTTTTGAAGGTGAAGATAATGATTTTTCAAAAGCTGTATGTTTAAATGCTGCAGCAGGGTTAATGATATCTGAAAAATATGATGATTTTAAAATTGCTTTTAATTATACTAGAGTTTTTATTAAGTCTGGAGCAGCATTCAAATATATAAAAAATTTACAAAATGTCTGAAAATATCCTTCAGAAAATAATTGATCGAAAGAAAACTAAAATTGAAAAATTAAAGCTTGAAATTGATATAAACAGATTATTGCATGCAATAAGCGAGAAGGATGTTTTTTTTGATTTTAAAAAGAAAATACAAAGGAAAAACTCAGAAAATAAAATATCCATAATTGCTGAAATAAAAAAAGCAAGTCCGTCTGCAGGTATTCTAATAGATGACTATGAACCGGTTAAAATTGCCAATATATATAATTCTAAGAATGTCACATGTTTGTCTGTATTAACCGAAGAAGATTTTTTTTTAGGAAATTTATCCCATATTACTGAAATTAAAAAAAAAATTGAATTACCCATTCTTTGTAAAGATTTTTTTGTTGATAAATTTCAAGTACCTTTAGCAAAAAGTTACGGTGCTGATGCAGTCCTGATCATATTAGCAGGTATTTCTGAAAAAACTGCTGATGAAATTTACGAGGAGGCTTTAAAGCATGATATGAGTGTGATTGTTGAAGTTCATACAGTTGAAGAGGCAGAAAAATCAGTAAAATATCCTGATGCTTTAATTGGTATAAATAACAGAAACCTAAAAACTCTTAAAACTGAGATAAATACAACTTATGATATATATGATGTTGTTTCAAATCACTCTTCCCCTCTAATTTCTGAGAGTGGTCTAAAAACAAAAGATGAATTGCTTGATATAAAAAACAGGACCTCAATAAGCACTTTTTTAATTGGTGAATCACTTTTAAAAGACTTAGAAAATAATAATATTTTTTCCCTTTTATAGAAATTTTCCACGATTTATGAAGCTTTTTAGCTGTTGTATTAATTGAGGAACTTTTATAGAACATCTATGTACTTAATTTGTTCTATGTTAACTAAAAAACAAAAAAACCTGCTTCTCTTTATCAACAAAAAGTTGAGATCTACTGGTGTGTCCCCTTCATACGAGGAAATGAAAGAATCTTTAAATTTAAAATCAAAATCTGGCATTCACAGACTTATTAGTGCATTAGAAGAAAGAGGCTTCATTAAAAGACTAGCCCACAAAGCAAGAGCATTAGAAGTAATTAAGTTACCTGAAACTGCATCTGCAAACGATATTTATAACAGTTTTTCTCCAAGCGTTATTAAGGGAGGACTAGATGAGGAAAATTTAAATAATTCTAACGATACGGAAATCCCTGTTCTTGGGAAAATTGCTGCGGGAACTCCGGTTGAAGCTATACAGAATGAAGTTTCAAGAATTCCACTGCCAGCAAATATTGAAAAAGATGGAGAATTTTTTGGTTTAAAGGTCCAAGGGGATTCTATGATTGAAGCTGGAATCAATGATGGTGATACTGTTATTGTCAAAAAAGCAGATACTGCAGATAATGGAAAAATTGTAGTAGCTTTAATTGATGATCATGAGGCTATGTTGAAAAGAATTAGAAGAAAAGGTAAAACTGTTGCATTAGAAAGTGCAAATAGAAATTACGAAACAAAAATTTTTGGCCCAGATAGAGTGAAAGTTCAGGGAATTCTTGTATCTTTATATAGAAACTTTCAGTAAAATAGTCTAAATAAATTCCATGAAAAAAGTAGCAACTAGATTTGCTCCTTCTCCTACCGGTCCTCTTCATATTGGTGGGGTAAGAACAGCTCTATTTAATTGGTTATATTCAAAAAATAAATCAGGTAAATTTTATTTAAGGATAGAAGATACTGATAAAGAAAGATCTAAGGAAGAACATAAAATTCAAATAATTAACTCTCTAGAATGGATGGGAATTAAACACGATGGTGAAGAGTATATTCAATCAAAAATGATTGGTGAACACGTAGCTATTGCTAAAAAATTATTAAAAAATGGAAATGCCTATAAATGCTTTTGTAGTGCAGAGGAAATAGAGGAACAAAAGAAAAGAGCTAAACAAAAAAAAATTCCTTATGTGTATAATCGAAAATGGCGTGATATTTCTGAAGATCAAGTCCCAAAAGATATAAAGCCAGTTATAAGATTTAAAAGTAAAATAGAAGGCACTTCTCTACTAAAAGACTTAGTTCAAGGAAACGTGGAGATTGAAAATAATACTATTGAGGATTTTGTTATTTTAAGAAATGACGAAACACCAACATATAATTTATCTGCGTCGGTTGATGATCATAATATGGGAATGACTCATATTATAAGAGGAGATGATCATAAAATTAATACTTTTAAACAAATACAGATATATGAAGCACTAGGATGGGATATTCCACAATTTGCTCATATACCTCTTATTCATACAATAGATGGTAAGAAATTATCAAAAAGAGACAATGCCTCAACATTAGAAGATTACTCAAAAATTGGGATTCTACCTGAATCACTTAGAAATTACCTACTTAGATTAGGATGGTCTTATAAAGATAAGGAAATTTTTAGCTTAGATGAAAGTATAAAATTTTTTGATTTAGAAGGAATAGGTAAATCACCTTCAAAACTTGATATGAGTAGAATTCTTTCTATGAATGAATATTACATTAAAAATAGTGAAGAAAATATATTGTACAAAAGGTTAAAAGAATATTGCGAGAACTATAAAGATAGAATTCAAGAAGATAAAGAAAATACAATAAAGAGTTCTTTAACATTTTTAAAAAATAAAGCAAAAACACTTGAGGATATATTTAACAATTCTAAATACATATTAAATGATAAAGTTATTTTTAACGACAATGATAAAGAGCTGATAAACGATGAAGCAAAAAAAATAATACATTTATTTAAAGAGAAGATTTCAGAATTAGAAATTTTTGACAGAGAAAATTTAGAACAAATCATAAGTGGGTTAATAAAATTGAATAATACAAATTTTAAGGGCATTGGGCAGCCATTACGAATAATGTTAACAGGATCTAAATTTGGTCCAGGAATATATGATATAATATTATCTCTTGGAAAAAACGAGGTAATAAAAAGATTAGGAAATATAGGATAAAATAATATTTGATGCTTCTTCAGACGAAGAGCTAGGAGAAGTCAAAGTTTCAAGAGTTTTTTTTATTTCATCTTTTTGTTTGGAAATTAAATCTGGTTTTTTTAGAAAATAGTAAACACTTTTAAATATTTCATCAGCATTACATTCGGATTGTATCAACTCTGGAATAACTTCTTTATTATTGATAATATTTATCATATTAACAAATTTTATATTTAGTAGAAATTTTGCTAAATAAAAATTTATAAAATTCATCTTATAAATAATTACTGATGGAATATTCATTTTACACACTTCCAAGGAAACTGTTCCAGATTTTACTACCGCAAAAATTGATTTCTTTAAAACAGCAGTTTTAATTTTATCATCGCTAATAATTTCTAGATTTTGTATGGACTCTTTTAAAATATAACTCGATATTAGTTCTTTATTTTTATCGGTTGCATGAAATATAAAATTGTAATTAGGATCTTTGATATTCATTTTTTTTATAAAATTAATTAGAATTGGCATATGATAAATAATCTCTGAGATTCTACTTCCAGGAAAAATTGATATAGTATTTTTTTTATCTAAAAATTGGTCTATTTGGATATTTTTATTAATTTTTTTATCCAACAGAGGGTGACCTACAAATGTATTAGTCAGTTTTTCTTTATCAAAATATTCCTTTTCAAACTTAAAAAGTAATAAAATATGGTCTAAAAATTCCTTCATTTTCTTAACTCTTCCCTTTCTCCATGCCCAAACTTTGGGTGCAATAAAATGAATTATTTTAATTTTTGGATTTTTCTCTTTTACTAATTTTGCTACTCTTAATGTAAAATCTGGACTATCAACACTAAATAAAATATCTGGGTTAAATTTTAAGATTTCATTAACAGTATCTTTTATTTTACGTTTTATTTTAAAAAAATTTAATAATATGTCGGTAAAAGCTATAAAGGTGATTTCTTTTTGGTCATAGATTGTCTTTATGCCTAACTTTTCTAAGTTTGCACCACCAACACTTAGAAATTTTAAATCAGTTCTTTTTGTTTTTATTTGTGATATTACCTCAGACGCTAATTTATCTCCCGAAGGTTCACCTGTAAGAACAAAAATTTTTTTCATATAGAAATAAGAAAAAGTTTATTTTGATTAGCATATTTAATACAGGCTTCTTTATTTAATATAATATTTTGATTTGATTTAATAACAATTCCCTTGATTCCAACTTTATTGCAATCTTTAAATGTATCAATTCCTATTGTTGGTAAATCTACCCTTAAATCTTGTTTTGTTTTAGGTAGTTTTATTAAAATACCTTTTTTTATTTTGGATTTAGTAACAGATTTTATCATTTCTTTTGTGCCTTTTCTTGTTTCTCTAGAAATAATTTTATTGTCTCTTATAACCACTGCTTGTGTATGATTGTGTGAATTTATCTTTTTTAATTCTTTAATTCCTTTAGCTATCTCTTCCTTTTCAAATAAAGTTGGTCTAGTTTTTGTATGAATTCCTCTTTTTAGCGTTAATTCTGGGTTAAAGGTATTTAATTTAATAACTGTAATTTTATTTTCAGATAATATTTTAATCAATACTTTTAATATTGCCGCGTCACCTTTTTTTGATGCTTTAACTATTCTTGGAATGTAAAATAGCCCTCTTAAGTCTAATTTTAGTTTTGATATTTTAGGTTTAACTATATTTCCAGCAAATATAACCTTTTTACATTTTTGTGATTTAATAAGATTTAGAATCTCGCCAAATTTACCTATATTTATAAAAAAACTATTCTTATTTTTTTTATATTTGTTGTTTTTTGTAAGATCTATGATGAAATATTTTATCTTCTTTTTCTCTATTTTTTTAATAATTTCATTTGGTAGATCTTTTTCTCCTAAAAAAAGTCCTATCATTTTTTGTTAAGTGGGAGTGATATTGGTCTTTTTTTGTCTGAATTTATAAAATTAATTATTTTTTTTACAAATTTATTGTTTTTAATATCATTATTAATTTGTTCTATATTTTCTCTAAAACTTGAATTTTTAAATATCATTTCATAAGCTAGTTGTATTTTTTTTATATTATCATTTGAAACTTTCGATCTTCTCAATCCAATAAGATTTAACCCCATTAAATTGTTTCTATTTCCCATTGATAAGCCAAATGGAATAACATCACTCAAAACTCCAGTCATTCCTCCTATCATTGCAGACTCACCAATCCTAGAAAATTGATGTATCGCACAGCTTCCACCAACTATTGCATTATTTTGAATAATAACGTGACCACCTACTTGAACGTTGTTAGCTAAAACAATTTCATTTGATATCAAACAATCATGTGCCACATGACAATAAACCATAAATAAATTATTATCACCAATTCGAGTTACTCCACCACCTTGTTCTGTTCCAGGATTTATATTTACATACTCTCTAAACTTATTGTTATTACCAATTACCAATGAATTTTTTTCTCCTTTATATTTTAGATCTTGTGGAGGAGTTCCAATAGATGAGAAAGGGTATATTTGATTATTTTTTCCTATCTTTGTATTACCAACGATATTTACATGTGAATGTATAACTGAGTTTGTTCCTATTTCTACCTCTGGACCTATAATGGAATAAGGTCCTATCTGAACATTTTTCGAGATCTTTGCATTTTTATCAACTATTGCTGTTTTGTGTATCACAGATAATAAATAACAAATTTAATATTTAATACTTATCAACTATTACTACTGATTATTACTTTCTATCTACAATCGTTGCAGACCACTGAGCATCTGCCATTTTTTTTTCACCTACAAATGCTGTTCCTTTATATTTCCATACTCTACCGTGCGATCTGACAGCTTCTATATTAAGCTCCAGAGTGCAATCTGGAATAACTGGATTTCTAAATCTAGCTTTTTCAATTGTCATTAAGAAAACTAATTTGTTATCATAAGTTGCTTTATCTAGTCCATTTGCTGTTAATGCAGCTGCAGCTTGACCGAAAGCTTCTACAATTAAAACACCAGGCATGACAGGCTCTCCTGGAAAATGGCCATTCACAAAAAAACTATCTTTTTTAACATTTACAATTGCTGTAGCTGAAAAAAGTTTTTTTATATTTCTTAATTCATCAATTAGAAGCATAGGTTCTCTATGTGGTAAGAGAGCTTTAATTTGATCTTTATTTAAATCATTCATTTATTTTTTGTTCTCTTAAAAATTTTCTAATATTTTTAGCTGGGTATCCCATCACTTTAGTATTTGAAGGAATATTATCAATTACTCCACTTCCTCCACCAATTTGCACATTATCTCCTATAGTTAAATGGCCTGAGATTCCTGCTTGTCCCCCAATCATTACCCTATTTCCTATTGTTGAACTACCAGCAAATCCAACTTGTCCAGTTATTATACAGTTTTTTCCAATTTTTACATTATGAGCTATATGAACTTGGTTATCCAAAAAAGTACCGTCTCCTATAACCGTGTTTGAAAGCGAACCCCTATCAATGGTATTATTACAACCTATTTCTACATTATTTCCAATTATTACTGAACCAATATGTGGATATCTAATATTTGACTTTTTTCCTGGAAAAAAGCCAAAACCTTTTTTACCAATGATTGCGCCATCAAGTATGTTTGTTTTATTTCCTATTAAACTATTTTTGATTATTACATTATTCCCAATATTACAGTTATCACCTATAATAACATTACTCTCTATAATAGTATTATGCCCTATATAACAATTTTTACCAATTTTAACATTTTCTCCTACAAGTATATTCTTTCCAAAATTAGATTTTGAATATTTTTTTTTATCAATACTCTTTACTTTAAGATCAAAAATATCTTCCATTGCTTTTGGATAGAATAATGAGGTAATTTTTGCAACAGCCAGAAGGACGTTTTCTACTTCAATAATTTTAGTTTTTTTTGGTACAAAATCTTTGAATTTATTATTAGTAATTATTAATTTAGATTTAGTTTTTTTAATTAACTCTTTATATTTCACAGAATGAAAGAAAGAAATATCATTTATATTTGCAGTTCCTAATTCTTTAATATCATTTATATAAATATTTTTTTTTTGATTTTTTAAATTTAAAGAAAAAAGAATATCATTTATTTTTATATTTTTTTTTTTTTTAAAAAAAAGATTTGTCATTTTAAAAGTTTAATTTTTCTACATCATTATTTAGCAAGTCAATAATTTGATCTGTAATATCAAGGTTTTTTTTACCAATAATAATATTTTTTTTTGGAATTACTATTGAAATTGAATTTAAATCAACAAATTTAGTAATAATTGGATTTAATATTTTAATAATTTTTTTTGTATTATCAATTTTGAATTGTTTCAAATTTTCATATGAAGATTGTTTTTCAGATCTATATTTTTGAACCTCTTGAGTTAATATTTTTAACTTATTTTCAAAGTCTTCTTTATTTAAAATGTTTTGTTGAGCTAACAATGTTTGTTCTTTATTTTTAAGACCATTTTCTATAGCAGTATATTTTTTTTTATACTCTAGTTGTTTACTTTCTATGTGTGAATTTAAAAATTTTCCTACCTTCGATGAATTCAGGATAAAATTGATGTCGATATATGCTATTTTGGCCTCAGCAGAAAATGTAAATAAGCTTAGAGTGATAATTATAAAGATTGATTTTATTTTCATTTTAAAAAGATGTTCCAATTCTAAATCTAAAAGATTCTGTTTCATCAGTTGACTCTTTGCTAATTGGTATAGCATAAGAAAATGAAAGAGGGCCAATTACTGTAAACCAATTTACTGCAATTCCAGTTGATGACCTTATATTGCTTGACTCTAATGAACTATCATAATCTACTTCTCTTAAACTAGCTGCATCAAAAAATAAACTAAGATCAATATTTTCATTGCCACTTAAAATATTAGGAATAGTTGAATTTACATTTAAAGCTATTCCAAAATTACCTCCTACGTATTCATCTCCATCTTTTGGGCCAATTTTACCACTCTCAAAACCTCTAAGTCGACTACTAGGAATATAGACTCTTCTTGATACCCTAACATCATCATCAATTGAATTGACTGATTTTAAGAATAACTTTCCTGATAAAACTAGATTGTCAGATATTGAACTATATTTTGATAAATTAATTGTGTTTTCAACAGACAAATCGTCAGAATAAATAGGTAATACTTGATTAAAACTTATTTTATGTCCATCTGAAGGTTGATAATTTTGATCGAGTTTATTTAATGTCAAATCATAAGAAAATAAATTTTCTAAATAATCACCTTCTTGTTTTTTCTTATGTTCTGATGCGGTTGATGTGGTCTCTAATTTTTCATAATAAGCAGAAATATCTAAATTTACAAAAAAATCATCATACTGTTCAAAACCAGTTCCAAATCCAAAACCTGTACGAGTTGTTTTAAATCCACCTGTGCTTAAAAAATCTGATGATGCACTTTCTATTGTAGTATTAAACGAACGGTCTGTATTTCTAAAATTTGGATTAACTACAGAAAATCTTCCTTTAATTTCTTCTTCCGAAAGAGATAGATTTGTCGTCAGCCTGATGCCCTTTCCTAAATAGTTTTTTTCTTTAATACCAGCAGTAATTGTGGCTCCTGATGTTCCTGTTCCTGCGCCAGCAAAAATTTCTCCAGTTGGATTTTCTTCAACAACAATATCAATAATTTTTTTTTGATTATCGGTTTCATCAATTTTTGAGTTTGCCTTCACAGACTTAAAAATTCCCCTTGATTTTATTGCATTTATTGATTTTCTAAGCAGCACCTCATTAAAAGCATCTCCTTCATCTATAATAAGTGAGTTTCTAATTACTTTTTCCTCAGTTACAAAATTTCCAAATATATTAATTTGCTCTACATAAAATTGCTTTAAATCTTTAAACTTGAAACGTATATTTATTTTATTATTTTTCACAACAGTTGATTCATACTCAGCATTCAAAAAGACATACTCTTTTTGTAATATAATTTTATCAATTTCATCCAATATTTTGTTTATAACTTTAGATGAATATTTTTTACCCTTTAATTTTTTTATTTTATTATTTATTTCTAAAAAATTTTCTTTGTTAAAATTTTCAGATATTTCTATTGATAGTTTATTAAAAAAGAATTTCTGCCCAGCTTCAATATTGAATATTAGTTCAAAATACTCATTATTGATATTTTTTGCGTATGAAGATTTAATTTTTACATTGAAATAACCTTTTTGTCGATAATATTTTCTAAGTAACGCTTCGTCTATTTTGATTTTTCTTTCATTTAGATATTTATTCGAGGATATAAATTTCCAAAATCTACCTTCTTCAGACTTAATTATATTCCGAAGTTTGCTTTCTTTAAATATTTTATCTCCTTGAAAGTTTATTTTCTTGATGATAGCTCTTTTGCCTAAGTTAAAGTCATAAACAATATCTACAGAATTATCATCGTTATCAATAATTTTAGTATCAATTGTTGAAAAATAAAAGCCAGATGCTCTGATTATATTTAGAAGAAAATTATTTTGTTCTAAGATTTTATTTTTTAAATAAGGGTATTTTTCACTTTTTTTTGTAACATCTGTGAGTTGAGTCAAAATTGACTTATTTTTTACGCCATTAATTCTGATTGATTGTATTATAGGGTTTTCAATTATTGAGATCTTAATTATTTTTTTATCTGCTAATATTTTGATATCTTTAAAATAATTTGTTTCGTAAAGTTTTTTAATAGATAAATTTATGTCTTTATTCTCTATATCCTCTCCAACTTTTAAACCAGAGAACATAATGATAGTTTCGACTGATAGTCTTTCATTGCCATTAACTTTTATTTCTTCATAAATTTCAGCTTTTAGTGACGAAAATGACAATATAATGAAAATAAATACTGCAAGATTAATTTTTTTTATTATATATATAATATCTTTCATTTGGACAGGTATTTATTCACATAAATATTTACTCTATCTACCATAGTTTTAATATCATTTATATTTCTTGGCTTAGTAGAATAATATTTAGTAAAATAAGGTTTTTTTAATAATTTTATCATTATTGATTGGAGTGAAAAATAAGAAATTTTATATTCTAGGTATTTTTTAACAAGCGCGTCATTTAAAGAAACTAAGATAATTTCTAAATATGTATTATTAAATTTATAATTCAATATCGCTAACAAAGGAAATTTTTTGATATCAGGTTTAATAAAATTTATACCGTTCAAAATTTCATATTTAAATTTATTTTTTGGATGATTGTAAGTTTTATCATTAGGATACATAGCATTTGCAATTGGTATAGACATGCTAGTGTCATGCGCCAAGAGTTTTGTCAATCCATTATTGAAATTAATTATTGCATGCAAATATGATTTTGGATGAATTAAAATTTCAATTTGTTTTATATTTAATTCAAATATTTTGGTAGCTTCTATTACTTCAAAAATTTTATTCATCATAGTTGCTGAGTCAATAGAAATTTTTTTACCCATTTTCCAATTTGGATGTCTCAAGGCATATTTTGGATTAATATTTTTAATTTTATTTATTTTAGAATTTAAGAATGGACCTCCAGAGGCAGTCAAATAAATTTTGTTTATATTTTTATTTTTTACATTTTTCAGCAATGACCATATAGAAAAATGCTCAGAGTCTAATGGAATAAATCCTGTTTTATTTTTGAATAATTCTTGTTTTAAAAAATTCCAACCGCATATAATAGACTCTTTGTTTGCAATTGCTAAATTACTTGAGTATTTTATTATATTTAAAGATGGCTCTAGACCATCTATTCCTGAGATTGCATTTATAGTTATGTGTGATTTTTTTTTGTTGATTTTAAATACATCAACAATTGATGAAAAAACATTAATTTTTTTTAATTTGAATTTTTTAATATTTTTTACATATTCATCTTTATTAAAAATTACTACATCATCAACTTTAAACTGTATTGCTTGCTTATATAATTTATCAACATTAGAGTAGGTTGTTAATAATTTTACTCTAAAATTTTTTTTATCTTTTTTTATAATATTTAGTGTTGTCTGACCAATAGAGCCTGTAGATCCTAGTAAAAAAATGTTTTTTCTCATTTAAAAAGAAATCAAAAATATACCCACTGGTACTGCAAACAATATTCCATCAATTCTATCTAAAATACCACCGTGTCCTGGTAATATTGATCCTGTATCTTTTAATTTAGCTTTTCTTTTTAAAAATGAAATCATTAAATCTCCGAACTGTGAAATTAATGAAATTATAATAATAAAAATAAAAATGTTTATTTCTAATGTTAAAAAATTCATTAGATGATAATAAAACAAATACCCAAATAATAATGAAAATATTAAGGATCCAAGCATACCGGAGTAAGTTTTGTTAGGACTAATTTTAGTTAATTTTTTACCACCAATTAATTTACCACAAATAAATCCTCCTACATCTGTTAGTATACAGATTAATAACAAAAAAATTATTGTCGTAATTTGAGTGTTCTGAGACGAGCCAAAATATAGCCAAATAATTATTGAAAACAAAGACAAATAAGTAACAGAAAATATATTTGAAAATAATATAAGGAGTAATTTTTGTTTAAATATTTTTTTAAATAGACGACTAAACTCATTTATAGACATAAAATTTATTAATAATAGCGATAAGAACAATATATATGAATTCTTAATACAGAAATATATAACTAATAATAATGCGAAAGATGTCATAATTCTTTTTGAAATATAATTCATTTTATTGCTCCAAAGTTACGTCTTACTTTTGCAAAATTTAAGATTATTTTTTTGAAATCTTGTTTTTTAAAATCAGGCCAAAGCTTTTTTTCAAAGTATAGTTCTGTATAGGATGATTGCCAAAGAAGAAAATTACTTAATCTTTTTCTATCTCCGGTTCTTATTAATATTTCCGGATCTGGTATATTTGCAGTATATAAATGATTATTAATATTTTTACTATTAATCCTCAATGATAATTTTTGTAGTTTTTTAACTGTATTTATTATCTCCTCTTTGGATCCATAATTTAAAGCAATATTGATTTGGATTCTGTTGTTATGTTTAGTTAATTTTTCAGCTTCTCTTAATTTCATCTTTAAAGAAACTGGGAATTTATTAATATTTCCTAAAATTTTTAATTTTATTTTTTTTTCAATAAGATTTTCTAATTCATTATTTATATAATTTTTTAATAAACTTATAAGAAAAGTGATTTCCTTTTTTGGTCTTTTCCAATTTTCAGTAGAAAATGTATATAAAGTTAAATACTTAATTTTTAGTGATATAGCTTCATTTATAATATTTTCTAAAGTTTTTACGCCAATTGAATGACCATAATTTCTTGATTTCTTTTTTTTTAATCCCCATCTTCCGTTGCCATCCATTATGATAGCTACATGTTTTGGAGCGTTCATATTGTCATAATTTCTTTTTCTTTTACCAATATACGCTCATCTATTATTTTAATTTGATTATCCGTATATTCCTGAATAATTTTTTCTTTTTTTTTTAAATCATCTTCAGAGATTTTTTTATCTTTTAATAATTTTTTTAATTCATCGTTTGCTTCTCTTCTGATATTTCTAACTGAAACTTTGCATTTCTCTCCCATAGATCTTATTATTTTTTTTATTTCTGATCTTCTCTCCTCACTAAGATCTGGAATTGGCAATCTGATTAACTGACCATCAACTTGTGGATTTAAACCTAATTCAGATTTCTTGATTGCTGAGTCAATTTGAGCAACATTATTTACATCCCAAACTTGAATATTTATTGTTCTTGGCTCAGGAGTTGTTATACTTCCCAATTGGTTAATTGGCATTTTTTGCCCATATATATCAACTTTTACAATGTCAAGCATTCCAGCATTTGCTCTTCCTGTTCTCAAAGACGCCAATTCCTGCTGAAAAACATCGTATGTCTTTGACATTTTGTTATTGTATTTTGTCTCTTCAAACATCACTCACCTATTTTTAGTCTTATAAATTTATTAATATTTAAGTCAGTTAAGTCTAAATTTTTTATTACATCTTTTACTTTAAATTTAGGTTCCATTACCCAATCTTGTGTCATCAAACTATTATCTTCTTTGAATTTGTTAATTTTACCCATGCTTATTTTTTTTGCAATTTCGTCTGGTTTTCCAGAGTTTTTAAGCTCTTCTGCTATCAAGTTTACTTCTTTATCAATTAATTCTTGATTAATATCATTTGTATTAATTGCTATTGGGCTAGATGCTGCTATATGCATTGATAATTGTTTTCCAAAGAGATCTACTTTATCAGATTTTTCTATAGTCTTTAATGATAGAATTACTACCAATTTTGATACATTGTCTTTAACAACTGAGTGCTGATAAACAAAGTTCCTTGAGTTTTCTTCAGCAAAAGTTTTGGATCTTCCAATTGTAATTTTTTCACCAATTTTTGCGATTAAAGCAACCAAATTATCTTCTACCGTTTTACTATTTTTCATATTAGTCTTTTTGAGTTCTTCAATATCTGATGAATGAGTATTATTTAATTCACTTAATTCTTTCACAAATTCAATAAAATCGTCATTTTTTGCTACAAAGTCGGTTTCACAATTTACTTCAATTAAAGACATTTTTTTTTCATCACCAGAAAATACAACCACACCTTCAGTTGCATCGCGATCCATTTTTTTTGTTGCTTTTGCTATACCTTTTACTCTTAAAATTTCTGCAGCTTTATCTAAATCACCATTTGATTCTTTTAAAGCAGAGTTACAATCTTTAAAACCAGCGCCTGTTGATTTTCTTAATTTTTTTACTTTTTCTATGTCGCTCATTTTTATAACTGAAATATTTTACAGATTTAATTTAATTTATTGTCTGCTGCTTCATGATTGGAAACTTCAGAACTTTGATTATCTAATTTTTTATCTTCTTTAATAATTTCTGGCGAATCTTTTTTTGCATTTAAAATAGTCTCCTTTAATAATGAGCAATATAAATCTATAGATCTTCTAGCATCATCATTTCCAGGAATTGGAAAATCGATACCGTCTGGATTAGAATTTGTGTCCAATACCGCAACAATTGGTATACCTAGTTTTATTGATTCCTTTATAGCTAATGATTCATAATTAGTATCAATTATAAATACTAGATCAGGTACCTTCTTCATAGACGAAATTCCCCCTAATGATCTTTGTAACTTATCTCTTTGACCACTCATTTTTAGCAATTCCTTTTTAGTAAAACCTCTATTTTCAGATTTTAAATCAGATTCTATTTTATCAAGTTTTTTAATTGAATTCGATATTGTTCCCCAATTGGTAAGCATTCCTCCTAACCATCTATAGTTAACAAAATATTGATCTGTTTCGTTAGCTAATTCGGCTATGGCTTCAGATGCTTGTTTTTTGGTTGATATAAATAAGATCTTTCCACCAGATAAAATTGTTGAATAAACCTTTTCTAATGCAACTTTTGTTAATTCGAGAGTTTGGGTTAAATCTATTATGTGAATTGAGTCTCTCTTTCCAAAAATGAATTTTTTCATTTTTGGATTCCATCTTAAGGTCTTGTGACCAAGATGAACGCCAGCTTCTAATAATTGTTCGATTGTTAAATTTGGTATTTTCATATTTTTTCCCGGTTATGCCACCACAATTACTGCCTAAAAAGGACCGGAGGTATAAAACCAGAAATTGTGTGCGTATTAATTTAACGAACTAATTACAAAAAAAAGAAAAAAAAACAAGTGTTTTTTAAATAATTTCAATATATTTATTATTTCGCAACAAATTAAGCATTTTGTGGTCAATTTTTCTGCTTTCTTTCAATTGGAAAGACATCTTTTTTTTGTCAATCTCAAGATCAATCTTTACTTTTGTATTTCCAGTTTCTAATTTAAATTTGTTTATTTTTTGGATATTTTCAAGATTTTGAATTTTGAATGTAACTTCTTCAATAGGTTTGTCAATAACCTCTTTCATGGAAATAATTTTCCTTATATTAATTTTTTTTTGAGATCTATTTTCATCGATATAATTTTTTACCAAAGTTATCATAATAGAATTTCCTTCTACAAGTATTTCTCTATTCATTTCAAAAATATCTGAAAAAACAAATAACTCAAAAACACCTGAGAGATCAGAGAATTTAATTATTGCATATGCAGCGCCTTTCTGGGTTTTTTTTTCTTGAACTTTAAGAATTGTACTTGCAATATTTGAGCTAAGTAAACTTTCTTTTAAACTGAATTCCTCATAATCAATAATATCATATTGTTTAAAAAGAGATTTATATTGGTTTAGCGGATGATCTGAAATAAAGAAACCTAAAGTTTCAAACTCTTTAGCAAGTTTAATATCAACACTCCAATCTTCAATTTTTTCTATATAAGCTTCATCATCATCTTCTTTAAATAAATCTATTTGATTAGCTGAATTATTTTCAAATATATTTTTTGATTTTAAAATGATGTTTGGTATTGAGCTATATAATGATTGTCTGTTACTATATAAATTATCAAATGCTCCTGCCTTAACCAAACCCTCTAATTGTAATTTATTTATATCTTTGGGATTAACACGGTTTATGAAATCTGTTAAATCTTTATATTCTCCATTAGTTACTCTTTCATGGACAATTTTAGAGATAGCATCAAAACCTACACTTTTAATTGCGCCTAATGCGTAAAGAAAATTTTTTCCATCAGATGAAAAATCCGCGTAACATTTATTTATATCTGGGCGTATTATATTTATATTTAATCTTTTAAGTTCCTCGTAAAACTCACTTAATTTTTTTTGGTTGGAAAGTTCCATTGACATAGAAGCTGCAAAAAACTCATGTGGAAAGTATGTTTTTAAAAATGCAGTTTGATAAGCTATAATTGCATATGCTGCTGCATGACTTTTGTTAAATCCATATTCAGCAAACGGTTCAATTTTTAAAAAAATTCCAGCTGCAACATCTTTACTAATCCCATTTTTATGTGCACCATGTATGAATCTTTCCTTTTGTTTTTCAAGTTCAGCTCTTTTTTTTTTACCCATTGCTCTTCTTAGTATATCCGCTTCACCTGCTGTAAATCTTGATAATACTTGTGCAATTTGCATAACTTGTTCTTGGTAAATAATTACACCATAAGTAGGTTTTAAAATTTCCACTAATTTTGGATGTAAATAATCGGGTTGTCTTTTTCCATGTTTGCAATCATTATAAATAGAAATATTACTCATTGGTCCTGGTCTGTATAATGCAACTAATGCAATTATATCCTCCAAATGATTTGGTTTCATATTGATTAAAGCATCTTTCATACCAGAGCTCTCTAGTTGAAATAACCCAACAGTTTTACCACTTGACAAAAGATCGAAAACTTTTTGATCTTCATAATTAATGTTTTCAATTTTGAAATTTGGATTTTTTTTGTTTACAAGCTTTTGGGTTTTATTGATCACACTTAATGTTTTTAAACCTAAAAAATCGAATTTTACTAAGCCAGCATTTTCTGCAGAATACATATCAAACTGTGTAGATGGAAGAAGTAAATCAGTGGATGGGTCTTTGTATAGAGGGACAGTCTCAGTTAATTTTTTATCAGCTATAACAACGCCTGCTGCATGTGTTGCAACATTTCTATTTAATCCCTCAAGTTTTAAAGATAAATCTACCAAACGCTTAACTCTTTTATCTTCATGAATTAATTTTTGTAGTCTTGGCTCTACATTGATGCTTTCTTGTAGAGTTAATGGTCTGGATGGATCAAATGGTATCATTTTACAAATGCTATCTATAAAACCATATGGCAATCCTAACACACGTCCAACATCTCTAATTACCATCCTAGCTTTAAGTTTTCCAAATGTTATAATATGGGCAACGCTATCTTTATATTTAGTTGTTAAATATTTGAAAACCTGGTCTCTTTTTTCTTCACAAAAATCTATATCAAAGTCAGGCATAGAAATTCTATCTGGGTTTAAAAATCTTTCAAAAATTAAGTTAAATTTTAGTGGATCAATATCTGTTATAGATAAACACCAGGCAACTAACGAACCTGCTCCTGATCCTCTTCCAGGACCAACTGGTATATTATTATTTTTTGCCCACTTTATATAATCTGATACAATTAAAAAATATCCTGAATAATTCATTTCAGTTATAATTTTAATTTCATGATTTAATCTCTCTTTATAGGTATTTTTAATTTTTTTATTATTTGATATTTTTTTTATTAACTCAGAATCGCTATTGAATTTTTCTTCCAACCCTTTTAAAGAGTCATCCTTTAACTTATCATCAATACTAAATGTATCTGTAATTATGTTAGGCAGTATGGGTCTTGAGGGAACTGGTCTAAAATTACATCTAAATGGTAAATTATAATTGTTTTCTAATGCTTCTGGTAGATCTTTAAAAATCGCATTCATTTCTGATGATGATTTTAAATAATGATTATTAGATAGTTTTAATCTTTTTTGATCATTTATGTAAGTTTTTTGACCAATGCACATTAAAGCGTCATGAGCTTCATGCATTTCTTTATCTAAGTAATAAACC
Source organism: uncultured Pelagibacteraceae bacterium (assembly GCA_902566315.1). Taxonomy (GTDB): domain Bacteria; phylum Pseudomonadota; class Alphaproteobacteria; order Pelagibacterales; family Pelagibacteraceae; genus Pelagibacter. Next base: position 51,783 of record CACFIL010000004.1, read on the forward strand.
TCATTAGTAGCTATGATTGGTATTTTAAATTTTTTTGAAAGATTGAGGTTAAAAATTTCAAATTCTTTTTCATTTTCATCACCATGTCTTTGAATTTCTAAATAGAAGTTTTCTTTAAATTTATAATTTAATATTGTTGTAAGCTCATCTAATTCTTCAAATAATCCTTTAATAAAAATATTGCCAATCAAATTATTTACTGATCCAGATAGAACAATTATACCCTCACTATGTTGTACTAAGTCATCAATCAAGCAATGTGGTTTATCGTTATTGATATTTTCCAAAAAAGCTTTAGATGAAAGCTCTATTATATTTTTATAACCAACATAATTTTTTGCAATAAGTGGAATAACTCCATAAGTATTTTTAAATTTAAATTGGATTTGACATCCTATAATTGGTTGTGTTCCTACAGATGAAATATTTTCAGAAAACTCTAATGCACCTGATAAATTATAAGTATCACTTAAACCCACTGACTGTATCTTATTTTTCTTACAATACTCTTTAAGATTTTCGATTTTTAATGCACCTTCACAAATAGAATATTGAGAGTGAATTTTAATTTGATTAAAAGATTTTTTTTCAGGTTTTAGCATCGATGATTTGCATATTACCATCATTCATCATAATTTTACAATCCGCCATATTTGCAAAATATCTATTGTGAGTTGCAAAAATGATGATCCTGTTTTTATTTTTTAAATTAAATAAGATTTTGAAGATAAGTTTTGCATTGTCAGTGTCTAGACTGCCAGTTGGTTCATCAGCTAATATAATATCAGGATCATTAATTAATGCCCTTGCTATAGCAATACGTTGATTTTCACCTCCAGACATTTCATTTGGAAAATGATTTATTCTAGCTGACATACCTAAATTTTTTATTAATTTTTTTGCAAGTTTCACAGACTCTTGTTTTTTTTTAGATAATAATAAGTTAGGCAAATAAACATTTTCTAAAGCCGTAAAATCCGATAGTAAGTTTTTGTCTTGATAAATAATTCCAATTTTCTTTGCTCTAATTAAATCATTTTCAACTATATTATTTGGGTTTATTTTATTGCTGCTTATTTCGATTGATCCCGCTGAAGGGTTATCGATAATTGATAATAAATTGAGCAATGTTGATTTTCCTGATCCTGATGGTCCCATAATAGAGTAAGTTTTCCCAGGTTCAAAGTTAAAAGAAACATCATCTAAAACTTTTGTAGATTTACTTTTGTCATATTTTTTTGTGAGATTTTTTATTTTAATATAATTATTCATATTTTAGAGTTTTAGCTGTATCTAAAGAAGATGCTTTCGAAGCTGGGTATATCGATACTAAAATTGTTGTAATTATTGAACAAAGAGAAATTATTAATATTGAATTTATATTTATTTCAGAAGGCATAGAATTCAACATATAAATATCTTCTGGAAAAAGAGAAATACCTAATATATTTGATATAAATTGTCTTATATTTTCTACGTAAATAGAAAAAAGGGTCCCAACAACTACCCCAAATAATGTCGCTGAGGTTCCTATAAAAAAACCCACTAAAAAGAATATTTTTTTTATCGATTTGTTTGATACTCCAATTGATTTTAGTATGCCTATATCTCTTGTTTTGTTTTTAACAAAAATTGTAAGTCCAGATATTATATTAAATGCTGCAACAATAATTATCAAAGAAAGAATAATAAACATTACGTTTCTTTCTACTTTCAGAGCTGAAAATAATGATTTATTCATATCTGACCAAGTATAGACTAGTGCATCTGGAAAAAGAGATATTAAGTTTTTTTTATGAATTTCTATATTTTTTGGATCCTTAAAATAAAATTCTATGAACCTATCTTCTGTACTCCTATTAAAAAAACTCTCTAGTGTCTCTAAATTTATATATGCTATATTTTCATTAAAGTCAGATAAGCCACTATCAAAAATTGAGACTATCTTAAAGTTTTCTTGTTTCGGAAGAGTGCCTACTAGAGTTTGAATTCCTGCAGGAGACATAATTGTAATAGTATCACCAATATCAACATTTAAATTAAAGCTCAATTCTTTACCAACTGAAATATTATTATCATTTAAGTTTTTTGATCCCATAAATTCCTCATTTTTTACTATTTGAAGGTTTCTAAAATCACTTTCTAAGTATCCTTTTAAGAAGACTCCCTTAGTAACATCTTTATTCAATATTACTGCTTCTCCATCATTTGAGACTATATTTTTTACCGAATCTAAATCTTGAATATATTTCTTTGATTTTCCTCCCAATTGAACCACTGCATGAGCATTAAAACCTACAATTTTGCTTATTAACTCAGTTCTAAAACCATTCATTACAGACATAACAATGATTAGGACTGCAACCCCTAAAGAAATACCAATAAACGAAAAGATTGAAATGATATTTAAAAAACCGTCGTTTTTTCTAGTCTTTAAAAATCTAAATGTAACTTCTTTTTCTAGCTGTGAGATCAATTTGATTTAGCTTTTAAAATTTGTGATGCAACTTCATCAATACTTATTTTTTGAGTTTCTCCATTAATTTCTTTAAACTCAAATAAATCTCCCTCAGTTTTTTTTCCTAAAATCAACTGATATGGGATACCAATTAAATTAAATTTCCGAATTTTTGCTGAAATATTTTCTTCAGTATCATCAATAATAGCATCTATATTTTTAAACTTTAAAAATTCAAATATTTTATTGGATTTTTCTAAGTTTGTTGTATCATTTTTATTAATCATTGGAATTATTGCACAATGATAGGGTGCAACTGATATTGGCCATTTCATTATTTCATCTTTATCGTTGTATTTTGCCTCAATTATGGCACCTACCAATCTTGATACACCTATTCCATAAGATCCCATTTTAACAAATACTTTTTTGCCATTAAAATCTACTGTTGTATTCATTGGTTTTGAATATTTATCTCCAAAATAAAATATATGACCAACTTCAATTCCTTTTGTATTGACTCTAAAATCTTCTGGAACTACTTTTTCAAATTCTTTTTTATCAAACTTTTCATCTGTAACAGAATAAAATTTTTCATATTGAAGCCGTAAATTAGTAAGCGAATTTTTTTCTAATAAGGTAGATGCGCTATTCACTTCAAATATTCGTTTATCTGTATAAATTTTACTTTCCCCTGTATCAGCAAGAATTATAAATTCATGGGAAAGATTTCCACCTATAGGTCCGGTATCAGCTGCCATAGGTATTGCAGATAGATTTAATCTTTTAAAAGTTCTCAAATATGAGAGGAAAAATTTGTTATAAGAAAAAAGCGCCTCATCATCGTTTAAATCGAAAGAATAAGCGTCTTTCATATAAAATTCCCTACATCTCATAATTCCAAACCTTGGTCTTAATTCATCTCTAAATTTCCATTGAATATGATATAATAGTTGTGGAAGTGATTTGTAAGATTTAATACTTGATCTAAATATTTCTGTAACTAATTCTTCATTAGTAGGTCCATATAACATTTCTCTATTTTGACGATCTTTAATACGCAACATCTCTTCGCCGTAATCATCATATCTTCCACTTTCTTTCCAAATTTCTGATGATTGAATTGTTGGCATCAAAATTTCCTGAACTCCAATTCTATTCTGTTCTTCTCTAACAATTTGTTCTATTTTTTTCATAACTTTGAAGCCAAGGGGTAACCATGAATAGATTCCAGCTGATGATTGCTTAATCATTCCAACTCTTAACATAAGTTGATGAGATTTAATTTTAGCTTCTGTAGGATTATTTTTAAGAATTGGTACAAATGATTTTGAAAAATACATTTTATTATTTAAATTCTTACCAAGTTTATATTTGTTAGTGGTTTTTTCCCAGTTTTTTCTTTTGAAAATTTACGACAAGTTATTTTAAGAGCATCTATAAGATTATCGTGTTGTTTTGTGTTATTTAATGAAAATGTTTTAACTGTTTTTTCTATTTCTTCCTCTAATCCATAAATAAACTCATCACTCTCATATACTGGTAAACCTATAAAAGTTACCAAAGGTTTATTGTAAATATTACCTTTTGGTGTAATCATAATTGTAGCTTCTAAAAATCCATTTGACGAAATATTTCTTCTCTCTTTTATTGATCTAGAATCTTCTTCTACTGGTACATTTCCATCTAAATAAACCCTTCCACTAGGTGCTTTATCGTAAACCTCTGGTTTTTCTCCTGGATATAACTTAACAATATCTCCATTCTCAACTTGAACTGGGTATTTAACTTGCATTTCTTTGGCAAATTCTATGTGCTCCATCATATGTCTGTGTTCTCCGTGAACAGGAATAACAGCTTTTGGTCTTATCCAATTATACATATCTTTTAAGTCTTCACGGTTAGGATGACCAGATACATGAATATATTCATTATCTTCTGATATAACTTCGATACCCTCTTTGACCAAATTATTATGGAGCTTATATAATTTCTTTTCATTTCCAGGGATAATTTTTGAAGAAAAAATAACAGTATCATTTCTCTCTATAAAAACATCAGGGTGAGTATATTTAATTATTCTATTCATTGCACCCATTGGTTCACCTTGGCTTCCAGTGCATAAATAAACAATTTTTTCTCTAGATATATTTTTTGCATCTCTAGGATCTATAGGATCAATAACATTTTTAAGATAACCGCATTGTCTAGCTGCTTTAAATATTCTGTGCATCGATCTTCCAACTAGTGAAATATTTCTTCCTGTTTGTTCTGCACAATAAAAAACTGATTCCATTCTTGCCACATTAGACGCAAATGAAGTAACGATTATTCTTTTTTTTAATCTTTGAAAAACTTTAAGTAAATTTTTACGAACTTCTAGTTCTGATCCTGCTCTACCTGCACTGAATACATTTGTAGAGTCACAAATCATTGCTAATACACCTTCGTTACCTATTTCCTTTAATCTTTCAGAGTTTATATTTCCACCAATTAATGGATCTGGATCACACTTCCAATCCCCTGTATGTAAAATACTTCCAGCTGGTGTTTGTATTCTTAAGCCATTGGGTTCTAGTATTGAATGAGTAAGTGTGACAAACTCAATTTTGAAGGGATCTAAATTAATCGTACTATTAAGTTCTACAATTTTTAAATATCCAGTTATATCAATTTTTTTTTCTTTAAATTTTTCAGTAATTAATACTGAGGTAAAAGGTGTAGCATAAATTTTACATTTTAACTTTGGCCAAACATGAGCAATAGCTCCAATATGATCTTCATGAGCATGTGTTAGAACTATGCCTAGCAAGTCATCTTTTTTGTCTATTATAAATCCTGGATCTGGATATATGATATCAACACCAGGCACTGTATCATCTGCAAATGTAACACCAACGTCAACAATAATCCATTTTTGATTGTCTGGCTTACCATATGCAAATAGGTTCATGTTCATTCCTATTTCACCAGATCCTCCTAGAGGACAAAATAATAATTCGTCTTTCATTTTTTTAATTTAAAGCTACTTTTAAGATACCTTTTATTGTTAAATTTTTATCAACCTTTTTAATACCTTTAATTGATGATTTAAATAAGTGTGCAAATCCACCTGTAAGTATAATTTTAAACTTCTTTCTAGTTTGTTTTAAAATTAGTTTAATTATATTTTCAATTAAACCAGTATAACCATGATAAAAACCAGCTCTTACAGCACTTTTAGTGTTTTTGCCAATGACATTTGCTGTCTTTTCTAGCTTAATTTTAGGTATTAAAGAGGCTTTATCTATTAAATTTTTCAAGGAAAGTTCTACACCCGGCGCTAAAACACCACCAATATAATCTTTTTTAATAACAATATCAAAATTGGTAGCCGTTCCAAAATCAACTATAATATAATTAAACCTACTATCAATAACTGCAATCGCATTAGCTAAACGATCAGAACCAATTTGTTTTCTATTGACTTTTATATTTATAAATTTTTTTAAATTACATGTTTTTAATTCAACACAGTTCAATCTAGTAATATCTTTAATGGTTTTTTTTATTATTTTATAAGAATTAGGGACAACCGAGCTAAAGAGTACTTTTCTGAGTTTAGAATTATATTTTCTTAAAAATAATAATTTTTTATTGATAAATTTTTTGTTTAAATTTTTCTTATGAATTTTAATATTTTTGATCAATTTTAATTTGTTATTAAATAAACAAATTTTAATTGCAGTATTTCCAATATCTCCAATTAAATACATATATTAAACTCCAAATAAATGTAAGTTTTTTTCATACATAAATTTAATTTCTTTAAATAATTCAAGTCTATTTAATTTTTTTTTTGTATAATTATTTAAAAATGTAGTTGGATAATTATTAATTTTCGGACTATTAGAAACATTAATTCCAATTCCTACAATCAAGTATTTTCTACCTTCTCTAAAAATTGTTTCTTGTAAAATTCCGCAGACCTTTTTTTTGTTTATTAATATATCATTAGGTTTTTTTGTTTGGGTTAAAGAATTTATTTTTTTATAGATTATTTTTTTTATTATTTTTAAATTTAAGTTAATTATTTTTGACAAGGATATTTTTTTACTAATTTCAAAGAAGACTGATAAAAACAAATTACCTTTTATAGATATCCATTTATTTTTTCTTTGTCCTTTACCTTTTGTTTGTTGATCAGTTAAAATTATCCCTCCTTGATTGCCTTGCTTAATTAATCTTAGGGCTACATTGTTTGTGCTTTCAACTTTTTTGTAAAGATATTTTTTTAATTTCATTAAATCATGGTAATTTTAGATACTATTTCTGTTATGCCGCTCGGATATATGAAGTATGCTAAAATAAATATTGTTGAAACAGCCAAAGTAATTTTTAATCCTAAATTATGAGATGTTTCGTATTCTTCTTTTTCTGGATCAAAATATATAATTTTTATAATTCTTAGATAATAAAAAGCTGCAACTACAGTTGCTAATAATCCAACAATTGCTAAAAAATACATTGACTGTTCTATAACAGCTAAAAAAACATAAAATTTTGCAAAGAAGCCTGCTAGCGGAGGTATTCCTGCTAAAGAAAATAAAATTATTAATAATGAGACAGATAAAATTGGATGTTTTTTAGAAAGCCCAGATAAATCCTCTATATTCTCATAATATTTCTCTTTTCTCTTAAGCATAAATAAGCAGCAAAAAAAGGCTAAATTCATTACCAAATAAATAGATATATAGGTAATAGAACTTTGTATTCCTTGGTTGCTAACTGTTGCTAATCCAGCCAACGCATAACCCATATGACTGATTGAACTATAAGCAATTAATCTTTTTAAATTATTTTGACCTATGGCTGCCACAGCACCAAATATCATTGAAGCTATTGAAATAAATACAATAATAGTTTGCCACTGATCAATCATATTAGCAAAAGGTGTGTACAAAAACTTAATGAATACGGAAAGTGCTGCTATTTTTGGAAGTATAGCAAAGAATAATGTTACTGATGTTGGAGAGCCTTGATAAACATCTGGGGCCCACATATGAAAAGGTACAGCCGATATTTTAAATGCAAGACCAACTAAAATAAAGACTATCCCAAACGTGGTACCATAATTAAATTCCGTAGAGTTTATAAGTATTTGATCAAAATTTGTACTTTCAGAAAATCCATAAGTCAATGAACAACCATATAACAGCAAACCAGATGATAATGCGCTAAGAACAAAATATTTTAGTCCGGACTCAGTAGAAAGTAAATTATCTCTATTAAAAGATGCAAGAACATACAAAGCTAATGATTGAAGTTCAAGGCCCATGTAAAAAACTATTAAATCATTTGAACTTATCATTATCATCATTCCCAAAATGCTACTTAAAATGAGAATTGGGTATTCAATTTTATTTAAATTGATAACTTGAATATATTTAGATCCAGTTAGCATTACAAAAATGCCTGATCCGACAAGTATAATCTTCATATAATTAGATAAATTGTCTATTAAATACGAATTATTGAATAAGTAAATTTTATCTAATGAGCTGAGATTTATTATTAGTGCCAATAAAACAACTAAAGATATATTTGATAAATTATAAATTAAATTTGCACTATTTTTTTTGAAAACTCCAATAAGTAAAAATAACATTATAGATATCGATATGAAGATTTCAGGTAATATATATTGAATATTTTCCATTAGTCCTTTGATGCAAGGTTGTTAATTAAGTCAAAATTGTACATGTTTAAAGTATACTCGACTGATGATTCAATTGAATTCATTATAGGCTCTGGGTAAAAACCAAAAAATAAAATTGGTATTACTAGAGCTGATAAAGTGATAATTTCAAAGGTTTTTAAATCTTTCATACTTTTTAGGTCTTGATTATTCATTTCGCCAAAAACAACCCTTTTAAATAGCCACAGCATATATGCTGCTCCTAAAATTACTCCCAAACTTGCAATCATCGCTACTAAGATATTTTTCTCAAATGCACCCATCAAAATCAAAAATTCTCCTATAAAACCTGTTGTTCCAGGCAGTCCTAGAGCTCCTAGTGTGAACACCATAAAAACAATTGCATATCTAGGCATTACAGAGACTAAGCCCCCATATTTATTAATTAACCTTGTGTGATGCCTTTCATAAACAACTCCAACACTTAAGAAAAGTGCAGCTGATACAAGTCCATGACTAATCATTTGGAAAATACTTCCTTCGATACCTTGTTGAGTCATTGTAAAGATACCTAATGTTACAAACCCCATATGCGCAACAGACGAGTATGCTATAAGTTTTTTCATATCTTCCTGCATCAAAGCTACAAGAGATGTATAAATAATTGCTATTAAACTTAAAACATAAACTAACATTGTAAAATTTTCCGACGCAATAGGAAATAACCCCAATGAAAATCTAATAAATCCATATCCAGCCATTTTAAGCAATATTGCTGCTAGCAATACAGATCCAACAGTTGGAGCTTCTACATGGGCATCTGGCAGCCACGTATGTACTGGCCACATAGGGGTTTTGACTGCAAAAGAACTGAAAAATGCCAACCATAATAAATTTTGATATTCAGCCTTTATGCCAAGTTCATAAAGTTTTTCAACATCAGTGGTTCCTGTTATCCAATAAATTGAAATAATAGCAACCAACATAAGAACTGATCCTAATAAAGTGTAAAGAAAAAATTTAAAAGCTGAGTAGACTCTTCTTTCTCCACCCCAAATGCCAATTATTAAAAACATCGGTATAAGACCTGCCTCAAAAAATAAATAAAATACTACTAGATCAAGTGAGCAGAAAACACCAATCATAAATGTTTCCATTATTAATATAGCAATTAAGAAATCCTTGAGCCTATTTTTTATTGTAGCATTAACTGAAATAATACAAATTGGAATTATGAAAGTTGTTAATATTACAAATAAAATTGAAATTCCATCTATACCAACTTTATAGTTTATAAATCCTGACAGCCATTCTCTATTTTCTACAAACTGAAAGTCTACTGAATTTTTATCAAAAACAATCCAAAGATATAAAGATAATAAAAAATTTGCTAAAGAAATAAATAAAGCTACATATTTGGAACTTTGGTATTTTCCACTTGTGGATTTTGTGAATAATATAAATAAAGCTCCTATTGTCGGCAGCAAAATTAAGGAAGATAAAATTGGAAAATTCATCAGTTTAATATCAGTATTGTTAGTAAAACTGAAAATCCAATCAACATAACAAATGCATATTGATAAATAAATCCAGATTGAAATTTGACTGCTTTAATTGATAAATTTTTAATTACACTTGAAATCCCATCAGGACCAAATTTATCTATTATGGATCCATCTACTTTTTTCCATAAAAACTTTCCAATTCTTTTTGAAGGATTAACAAATAAATAATCATATATTTCATCAAAGTACCATTTCTTAACTAAAAATTGATAAAATGGTTCATTCATTTCTTTTAATCCTTTAACAATGTTCTTATTTTTTAGATATAAATAATAAGAAAAAGGGATTGCAGCGGTAACAAGTATAGGCGTTAACAACAAAAACCATTTTGGTGGATGATCTGTGCTGAGTGGTTCTAAAAATTTTATAGATTGACCCCAAAATTCATATGCCATTTCATGTCCTATAAATAAACCTTTAAACAACATACCTGCAAATATAGCTCCTATTGCTAAAATAATTAAAGGAGCAATCATAACTAAGGGAGACTCGTGTATTTTATCAACACTAAGTTCTTTGTTATTAAAATTACCATGGAATGTTTTAAAAATAAGTCTCCAAGAGTAAATTGATGTTAATAAAGCTGTAAAAATACCTACAAAAGCTGCAAGGATTCCAACTCCATTCCCTCTTAGGTACGCAAATTCTATTATCGCATCTTTAGAATAAAAACCTGATAAAAAAGGAAAACCTGTTAATGCCAGAGTTCCAATGAGCATTAATACGTATGTGTATGGAAGTTTCTTTATAACACCACCCATTTTATTTATATCTTGTTCTTCATGAAATGAATGAATTACAGCACCAGCTCCTAAAAATAGCAAAGCCTTAAAAAAAGCATGAGTAAATAGATGAAACATCGCTACATTGTAAGCTCCTACTCCGGCAGCAAAAAACATATAGCCCAATTGACTACAAGTAGAATAAGCAATAATTTTTTTTATATCATTTTGAACAAGTGCAACTGTTGCTGCAAAGAAAGCCGTAGTCATTCCAATTATGGTTATTACTGTGAGAGCTAATTGAGAGTATTCATATATAGGCGAGCATCTGACAATCAGAAACACTCCAGCAGTTACCATTGTTGCAGCGTGAATTAATGCAGATACTGGCGTTGGGCCTTCCATTGCATCAGGCAACCAAGTATGTAATAAAAATTGAGCTGATTTACCCATTGCACCAATTAATAAAAGTAAACAAATCAAATCAATAATTTCTAAATTAATTCCAATAAAATTTATTTTTTTATCTAAAACATTTGGGATTTGTGCAAAAACCTCATTATAATTGACTGTACCAAAAATATAAAAAATCAGAAAAATTCCAAGTGCTAAACCAAAATCACCAACTCTATTAACAACAAAAGCTTTTATTGCAGCCTTGTTTGCACTCTCTTTTTTAAACCAAAATCCAATTAAAAAATATGAGCATAGGCCTACACCTTCCCACCCAAAAAATAGTTGAATAAAGTTATCTGAACTTACTAAAGTTAACATTGCAAAAGTAAATAAGGACAAATATGCCATAAATCTTGTTTTATGAGGATCGTGAGACATGTAACCAATTGAGTACATATGAACTAAAGCTGAAACAAAGTTTACCACAACAAACATAACTGCTGATAAGGCATCAATTTTTATTGACCAATTAACATTTAATGTTCCAGAGTTAATCCAAGTAGCTATAACAAGATTATTTGAATAATCTGAAATAATAACTTTAATCAAAACAAGTAAAGAGAGTATTGCTGAAATACTCACAAACGAACTTGTCAAAATTTGAGAATTTCTGTCTCCTATTTTCTTTCCAAAAAAACCACTAATTACTGCTCCTATTAGAGGTAGAAATAAAATTAGGTATTCCATTTTATCCTTTTAAATTTTTAATTTCTTCAACTCTTATTGTGTCTGAATTTCTAAAATAAACTACAATTATAGCTAACCCGATAGCAGCCTCAGCAGCAGCAACTGTTAAAATAAATAGAGTAAATATTTGTCCACTTAAATCATTGATAAATATTGAAAAGGCAACAAGGTTTATGTTTACTGCTAGTAAAATTAGCTCAATACTCATTAAAATAACTATTACATTTTTTCTATTAAGGAAAATCCCTACAACACCAATAGTAAATATAATTGCAGCTAATGTTAAATAATGTCCTAAACCTATGCTAAGCATCTATTTTAACCCCTTTATTTCTCTCAGCCTCAACTAAATCAACACCTTCATCTCTTTCTCTAGAAATTTGCTTAACATAACTCTGTCTTTTAACTCCGGCTCTTTCTCTATAAGTTAAAACAATTGCTCCTATCATAGCAACTAACAAAATCATTCCTGAAATTTGAAATAGAAGTATATAATCCGTATATAAAACATTTCCAATAGATCTAGTATTAGTGACTTCATTAGATATGTTTATAGAAAGACTATTTAATAAATCGGGTTTATATTTCCATCCTCCAATTACAATTATAAGTTCAAAAAAAATAATTAAGCTAACTAATAAACCAACTGGTATATGGGTCCCACCATCCCACCTTGAGCTAAACCACTGACCTTTTTGTTCAGCTACGTTTAACATCATTACAACAAATAAAAATAAAACTGCAACCGCTCCAACATAAACTATAAGCATTATCATGCCTAAAAATTCTGCACCTATCATAATAAACAAACAGGATATGCTAATAAAATCGAGGATTAAAAAAAATACAGAGTGAACTGTATTTTTTGATACTGTTACCATGACTGCAGAAACAATAGCTATTAAGGAGAAAATATAGAAGAAAACTGAGTGTGCAATCATAAGATTACCTGTGAGAACTGTCTGCCTTTATATTAGCGGCTAAAATGTTTTCCCACCTGTCTCCATTTTCCAAGAGTTTTTCTTTTGTATAATAAAGTTCTTCTCTCGACTCTGTTGCAAATTCAAAATTAGGACCTTGAACAATTGCATCTACAGGACATGACTCTTCACAAAGACCGCAATATATGCACTTAAGCATATCAATATCATATCTTACTGTTTTTCTACTACCATCATCTCTTTCTTTTGACTCAATTGTAATAGCTTGAGCAGGACATACAGCTTCACAAAGCTTACATGCTATACATCTTTCTTCACCATTAGGATATCTTCTAAGAGCGTGCTCCCCTCTAGACCTTGTTCCTAAAGATCCCTTCTCAAATGGATAATTAATTGTCTTTTTTGCCTTAAAAGTCTCTTTTATTGCAATTAATAAACCAGTCACAAAATCAATCATGAATATAGTTTTTAATAATCTTGAAATTTTCATTTATTTTCCTGGTAGTAAATCAAAATATAGTAAAAAACTTGAAGTTAAAACAACATAAAACAGTGAAAATGGGAGAAATATCTTCCAACCAAGCTTCATTAATTGGTCATACCTGTATCTTGGAACAGTTGCTTTAACTAACGCAAATAAAATAAATAAAAATAATACTTTAAAGATAAGCCAAAATGGACCTGGAATAGCATTAAATGGGAAGACATCTATTGGAGACAACCAGCCACCCAAAAATAAAATCGATCCCATTGCACACATTAATAGAATGTTTGCATACTCTCCTAACCAAAACATAGCATACATCATTCCTGAATATTCTGTTTGATATCCAGCTACTAATTCTGCTTCTGCTTCTGGCAAATCAAATGGAGGACGATTTGTTTCTGCTAATGCAGAAATAAAAAAAATTACAAACATAGGAAACAAAGGAATTACAAACCATAAATTTTGTTGTGCCATAACGATGTCACTTAAGTTTAAAGATCCAACACATAATAGAACATTGATTATTATAACTCCTATGGAAACTTCATATGATACCATTTGTGCAGCAGATCTGATTGCACCTAAAAAAGGGTATTTAGAATTTGAGGCCCATCCGCCCATAATTATCCCATATACACCTAATGATGAAACTGCGAAAAGATATAAAATACCAACATTGATGTCGGCTAGAACAAAATCTTCACCAAATGGTATTACAGCCCATGATATTAATGCTAATGTCATAGTCACGACTGGAGCTAAAACAAATACAAGCTTGTTTGAGCTTGCAGGTATTATTATTTCTTTAAAAATATATTTTAATGCATCAGCTAATGATTGAAATAAACCAAATGGACCAACAACATTGGGTCCTCTCCTTTTTTGTACAAAGGCCCAAACTCTTCTATCAAGCCAAACTATCATTGCTACAGAGACCAAAACAGGAACCAAGAGAAAGAGTATTTTATAAACTTCAGTAAATAATATTGAAAAATAAGAGTCCATTAGCCCTCTGTTCCAGTTTTTTTCAAATTAGTTCTAGCGTATCTACATTCGGACATTGTTTTTGATGCGCGTGCAATTGTATTAGAATAATAATAATCAATATCCTCAACTAATATTTTTTCATGACTTAAGTTATATGAAGGTATTTCAAATTTTTTAATATTTTCATTATTTAGATACTCATACATGAATTTAATTAGTACCGTTTTATTATCAAATAAAGCCTTTCCACTGATTGCGTCTGATAACTCATTAATTATTTGCCAATCTTCTTTAGCATCTCCTGGTGGATATGATGCTTTATAAGCTTTTTGGAGCTTTCCTTCTAAGTTAGTGAAATAACCATCTTGTTCAGTGTATGCAGCACCAGGCAAAATAAGGTCTGCCATACCTGCACCCATATCACCATGACTTCCAATATAAATTAAAAACTCATTATTTTTTTTAATTTTGAGATTATCTTGACCAAATAAAAAAACAATCTCTGCTTCATTATCTTCAATTTTTTTAAGAGTTTTATTTCTTCCATCGTTTGAAGAAAAAATGCCTAAATCATAAGAACCAACAGCTGATGCATCTTTTGACAAAATATTTAGTGAATTCCAATTATCATTAATTTTATCAATACTAGTTAAATACTTTTTTAACTCCTCAAAAATATATGCGCCATTGTTACTGTTTAAAATTGATTGGCCTAAAATAATTATAGGTTTTTCTGCACTAACAATTTTATTTGAAAGATCGTGTTCATTTTTAATTATTTCATTTATTACTTTTGAATTATTTTCTAAAACTTGATAAGGATAAGTCAAATCACCCATATCCTCAAAGGAAAATATTTCAGTTTTATTTTTTAAATAAGTTTTTCTTATTCTTGAGTTTAATATAGTTGCTTCAAGTCTGGGGTTTGTGCCTATTAATAATATAAGATCGCTTTCTTCAATCCCTTCTATGCTAGAGTTAAATAGGTAGTTACTTCTTTTTTCAAAATTTATGTAAGTATGGTCAGCTCTAGAGTCTAAATAACTAGAATTTAAAGTTTTTTGAAATAAGTTTTTAACACTAAACATAGTTTCCATGTTTGTCATATCACCAGTTAAACCAACTATTTTATCTGGTGATGTTTTTAAAATTTTTTCTTTGATTTTTTTGTATGCATCTTGCCAACTTATTTCTTCAAAATTTTCATTATTTTTTATTAAAGGGGTGTCTAATCGTTGATTTTTTAATCCATCACATGCATATCTTGTTTTATCAGAAATCCACTCCTCATTAATTTCCTCATTAATTCTTGGT
This sequence comes from uncultured Pelagibacteraceae bacterium, assembly GCA_902566315.1. GTDB lineage: Bacteria > Pseudomonadota > Alphaproteobacteria > Pelagibacterales > Pelagibacteraceae > Pelagibacter. Next base: position 67,077 of record CACFIL010000004.1, read on the forward strand.
AATACCCTTTTTACTTCCCAATCGTAAGTATCCACTCTAATGTTTGACCCAACAGCATCCATAACATCAATTGTTTCAGTCTTTTTAAGTTCCCAAGGTCTTGCCTCGAACACATAAGGTTTAGAAGTTAATGCACCAACTGGACATAAATCAATTACATTGGCTGACATTTCAGACTCCATGGATTTCTCCAAATATGTAGTAATTTCCATATTTTCTCCACGTCCTATCGCTCCTAATTCTGGCACACCCGCTACTTCAGTAGCAAATCTAATACATCTAGTACAATGAATACATCTAGTCATTTGAGTTTTTATTAATGGACCCATGTATTTTTCAGGTACATATCTTTTATTCTCTTTAAATCGTGATTTATCAATTCCATAAAACATTGATTGATCCTGTAAATCACACTCACCACCCTGATCACAAACAGGACAATCTAAAGGATGGTTAGCCAGCAAAAACTCCATCACACCTTTTCTTGCTTTTTCAACTTTTTCTGTGTTTGTTTTAATAACCATACCTTCAGCTGCAGGCATTGCACATGAAGCTATGGGTTTTGGAGATTTTTCCATTTCAACCAAACACATACGACAATTCCCAGCAATGGAAAGTTTTTCATGATAACAAAATCTTGGTATTTCAGCTCCAGCTTGTTCACAAGCTTGGAGTACAGTTAGACCATCTTCAACTTCAATATCAATATCGTTTACTTTTAATTTAGGCATTTTCCTTTTCTAATAAATGTTGATCAACAAGGTATGGAATATTTTTGTTTTTTTTCACAACAGGATCAAATTTATTTCTTTCAAGTATTTCATCTTTAAAATGTCTGATTAATCCTTGAACAGGCCAAGAGGAACCTTCGCCAAATGCACAAATAGTATGACCTTCTATTTGTTTTGTTACATCAAAAAGCATATCCACTTCGTCTGGGGTTGCCTCACCTGCTGCCATTCTTTCTAACATTCTCCACATCCATCCAGATCCTTCCCTACATGGAGTACACTGACCACAACTCTCATGCTTATAAAATCTAGCTATTCTTGCCATACACTTAATAATATCTTGGTCATTATTGATAACAACAATACCGGCTGTTCCTAGTCCTGTTTTATTTTCAACACATGCATCAAAATCCATTTTCATATTGTCACAAATTTCTTTAGGTAACATTGGCATTGAAGAACCACCAGGTATTACTGCTTTGAGATTGTCCCATCCACCAACTACGCCTCCAGCATGGTTTTCAATTAATTCCTTAAGTGGAACTCCCATTTCTTCCTCAACGTTACATGGGTTATTGACATTTCCAGAAATACAATAAATTTTTGTTCCAGTGTTTTTAGCTCTTCCAAGTGAACTAAACCATTTTGCACCTCTTCTTAGAATTGTAGGAACAGCTGCAACAGTCTCAACATTATTTATAATAGTAGGACATCCATATAATCCAATTAATGCAGGAAATGGTGGCTTTAATCTTGGTTGACCCTTTTTTCCTTCCAAACTCTCAAGTAGTGCAGTTTCTTCACCACAAATATAGGCACCTGCACCATAATGAATATAAATATCTAAATCCCATCCTGAATTAATGGCATTTTTACCAATTAAATTATTTTTATAAGCCTCATCGATTGCAGTTTGAAGTTTTTGCCCTTCGTTAAAATATTCACCTCTTATATAAATATAACATTTATGGGCATTAACTGCGTAAGAAGCGATTAAGCATCCTTCTATTAATTTGTGAGGCTCAAATCTTAATATATCTCTATCTTTACATGTTCCAGGTTCGGATTCATCTGCATTGATAACTAAATAATGTGGTCTAGACCCCACCTCTTTAGGCGCAAAAGACCATTTTAGACCAGTTGGAAATCCAGCACCACCACGCCCTCTAAGTTCAGAGGATTTAACTTCGTTGATTATCCACTCTCTTCCTTTTTCTAAAATTTCTTTTGTTCCATTCCAATCATTTCTTAATTTAGCAGACTCAATATCAGCTCCACTGTCATTGTATAAATTTTGAAATATTCTATCTTCGTCTTTAAGCATTTTTATTACCTAATAAAGTTTTTCGATTATTAACTGGTTCTGCATTTATTCTTCCAGAGTAAGATCCTGGTTTTGGGATTTTATTTTGGTATATAGTTTCAATTATTTCTTCGAGTTTTTTATCATTCAAATCTTCATAATAATCTTCATTAACTTGCATCATTGGGGCATTAACACATGCACCTAAACATTCAACCTCCATCCAAGAAATTTTCCCATCATCAGATAACATATTTTCTTTTTCAGATATTTTGTTTTTGCAAACTTTTACTAAATCATACGCTCCTCTAAGCATACAAGGTGTTGTGGTACAAACTTGAAAAAAATATTTACCAACTGGAGATAAATTATACATTGAATAAAAAGTTGCTACTTCATAAACTTTTATATAAGGCATGTCTAAAAATTTGGCTATATATTTCATTGCTTGTAAAGGTATCCAATTATCATTTTGCCTTTGAGCAATATATAACAAAGCCATGACTGCGCTCTGTTGCTTCCCATCAGGATAATTAGAAACTATTTTATTTGCAGCCTCCATACTTTTATCATTAAATATAAAAGTTTCAGGCTGTTCTTTGTGAATTTTTTTTATACTCATCTATCGACCTCTCCAAAAACAATGTCCATTGAACCTAAAACCGCAGGTACATCAGCAAGCATATGTCCTTTTATTAAATAATCCATAGCTTGAAGATGGGTAAATCCAGGAGCTCTGATCTTACATTTGTAAGGTTTGCTTGAACCATCAGAAATTAAATAGACACCAAACTCTCCTTTTGGTGCCTCAACTGCTGTATATATTTCATCTTTTTCAACCCTATATCCCTCTGTAAATAACTTAAAGTGATGGATTAAAGCCTCCATAGACTGTTTAAGTTCCTTCTTTGGTGGAGGAGAAATCTTTCCGTCTTCTGTTTTAATTGGTCCTTTTGGAATATTTGTTAAACATTGTTTAATAATTTTTACGCTTTCTCTCATTTCTTCAATTCTGCAAAGATATCTGTCATAACAATCTCCATTTTTTCCGACAGGAATTTTAAATTCTAAATCATCATAACAATCATAAGGTTGACTTCTTCTTAAATCCCAAGCTACACCAGAGCCTCTTAACATTACACCTGAAAATGAATAATCTAGTGCATCTTGTTTAGATACAATTCCTATATCTACATTTCTTTGTTTAAATATTCTGTTATCAGTAAGTAAAGTTTCTAAATCATCAATAATTTTTGGGAATTTTTCGCAAAATTCACCGATATCGCTATCAAGTCCTGTAGGAAGATCTTTATGTACTCCACCAGCTCTAAAATAATTAGCGTGCAACCTTGATCCAGACACCCTCTCATAAAATCCCATTAATTTTTCTCGTTCCTCAAATCCCCATAAAGTTGGTGTTAACGCCCCAACATCCATTGCTTGAGTAGTTACATTTAATATGTGACTTAATATTCGACCTATTTCGCAGAAAATTACTCTTATAAATTTTGCTCTTGCAGGAACTTTAATTTTAAGAATTTTTTCTATAGCTAAAGCAAATGCATGTTCCTGATTCATTGGTGCTACATAGTCAAGACGATCAAAATAAGGAACTGCTTGGATATAAGTTTTATTTTCTATTAACTTCTCAGTACCTCGGTGCAATAATCCTATATGAGGATCAGCTTTTTCAACAACTTCTCCATCTAATTGAAGTATTAATCTTAAAACTCCATGCGCTGCAGGATGTTGTGGTCCAAAATTTAAATTTAGTGTTTTTTTCTGTTTTGCCATTAGCTTTTTTTAATTTCTTTAATATATTTGGTTCCTTCCCACGGACTCTCATAATCAAAATTTCTGTAGTTTTGTTCCAATTTTACAGGTTCATAGATCACTTTTTTTTGTTCTTCACTATAACGAACTTCATTATGGCCAGTAAGAGGAAAATCTTTTCTTAAAGGATGCCCATCAAAGCCATAATCAGTTAAAATTCTTCTTAAATCAGGATGATTTTTAAAGTTTAACCCATACATATCAAACACTTCTCTTTCCATCCAATTTGCAGAGGGAAATATAGAAGTTAATGAGGAAATTACGTCATTTTCTTTTATTGAAAAATCAATAATAATTCTTTTATTATATTCATGACTTAATAGTAAATAAACCATCTTAAATCTATTTTCATTTTCAGGGTAATCTACAGCTGTAATTTCGATTAATTGTCTAAATTTAGTTTCTATATTGGTCTTCAAAAAAGAAATAACATCGACCAATTCATCATGATCTATATTTAAATAAATGTTATCATGCTTTATAAATGAACTGTTTATTTTAGATGTTAATTCCGAGTTTATAAACTTTTCCAAGTCCTCAAGATTTTTCATTATTATCTTTCTAAAGAACCTTTATTTCTAATTTTTTTCTGTAATTGTAAAATTCCATAAAGTAATGCTTCAGCTGAGGGAGGACATCCAGGGACATAAACATCAACGGGTACCACTCGATCACATCCTCTCACTACAGAGTATGAATAATGATAGTAACCTCCACCATTTGCACAACTTCCCATAGATATTACATACCTAGGTTCAGGCATCTGGTCGTAAACTTTTCTCAATGCAGGAGCCATTTTATTTGTTAGCGTACCTGCTACTATCATCACATCTGATTGTCGTGGCGATGCTCTTGGTGCTGCACCAAATCTTTCAAGATCATATCTCGGCATAGATGTTTGCATCATTTCAACTGCACAACAAGCTAGTCCGAACGTCATCCAATGCAATGAACCAGTTCTCGCCCAATTAACAAGATTGTCTAGTGATGTTGTTATAAAACCGTTATCACTAAAGTCCTGTGCTAATTGTTTAAACTCTTCTGGGATATCTTTTTTTCTATCTTGTAAATTCATTTTATTCCCAGTCTAAAGCTCCTTTTTTCCATTCATAAATAAAGCCAACAGTTAAGATAAATAAAAATAACATCATAGAGCAGAAACCATATAAACCGATTTCACCAAGTGAAATCGCCCATGGGAATAAAAACGCAATTTCTAAATCAAAGATTATAAATAATATTGCAACCAAATAAAATCTTACATCAAATTCCATTCTAGAGTCATTGAAAGGTTCAAACCCACATTCATAAGCAGAAAGTTTTTCAGGATCAGGTTTGCTTGGAGCAGCAATATAATTAATTGCTACAAAAGCAAGACTTAAGCCTAAAGCTATTATCAAAAATAATATTATCGGTAGATAATCTTTTAAAAATTCCGTAAGCATTTGAATCCTATGTAACAACTATTATATCAACTAAAAGTGAAGATATGTCACATTTTTATGCCTAGTTTTACTTAATTAATGGCGGGAGTGAAGGGACTCGAACCCTCGGCCCCCTGCGTGACAGGCAGGTGCTCTAACCAACTGAGCTACACCCCCACAGGTGTAAATGGTGGGTAGTAAAGGACTCGAACCTTTGACCCCCTCGGTGTAAACGAGATGCTCTACCAACTGAGCTAACCACCCAAAATCTTGGTACTATTACATCAACGGATTAATAAAGTAAATTGTTTATTACTGAATACTAGCTTGGGATTTATCGTCCTTTTTACCCTCAGAGATTTTATCTACCTCTGTCCATTCAACTGGCTTGAGTTCTTTTGTAAGTGCAATTTTTAAGACTTCATCTGCAGTTTCAACTGGTATTATCTTGATATCTTCCCTAACTTTTTTGGGTATATCAACTAAATCTTTTTCATTTTCTTTTGGAATTAACACTTTTTTAACTCCTGCTCTATGAGCGGCTAGTAATTTTTCTTTTAAACCACCTATTTGTAAAACTTGTCCTGTAATTGTTACTTCCCCTGTCATAGCTATCTCTCTTTTAACAGGAATGTTTGTTATTGAAGATACAATGGAAGTAACCATTGCTATCCCAGCTGAAGGTCCATCTTTAGGTGTAGCTCCCTCAGGAACATGGATATGAAAATCTTTTTTTTCAAAGAAAGGTGGAATAATTCCATATTCTAAACTTTTAGATCTAACAAAGGATTTAGCAGCTTTAACAGACTCTTGCATTACATCTCCAAGTTTTCCAGTTATTTGCATTCTACCTTTGCCCGGCATATTGACAGTTTCGATCTTAAGAATTTCACCCCCCACTTCAGTCCATGCTAATCCTATTACTATTCCAGTTTTATTTTTTTCTTCTACTTCACCATATTTGAATTTTTTAATTCCTAAAAAGTCTGGAATATTTTTATCATTTACTTGAACCTTTTCAACTTCACCACTTACTACTTTTTTAACGACTTTTCTTGTTACTTTAGAAATTTCTCTTTCTAGATTTCTAACTCCAGACTCTCTTGTATAACTTCTAATAATCTCTTTAATTGTCCCATCTTCTAAATTTAGTTCACCCTCTTTCACACCATTTTCTTTCACTTGTTTAGGTAGCAAGTACTTGTTTGCAATATTTATTTTTTCATCTTCTGTATATCCAGGAATTCTTATAACTTCCATTCTGTCAAGAAGTGGTGGTAAAATATTTAGAGTATTTGCTGTTGTTACAAACATTACATCGGATAAATCATAATCAACTTCTAAGTAGTGATCATTGAAAGCTGTATTCTGCTCAGGGTCTAACGCCTCTAGTAAAGCTGATGATGGATCTCCTCTATAATCGTTTCCAATTTTATCAACTTCATCTAATAAAAATAAAGGATTTTTTGTACCAGCTTTCTTCATCATTTGAATTATTTTTCCTGGTAAAGATCCGATATATGTTCTTCTATGACCTCTTATTTCAGCTTCATCTCTAACACCTCCTAAAGACATTCTAATAAACTGTCTATTAGTAGCTTTAGCTATAGATTTTCCAAGTGATGTTTTTCCTACTCCTGGGGGTCCAACTAAACATAAAATTGGTCCTTTAATTTTTTCCATCCTTTTTTGAACTGCTAGAAACTCAATAATTCTCTCCTTCACTTTTTCTAAACCAAAATGATCTTCATCTAAAATTTTAAGACCTTTATTTAAATCAATATCCACATCATCTTTTTTAAACCACGGAAGATCTATCATCCAATCTAAGTAATTTCTAACAACTGTTGCTTCTGCAGACATAGGACTCATGTTTTTTAACTTCTTAAGCTCTGACATGCACTTCTTCTCAACTTCTTTTGGCATTTTAGCTTTTTGGATTGATTTTTTTAAGTTAGTAGTTTCATCTTTGCCATCTTCAATTTCACCTAATTCTTTTTGAATTGCTTTTAATTGTTCGTTTAAATAATATTCTCTTTGAGTCTTTTCCATTTGAGTTTTAACTCTTCCTCTAATTCTTTTTTCTACTCCGATTATACTTGTTTCACTTTCCATCATCTTAATAGCTGCATTTAATCTTTTCTTAACATCCAATGTTTCAAATATTTGTTGTTTTTCAGATATAGATGCATTTAAGTTTGAAACAATATTGTCTACAATTTTGGATGGATCTTTTAATTGTTTAATATTGCTAATAGTCTCTGACGATATTTTTTTATTTACAGACGTTAATTTTTCTAGTCTTTTCACAGCTGTAAAAGCTAGAGGCAATAGATCTTCATCTTTGTTAAAAACATCTTTTTGATGTTCATATGTACAAGTAATAAATTTTTCATCATCCCTGAAATCAATAATTTTTACTCTTTTAATTCCCTCTACTAAAACCTTAACTGTGCCGTCTGGAAGTTTTAAAAGTTGTAATATATTACTTTCACATCCATAAGAAAATACATCATTTTTTTTCGGATCATCAACTTCAGAATTTTTTTGAGTAACTAATATTATTTTTTTGTCACTTTTCATTACCTCATTTAAAGCAGTAATAGATTTATCTCTTCCAACAAATAGTGGAATCACCATGCTTGGAAAAACTACTATGTCTCTTAATGGTAATAAGGGTTGTATTAATTTAACTTCCATGACTATAAATATGGATATTATATTTTATAATGCAATAGGAAACTTTTGTTTATTAACTCTTATTAAGCCGCAGAAGTCTTTTCTGTTTTTGATTTGTTCTTAGTATGAACAATAATTGGCTGAGAAGTACCCTTAATTGTTCCTCCATCAATAATAACTTCTTCTATATTATCTTGACCAGGAAGGTCGAACATAGTTTTAAGTAATAAATTTTCTAAAATTGATCTCAGTCCTCTAGCACCGGTTTTCTTGCTGATTGCTTTGTTAGCAATATCTTTAACTGCCTGATCTTTAAATGTTAATTTTACTCCTTCTAATCTAAATAATTCTTGGTACTGTTTAATCAGAGAATTTTTTGGTTCTTGTAAAATTTTTACTAAAGAGTTTTCATCCAAATCCTCAAGTGTAGCTGTAATTGGTAATCTGCCAATAAATTCTGGTATCAGACCGTATTTTAATAAATCTTCAGGTTCTAGATTTTTCATCCATTCTCCAGTTTTTTTATCTTCTAAAGTTTTTACCTCTGCTCCAAATCCAATAGATGACCCTTTATCTCTCTGAGATATTATTTTATCAAGACCAGCAAAAGCACCTCCACAAATAAAAAGTATATTGGTTGTGTCTACTTGCAGAAATTCTTGTTGAGGATGTTTTCTTCCTCCTTGAGGTGGAACACTTGCCACAGTTCCTTCCATTATTTTTAATAAGGCTTGTTGAACTCCTTCCCCAGAAACATCCCTAGTTATAGATGGATTTTCAGATTTTCTACTTATCTTGTCAACCTCATCTATATAAACAATTCCTCTTTGAGCTTTTTCTACATTATAATCTGCAGCCTGTAATAATTTTAGAATTATATTCTCAACATCCTCACCAACATATCCTGCTTCAGTTAAAGTGGTAGCATCAGCCATGGTAAAAGGTACATCAAGTATTCTTGCAAGAGTTTGAGCTAATAATGTTTTTCCACATCCAGTTGGCCCTACAAGCATAATATTAGATTTAGATAGTTCAACTGTTTTGCTTGTTTTATTTTCGTAGTTTAATCTTTTATAATGATTATGAACTGCTACTGATAAAACTTTTTTTGCATGAGATTGTCCAATAACATAGTCATCTAGTACTTTGCATATTTCTTTCGGTAGAGGCAAGCCATCTTGTTGTTTAACAAAATTATCTTTGTTTTCCTCTTTAATGATATCCATACAAAGCTCAACACATTCATCACAAATGAATACAGTTGGTCCTGCAATTAACTTCCTAACTTCATGTTGGCTCTTGCCACAAAAAGAACAGTAAAGAATATTTTTATTGTTGCTCATAATTTTTAATTCGAATCAGTTTTAATACTTTAATACATAAGATACAAAGTAATCAAGTATAGGTTGTGAACAAACTATATGTTGTTATTTATTCTCTCTTTTCTACCACTTTATCTATCAGGCCAAAACTTTTTGCATGATCAGGAGTCATAAAATTATCTCTCTCTAATGCTGATTTAATTTCATCAACAGATTTTCCGGTGTGTTTTGAATAGATTTCATTTAATCTTTTCTTTAAAGATAAAACTTCATTAGCATGAATTTCAATATCTGTAGCTTGTCCTTGAAAACCAGCTGAAGGTTGATGGACCATAATTCTAGAATTTGGCAATGAAAACCTTTTTCCTTTTGCCCCAGCTGAAAGTAAAAATGATCCCATGCTTGCTGCTTGACCTATGCACAAAGTACTTATTTCTGGTTTGATATATTGCATTGTATCATAAATACCAAGTCCAGCTGTTACTAGTCCTCCTGGGCTGTTAATATACAAAGATATTTCTTTTTTTGGATCTTCTGACTCTAAAAACAATAATTGTGCAGTGACCAGAGAAGCAACTGCATCATTTATAGGACCCACTACAAATACAATTCTCTCTTTTAAGAGTCTTGAATAAATATCATAGGCTCGTTCTCCTCTATTAGATTGTTCAACAACCATAGGAATTAGTGTATTCAATTGTTCTGGAATTTTAATAGACATAGTAGATTCTAACTATCTTATACAACTTGTAATTACTTTTTGCTAACCTTTTTTGCTTTTTTAGCTTTTGCTACAGCAGTTTTAGTTTTTTTAGTTGCTTTGGGTTTTGTTTTTACTTCTTGTATTTTTGGATCTTTTTCTTTCTTATTTTTTTTATGTTCATCTGTTTTTGAAATTTTGGCTTGCTCTTTAATGTTGTTTTCATTTTCTTCTTTTAAAATTTTCTCAGCTTCCTCTTTGGTAATTTCTTTTTTTGTAGTTTTTGCTTTTTTCTTAATTTCTTCAATTATTTTTTCCTCATAAATTTGCCCTCTTAAACTATCTATGGCTGCAGGATTTTGTTCATAATAATCTTTGACTATCTTTTCTTGGCCTGGCATCATTCTAAACTGTTTTTGTATTTCCACATTTATTTCTTGCTGAGATACACTAATATTATTTTCTTCTCCAAATGCATTTAAAATCAATCCTGTTTTGATTCTTTTTTTAGCTTGCTCTTCTAATGATTTTTGGTTCTTTTTAACTTCATTTTCTTTCATTCCTTGAGATAATATTTTGACTTCTTGTTCGATTAAGTTGCCAGGTAGTTGGTCTAATTTTTGTTTTTCGATTTGCTCAAGTATTTTTTTCTTAGTAATCATAGCTAATGAATTTTTGTATTCATCATTAATTTGATTTGAGATAAGTTCTTTTAGATTTGCTAAATCTTTTGCTCCCATATTTTTTGCAAAATCATCATCAATTTTTACCTCCTGTGGAATTCTTACTGCGGTAACCTTACACTCAAATACAGCACTTTTATTAATAAGTTCTTTTTCAGGAAAATTTTCAGGTAGATTTACTTCTACATTTTTTGTATCACCTGATTTAACGCCTTCTAATTGTCTATCAAAACCTTTTATAAACAAATCTTTTCCAAGAACTAATTGAGTATTTTTACCCTCGTTACCCTTAAATTCTTTGCCGTCAATAGTTCCTTTATAATCAAAAATCACAAGATCATTCATTTTTGACCTATAATTTGCTTCTGCATCTTTAAAATTGTTTTGATTTTTTGCAATTTCATTAATTCTTTTATCTGTTTCTTTTGGATCAATTTTTACAACATACTCATCTACTTTAATTGAGCTTAGTCCTTTGGCAGAAACCTCTGGTAGTTCAGTAACTGAAATAATGTATTCTAAATCTTTACCTTCACCAAAAGATTTTAAATCTATTTTAGGTTGTCCAGCAGGTTTGATTTTATTTTCTTCTAGAGCCTTTGTTGTTGTATCTTTTAGCAATTTATCAATTACTTCACCGTAGACAGCTTTACCAAATTGTCTTTTTAATATTTCGGTAGGTACCTTGCCAGGTCTGAAACCTTTAATTACTACATCTTTTCTTATTTCCTCATATTTCTCATCCATAAAGCCTGAGATTGTATTTTTATCTACGAATACTTTAAGATCTTTTTCTAAACCTTTTTTATTTTCTATTGTTACTTTCATAATCTAGTTTTGGTAGGCGAGAAAGGACTCGAACCTTCACAGCTTGCACTATTGGTTCCTAAGACCAACGCGTCTACCAATTCCGCCACTCGCCCAAATTTATGCTGTTTTATATAGTATTGATCTAATTTGTCCAATCAGAATAATAGTGTAAAAGGATATAAATATATAAAAAAATGATAGTTTCACCATGTATAAGCATTTGCAAAATGGATCCTGTAACTGGATACTGTTATGGCTGTGGAAGAAATAATGAAGAAAAGAAGATTTGGAAAGACCAAAATACTAAGGATGAGTGGAAAAAACAAAATTTAGAAGATATTCAGAAGAGAATGCAAGGATGGCAGCTAGAAAGTTTCAAAGAATCTTATGAACATAAAAAAGATAATGGAATGTCATTATTTAAAAAGAAGCAACTAAATGACTCAAACTAGATTAGTAGTAATAATTTATATAATTGGAATTCTTATTGGAGCATTTGTTTTTGATTTGTGGGGTGCTGAAACGAGTGCTATTAAAAGTTTAGCAGCGATGTTTTGGACAGCATTGTTGCTTATAGCTATTGTATTTGCTGATAAAAAAAAGGAATAGTTAATCTTTTTGTATTAGTTCACTAATAAACAAATCTCCATTACCATCCTCTACTGCTTTTTTGTAAAAAGATTTTTTTAGATCAACTAATTTTTCTGCATTACCTAAATCTTTTAGCATTTCATGGATGTAAGTAAGATCTTTTAAAGTATTGGAAGTTGAAAATTTAAATCCAGTATAATCATCTTTAAGTACATTATCAAAAATTCTATTTAAAGCTGTTGAGTTTCCAGATCCTAATTTTGCTACTGCAAAAAGTTTTTCTAAATCAATGTCTAATTTTTTTGCACTCTTTATGAATTCTATTACATTTGTTGCCGTACCAAGTGACAAAAAATTATTTAGTAACTTTGACTTTGCTCCTTTGCCCACTGCTCCAAAATGGAAATAATCTTTACAAAAAGTTTTTAAATAAACTTCAGATTTTTTAAAATTTTCCTCCGATGCTCCAACAATGCCTCCACAAACACCTTCTTCTGCTTGAACGGGACCGCCCATAACAGGGCATTCAATGTAGTTAATTTTTTGTTTTGAAAAAATCTGTTCCATTTTAATAGATCCATTTTGGTTATGCGTTGTAACATCAATAATTAATGTATTGTCTTTTAGTAGAGTTGAGACTTTTTCAGCAATACTTAAGGCGACAGGTGTATTAGTCACACAAAGAAATAATGCATCTAAATTCTTTTCACAAAGTTCATTGTAAGATTTTACCTCAATAGCACCATCACTTACAATCTTATCTATCGGTGCTCTTTTTTTGTTTGCAATAACAAATAAGTTATTTCCTTTTTTTAAAATATTTTTTGCTATCCCATAACCCATATAGCCAACACCAATAAAACCTACATTCATAATCTAAAATAATTATAGTATAAGACATAAAGATTAAAAATTAATATTTATGACTAATGATTTTGAAAAACTTGAAAATTTGATAGTGCGCTGCAAAAAATGCACTAGGTTGGTCAGTTTTAGAAAAAAGATAGCTAAAGAAAAACGAAAACAATATTTAAATGAAAAATATTGGGGAAAACCAATAACAGGCTTTGGTGACCCAAAAGCCAGAATTTTGTTTGTTGGTTTAGCACCAGCAGCACATGGTGGCAATAGAACGGGAAGAGTTTTTACAGGAGATAGATCGTCTGATTTTTTATACGAGTGTCTTTATAAAGCAAAGTTATCTAACCAGCCGAATTCAGATCACAGAAATGACGGACTTAAATTGAGAGATATATTTATAACTACTGCTTTAAAATGTGTCCCACCTGGAGATAAACCAACAAAAAAAGAACTAAACACTTGCTTTAAATATTTTAATAAAGAAATTGAATACTTAGAAAATTTAAAAATTATTGTTGCACTTGGGAAAATAGCTTTTGATGCTTGTATACAATTTTACAAAAAACATTACAGAATTGACTCAAATATCAAATTTGGGCATAGTAAATTCTTTAAACTCCCAAATAATATTTTATTGGTAGGTTCTTATCATCCAAGTCCGAGAAATGTAAATACAGGAAGAATAAGCGTAAATAAAATGACAAATTTATTTATTAAAGTAAAAAATACTATTTAGTTAATTGTTCTTTAAGTTTTTCAGGCATTTTGGTTGGTTTGCCCTCTTTATTAATTGTAGCTAAATGAACATCTGCAGTTAAAATTAAATTTTCTTTTACAAATATATCTTGCTTCATTTTAATTGACACATTCTTTACTTCTACAATTTCAGAAAAAATATCAAGTTTATCCTCTAACCTTGAAGGTTTTATAAAATTTAAATTACAAGATTTAACAATTATATGTATTCCATAATTTTCTTTCAGATTAGAATTTGTAAATTTTACAGAGGCAATGGCATCAGTTCTAGCACGTTCTATAAATTTTAAATAATTTGCATAATAAACTATGCCACCAGCATCTGTATCCTCATAATAAACATTAAAACTTGATTTAAATTTTTTCATAAAAATAACAATATCAAAGTGAAAATATTTTTTATACTAATGATTAATACAATATGAAAATTTATATAATTTGGTTAATTGGTGTTATATTATGGAATTTCGGATATCCAGAAGCCACACCAATCCTTGACGTTTTGGCTGCAATAATACTATCTTTATTAAGTTTTGGTTTAAAAAAATATCTTAATTAAACTTTTACTCAGAGGAAAAAAAAATATTTTGGTAGTAACTAACTGCGGTTAGTTTTGAATTGTCGGTATCTGCCATAATTGCAATTCCTGAAAGCTCTTCAACGTCTAGATCATGAAATTTTTTAAAATCTTCCTTCACATTAGCTCTTACTGTAACCCATTCATTTAAATTTGACTTTGTTGAAGCCAGAACACTATCAATAGATTTCTTTGTATAAGGGCTGGGCCATGTTTCTCCTACATTTGAATTACTTGAAAAAACATAGTTTATAGCTCTATTTGATAGTGGTGTTGCGCCAGTTTTTTTGATTACAAAAACTCTAGCAGCAAAATCATGACCTTTTTTGGTATTTTCTTTTA